>JAJYHY010000464.1 GCA_021784555.1 bacterium
CGGTCGAGATCGTGCTGGACTTGGCCACCGCGGTTGGCAAGACCTATGTGGCTGCGGCCATCATCGACTACTGCGCCGCCCAGGGTGCCAGCAACTTCGTCATAGTCACTCCTTCGCGGACCATTCTCTCCAAGACCATCAACAACTTCACGCCCGGGCACCCCAAGGAGGTGCGTGGCCGATCGACGTCGCCGTTGCTCGTCACCACTGAAGACTTCGCCAACGGGGCGGTGAAAGCGGCCCTGGGCGACACAAGCACGGTCAAGCTCTTCGTTTTCACCGTGCAGCAGCTGATCAGGCCCAATGACAAGACCTCCCGGCGCGTGCGCGATTTCCAGGAGGGTTTGGGACAGGGCCTATACGACTACCTGCGCAGCGTCGGCGACCTGGTGGTCCTGGCCGACGAACACCACTCCTATTTCGGTGCGAGATTCTCCGAGGCCGTGCGCGATCTGGATGCGGCCGTGCTGGTAGGCCTGACTGCCACGGTGGCTCCCAAGACCCCGCCCGAGCAAATCGCCTTCCGTTACACTCTCGGTGAGGCAATTGCCGACGAGATTGTCAAGGTGCCGGTCTTGGTTGGTCGCGACGACGATCGTACCGATATCGAGACCCAGCTGCGCGACGGGGTCGCACTGCTGGACGCGAAGGCCGGCGCGGTTGCCAAGTACTGCACCGTCTCAGGCGTTGCGCCGGTCAACCCGGTCATGTTCGTCATCTGCCAGTCGATCGAAGACGCCAACGAAGTAGCTGAGGTCCTGCGCCGGCCCGGCCTCTTTCCCGAGAACTATGCCGAGGCTGTGCTGACCGTGCACTCCGACGCCGGCGATGAGGTCCTTGAGGAACTTGGCAAGGTGGAGGACCCCACCAGCCCAGTCCGGGTGATCGTATCCGTATCGATGCTCAAAGAGGGTTGGGACGTCAAGAACATCTTCGTGATCTGTGCTCTTCGCGCCCTGGCATCCCAGGTGCTCACCGAGCAGACTCTGGGCCGCGGATTGCGCCTTCCATTTGGAACCCGTACCGGAGTCGAGATGCTGGACACCCTCGAACTGTTGGCGCATGACCGTTACAGAGACCTTCTAGCCAGGGCCGACAGCCTGGTGGCGTCGCTGATAACCGATCGCACTAGCGGGGTGGCGGATCCCGTCACCGGTGTGGCCCCGGTGGACGCGGCCGTCCCCGCTGCGGGGACGGCTTGGCCGCAGGCCTCTGGCGACCCCGAGGCCCGGTCCGAAACTCGGTCGATCTCTGGCACTGTGCCGGGGGTGACTGGCACAGTCGTGCGCATCGCCGAAATCGGCCACCGCAAGGCGGAGATGGAGCGCGAAACCTCGGCCATCAACCAGATCATCTCCATAAGAGGCGACGTAGAGCCGTTCTACGTTCCGGTCATCAAGACCGTTCCGAAGCCCCGTCATTTCTCGCTCTCTGTGATTGACGACTCGGACTTCGAGTCCCTAGGCCAGAGCCTGGCCGCCAATCCCGAGGAGACCTTACGGCGCTCCAAGTTGGAGGTGGTGGTTACCGCCTCCGGAGCGCTTAGCGTGCGGCCGGTCCCGGCTACCGACAAGGTTCAGGCAACTCTGCCCGAACTGGATCTCGGGGCCGGCGAAGAGGCGCTAGTTGCCGCCATCCTCAACCTTGGCCAGGTGCGCCAGTCTGCGGCCGAGAAGAATGCGGCAACCCGCCTGGTGGAGGCGTTTGTCCGTGGACTTGGTGACGACGCGGCCCGGCGCCTCTCGGCGTTTTTCAACACGGCTTTGGATGCCATCCGGGCGGCGATCGACATTCGCTACCGGAAGACGCCCTCCGATGACGAGGTCAAGGTTGAGGAACGCCAGCTCGAGGTCAGGCGGCTGAACGATCGTCCGACGACCATGAACATCCATGAGCGTGTCGACCACAGTGGGCCGGTTGCCTATGAAGGCTGGACCAAGTCGCTGGTCGCCATCGAGTGGTTTGACTCCGACACCGAACGCCAGATGGCGGTGCTCCTAGATGAATCGGCAAAGATAAAGCGCTGGATCCGCCTGCACAGAAGTGACGGCGTCAACATTGCCTATCACGGGCGAAGCTACTATCCGGACTTCGCAGCCGAAGCCTCCGACGGGGTCTTCTGGCTGATCGAGACCAAGGCCGACCGCGACATGTCGGCGGAGGAGGTCCAGGCCAAGAAGGTCGCTGCCGAGCAATGGGCGCGGACCGCCAGCGATCACCTCCGGCCCCGGCGCTGGCGCTACCTGTTGGTGGGGGAGACCGACTTGAACAGAGCCAATGGCAACTGGGAGCTGCTTCTGACTCAGGCGGCCGCGAAGTAGCGCATGCCAGCCGCGCCCCCCGGCCCCTTGGCCAGCCCTGGCACGCCGGGTCGGGAAGCCCCGTCCGCAAGGGCGGGGAGGAGGTCGCGTCGCGATCACCGGAGCCGCGCGAACGAATAGCTCCATACCTCGATGGCGCAGAAAGAGTTGGTTGCCGGCACGCGAAGCGAGCGTTGGACGCGATGGCGTAGTTGCCCAGGCATCTAACGGGAGTCAGACTGCGCCATCGGGATCTGGCTTACTTCGCCGCCAGGTTACCAGGCTGACGTCGGCGGCGTATGATGACTCGACTGTCGAGAAGGCTATCCCTGATGCGTCGGCGGCCTCGATTTCATCGGCCACCCCAAGATCGACTGGCACCTTTTGTGACACTCGAGCTAGCCAGTCCCGAACGTCAGCTTCATCGGTGGAATTCTCCAATATTGCGAAAAGCGAATATCGGACCGGGTTGGCGGTGTCGTCGAACTGCATCAGGACCTCTCGAACTGCCGCGGCTTGCCCCCGGTGCTCGGGCCGCGTTATCTCTTTGGCGATGCGTCTGGCGAGTGGGACGAGGTGGGCGGGAACCGCTGGGCGGTCGTAGCGAAGGCCTAGCCAGGTAGTGAATCCCCGCCGTCGGCCGAAGGTCAGATCTCGGCGAGTTGCCCCGGCATCGAGCGCCATTGTCAATACATTCGGCGCTACCATGGCGCGAGGCGCAGTGGCTTCAACATATTCGGTGTCCGTGAGCCGTAGTTTGGATGATCGAAGCCCCCAATCGGTGGGGCAGTTCTGTGTGTGGACCGGCCGTAGTTCAATGACCGGGCCCGGCGCGTCTGTGTCGGCGCGATCGAGGTCACAGTCTTGGGTGGCAACGACCCAGAGACCGTGGTTCACGGAAGACCGCTCAGGTCGACCGGATGCGCCGACGATGATCGCATCCAGCGGTAATTCAATCTGAATGATCGACCCTTGGCGCCATCCTGCTTCGTACAACGACGCCATCCACGGACGCTCTACTCGTGGAGGGCCGCGGTTCGGCCATCGCGCCTCGGTCGGTCACCAACGATTAGACCGGTGCGTCGCGGGCGCAATATGTCAAGCGCCGCGATGTACGCTCGGCCGGCATCGCCGCTTTCCGCGAGCTCATCGACCGCACTGCGTCCGTTCGCCGGCGCAGTGGACAGAATCACCTCGGTCTGGTGGGCGTCTCGTCCGGCGAGCAAATATACGCGCTCGACCAGAGCGTGGGCGTCTAGAAGTCTCTGACGAAGATCGCCACTATGGCCTTGGACAAGGGGGCGGCCGTTTTCGGCGCTGATGATCGTTGTATGACTCGAACCCACTATTTTGGCGAGGCGGCGAGCGGACCACCCGGTCCGACCCCGAATTTCAAGGATGATCCGCCGCAATGTGTGGATGGAATGCGGCACCGGCGGTGGAACGGTGATCGGCCAGGCGCCAATAATCCAGACTTCACCAGTGGTATTGAGCGGCTCGGGGAAGATTGGTCGCGGGAAGGGCTCGCCGCACACCGCCGCCTCATAGAGCTCTTGCGCGTCGCGGACGCTCATTCGGATACCTCGCGCTCGAAATACTCTGCACCATCTTCGCTCAGTGCCCAATAAAAAAAGCGGTCGATCTGGCCATGGAGTACCGTCAGCTGGCGTGTGAGTTCGCCTGGCTCGAAGGGCTGCGGTCCGTCAGTGAAGATATCGATATCAAGGAGGAAGGCCGGGCCGCGCGGTTCCATCGGCAACACCCCCGGCACCATGGTGTTGCCGGGAATAAGTCCATGACGGACTATGGCCTGGATGTCCGCATCGGGCCCTGCCAGCTCTCCGACTGGCTGTGCTGTCAACTGGCTCTGAGTGATTGTCATAACGAGCTGCGTACCGTCTGCAACGGTCGTAGTTGCTGGCCAGCCGGTTAGTTCCTGCCGAAACCACCTTTGCCACGCCGCGGGGTCCTGCGGGGGAACCTCGGCAATATTGACATAGCGGATGCCCAACCGGTCCGCACGCAGGACGCCGGCACCGTCTGCGAGAGCAGCCAGCACAGTATTGAAGCGCGACGAGAACGCGTCGAACTCCCCGTACTGGGGACCGACACTCAGCGTCGCTGTGTCCGGCGCGAGGTGGAGTTTCCAGCCCGAGCCGTCTTCGAACTGCCAAGCCTGATTCGGGGGACTGCCAGCGGCAGATGCGCCGCTTGGGCCAACAAGGAGTGTTACCTGTTGGACCTGCTGGGAGCTCATGTAGGGAAACATGGCCTCAAGAAGGTCCTGGACCGGAGCAATGCCCTCCATCGCTGCCAACCTGGCTCGGGCGGGAAATTTGACCTGCCCAAACACCTGCACCAGAGGAGACTTGGACAGCCGGTATTGAGGGGCGGGCTCTAAGCCGAACATTTACAAACGTTCCGTGAGCGTTCCATTTAGTCAGAATACTACCGGGAATCTTGCTCGTGTGTTGGGAAATTGAAGCGCAGCGGCTGGAGGCCGGTTGCCGTCGTTGCCGCCCGGTAACCGGTCGCAGCAACCCAGGTTGCACCGTTTGTCGGGCTCTCCTTTGGGGTTCTGACCTCTTCATGACAGCAAGGGAGCGCTGAAACTGACGCCCCCTACGGCGTATGCCCGGGTGGACACGAGGAGACCTCTGCCCCGGTTGAGTAGTTGACCAGCCATCCCCCATTGGGGCTATCAACCAGGTGGGTCGTGGTGAGAACGGGTCCGCTGTAGCCGAGGAGCCCTGGCACGCGCACTCCCGAACCCTTGAACACCGCATAGGCAGTCACGTTGGCACAGATCCGCACCGTGGCCACGACTTGATTCGTGGTCGAGCCCTTGGGGATCACCGGCTGCTGCGTAATCGTGAACGCGGCAGGCTTCACCCCTGCGGGGTCTTTCACATCCGCCCCGGGCTTCATGACCACGTCGCCTGCCTGTAGCTGGGAATAGGTGGTCACCTCCCTTTGCCACTCTTGCGGGGTGAAAAGGTCCTGCGCCCCGGGCTCCAGGCTCAGTGCCGTCAGATAGTAGGCCAGCTTGGCGGTGTAGACGAGCTGCTGGTCGATCTTGGATCCGGTCCCCACCCAAAATCCGCTTTCGAAGCCGGAGGAGCCC
>JAJYHY010000079.1 GCA_021784555.1 bacterium
CTTCTCGAGCGGCGCGCACGGAGTGCCGCGCCCCATCCAGCCAGGCCCTTCGTGGAGGTCCGGTCGGGACGCTCCCCGAGGGCGGATGGAAGTTGGCCTTTGCCATTGACGCCGTCTGACCGTTCTGTTCTCCTCTTGGATGAACAGTGATTCATGGCTTATGAAATTCAATTCTTCTCTTAATCGCCGCGCCTTTCTAAAAACTCTCGGTGCCGCGGCCGCTACGGCCCCGTTCGTCACCCGCGGCCTCATGGCCCAATCCCCCAACTCCATCCTCCATCACGCCAGCTTTGGCTCCAGCGGCATGGCTTGGAGCGACATTAACGAGATTGCCAAGTTCAAGAACGTACGGCTGGTGGCCGTTGCGGACGTGGATTTGCGCCTCACGAAGGGCGTCAGGAACAAGTTCCCCCGTGCCAGGATATACCAGGATTGGCGGGAGTTGCTCGACCGCGAAGGCAAGCACCTCGACTCCGTCAACGTGACCATTCCCGACCACATGCATGCCGACGCCGAGATGACCGCCATGAACCTTGGCAAGAATATCTACGGCCAGAAGCCGATGGCTCACGACCTCTACGAAGTGCGCCGACTCACCCACGCCGCCAAGGAGAAGAGGCTCGTTACCCAAATGGGCATCCAGATCCAAGCCTCCCAAGATTACCGTTGCGCCACCGCCCTCGTTCATGCCGCCGTGATCGGCAAGGTCAAGGAAGTCCATTCCTGGTGCCCCAAGTCCTGGGGCGACCCGAGCCCCCGCCCCGACCGCAGCGATCCGATACCCAAGGGATTTGAATGGAACAAATGGCTGGGCGTCTGCCAGCCGCGGCCGTTCATCGGCCACGGGTATTATCACCAGGCCAACTGGCGCAAACGCATCGATTTCGGCACCGGAACTTTCGGCGACATGGGCTGCCACATCTTTGATCCCGTCTTCACTTCCTTGAAGCTCACTGCCCCGATTTCAATCCGTTCCGAGGGACTCCCCCCCAATAAATGGAACTGGGCGCTCAACTCCCTTATCCATTACGTCTTCCCAGGGACTCCTTACACGGCGGAGGATACCGTCCGGCTCACCTGGTATGATGGCGACCAGAAACCGCCGGCGGAAATCCGGGCCCTCCTTGAAGGCGACGACCTCCCCAACACCGGCTCCATATTTGTCGGCACAGAGGGGACGATGGTCCTGCCACACTGGGCGCGGCCGATGCTCTATCCAGACAGGAAGTTCCGCGACATGAAGTACCCCCAGGTGAAAGGCGGCGACCATTGGGGCGCGTTCGTCGAGGCCTGCCTCACCGGGTCGCCGACCGGCGCCAACTACGGCTATGCCGGGCCGCTGACCGAGTCTGTCATCATGGGGTGCGTGGCCTGTCGTTTCCCCAAAACCACGCTCAAGTGGGACGCTCCCAACCTCCGCTTCGATCTTTCGGAGGCCAACCAATTCATCCGCCGCACCTATCGCGAGGGGTGGGGCGCCCCGGGTTTGGTTTAAACCCAATCGTAACCATTTTGTCACCTGGTTGCCGTTGCCGTTTCAAAGGAAGCTGTGCTAAATCACCACAGATGCCAAAGAAGATTCTGGTGGTGGAAGACGACGCCGAGCTTGTCGAGTTGCTCTGCTTTAACCTCATGCGGGCCGGCTTTCTCATTGGGACAGCCGCCAACGGGGTGGAAGCGCTGGCTAAAGTCCGCTCCTTATCGCCAGATCTGATCCTTCTGGACCTGATGCTGCCCGAGCTAGACGGCTATAGCGTATGCGAGATCCTCCGGCGCAGCCCGGCTACGGCCTCGACGCCGGTGATTATGGTCACGGCGGCCTCCAGCGGGCTGGCGCGCCTCGCCGGATTGGACGCTGGGGCGAACGATTACATCACCAAGCCGTTCAGCGTCAAGGAGTTGCTGGCGCGGATTGACACTCTCCTGGTGGCGGCATGATGCGCACTGGTGCTTCCGGGGACGCGGGTGCGGTTTGACTTTTCGGTTTGCAAGCTGTTAGATTTGACGGCGGATGAGGCGGCGTTGCGGGCCAGCCGGGAGCCGGCGGCTATTGTGATTCTGGCCAACTGGGCGGCGCAACAGACCGGCAAGGACATGGAGCGGCGGTGGGTGTTGAAGTGGGAATTGACGCGGCGGCTGTATGAGATGGGGCTGGGGAAGGCGGACATTAGAGAGTTGTACCGGCTGTTGGACTGGTGTTGCGGTTGCCCGACGATCTGGAGGCCCAGTTTCACGAGAAACTATGCAGATTTGAAAGGAAACGGAATATGCCATACGTAACGAGCGCGGAGCGGTTCGGAATTGAGAAGGGCTTGCGGCAGGGGATCGAACAGGGCCTTCAACAGGGGATCGAAAAGGGGCACCGGCAGGGGATTGAGCATGGGCAGGTTATAGCTTGTCGGGAGAACATCCTGGAGTTGTTGAAGGTGCGGCTAGGCACGGTGACGAAGGACCTCCGCGCGCGGTCAAAGGCCGAGACAAACCTCCAACGGCTCCGGCGATTGCTTCGCGCGGCGGCGACATGCACCAGGGCCGAAGACCTCCGTCTATCTTGAAAGTCGTCATTTTCTGCGGTGGTTTAGGCACGCGCCTGCGTGAAGAGACCGAGTTCCGCCCCAAACCGATGGTGCCGATTGGGGAACGCCCCATCCTGTGGCACATCATGAAGACTTATGCCCATCACGGGCACACCGACTTCATTTTGTGCCTCGGCTACAAGGGTGAGGTCATCAAGGAGTACTTCCGCAATTACCAGTGGAACACGAACGACATCACCCTCCGGCTCGGCCCGCAGCCCGACATCCGCTACCATAACCAGCACGCCGAAGAGGATTGGAGCGTCACCCTCATCGATACCGGCCAGCGCACGATGACCGGCGGACGACTCAAACGGGTGCTCCCTTTTATCGAAGCAGACACCTTCCTGCTGACCTACGGCGACGGCTTGATCGCCAGCGACATCAACCGCTCCATCGCCTTCCATCGGCAACAAGGCAAACTCGTCACCATCACTGCCGTCCACCCCGCCGGGCGCTTCGGCGACCTGGAAGTCCGCGGAACGACCGTAACCGCCTTCAAGGAAAAGTCCGAGGTTCAATCCGCCTGGATCAACGGCGGATTCTTTGTGATGAACAAGGCGATTGACCGTTACCTGACCGGTGACGACTGCGTATTGGAACAAGAGCCGCTTAACCGGCTGGCCGCCGAAGGCCAGATAGCGGCGTATCTGCATGCCGGCTTCTGGCAATGCATGGATACCTACCGAGAACAGCAGCTTCTCTCAAACCTGTGGAACAGCGGCCAGGCGCCCTGGAAAGTCTGGACCTCAATTTGAAATTCTCAATTCTTAGTTCTCAATTCTCGATTGCGGCTGGTAAGACGAGTTGCCCGCGTCTTCATTGGAAGAATGGCTGCATCTCCGAAGCAGGTTTCCCATGAGAATCCTCGTCACCGGCGCAACGGGATTCATCGGCTCCGCCTTCGCCCGGCTGGCTCTGAGCTGCGGCCACCGCGTTGCCGGTCTGGCCATCCCCGGCGAGGCGCTCCCGGAACACTGGCCCGCCGCCGGCAACCTGTCCTGGATTCGGGGGACGCTCGAACACGCCCCTTGGGAAGAGATCCGCGCGTTTGAGCCGGAAACCTGCGTCCACACTGCCTGGATTACGACTCCGGGCGTTTACCTGGAGTCGCCTCACAATCTCTGGTTCCGCGACGTTAGTGTCGAATTTCTTTGCAAAACGTCGGAACTGGGCGTCGGCCACGTCGTGAGCCTTGGAACGTGCATCGAATACCAGATCAACCGCGCTCCTTTGTCCGAGGAAAAGACGGCGGTTGCCCCAACCACCACCTATGCCCGGTGCAAGAACGAGCTGCGCGTTCGCCTGGAGCAAGCCGCCAAAGACCAGGGCTTCGCCTTATGCTGGTGCCGGGTGTTCTATCCTTATGGGCCGGGCGAGCATCCGTCACGCCTGTGCGGCGCAATCATCAGAAAGCTCTCCGCCAACCAGCCTCTGCTGCTCAAGACTCCGCAAAGCACAAAGGACTATATCTACATCGACGACCTGGCGGCCGCCGTGCTGACCGTGGTTGAAAAGCGATTTCATGGCACGATCAACATCGGCACCGGCACGGGCGTCTCAGTCAAGGACATCGCCGGCTGCCTGGCCGAACTCATGGGCAAGCGGGAACTCATCCAGGAGCAGAACTCGCCCGAAGCCGACCCCCTCCCCTACGTGGTTGCTGACGTCTCGCGCCTGCGCGGGTTGGGCTGGCGCCCCGCCTACGACCTGCGCCAGGGCCTGAAAAGGCTGATCGAGACAGTCCGTTAGCCGCGCACCGGAATCCCGTTGCTGGAGGAGGGCGCATGAACATCAGCGCAGTTGGCAAAATGGAGGCTCAACGCCTTTATGACAACCTCACTAACCGAGCCCATCCAGGTGAGGTATCACGAGGCGGACCATGCGCGGTCCTGTCGTGCCGCGCCGTGCGGCCCTGTATCGGTGAGTGCGCTCCCGGGTGTGTTCGGGCGAACTTTTCCGAGGGCATCCTTGATGGCGTCCAGGCGGGCGGGTAGCTCAATGGGATGGTTGGCATAACGGGAGGGGAATTCCAGCTCGCCTTGGTGATACTTCACCTTCATTTCGACAAACTTGAGTCCATGCGCCGTGGAAATGATGACCACACGCTCGGCCTTGTCGATCTCGCCAGCTTTCAAGAGTTTGATCAGGACCGCTAGCGCCACGCCCGTGTGCGGACAGTTGAACATGCCGGTGCGGTCGCCCATGGCGGCGGCGTCGGCCAGTTCCCCCTCGGTGGCTTGCTCGACCATGCCGTTGAACTGGCGGAGCGTACGGACGGCCTTTTGGAAGCTCACCGGGTTGCCAATCTGAATGGCGCTGGCCAGCGTTTTCTGGGCGTGGATCGGCTCGAAGGTCTCGAAATTGCGGAGGTAGGAGCGATAGAGGGGATTGGCCCGCTCGGCCTGGGCAACAACGATGCGGGGGAGTTTGGCTATGAGGCCAAGCCGGTTCATCAAGAGCAGGCCCTGGCCAAGGGCGGAGACGTTGCCGAGGTTGCCGCCTGGGATGACGATGACGTCCGGGGCTTCCCAATCGAACTGCTGGACGATCTCGATGCCAACCGTCTTCTGGCCCTCGACCCGCAGAGAATTCATCGAGTTGGCGAGGTAGAGGGTCGGGTCTTTGGTGATTTCTTGCACCAGGCGCATGCAGCCGTCGAAGTCGGTATCCAGTGAAAGGACGAGGGCGCCGTTGGAAACCGGTTGGATGAGCTGGGCGAGCGAAATCTTGCCGCGGGGAAGCAGGACAATGGAGGGGATGCCCGCGGCGGCGCAGTAGGTGGACAAGGCGGCGGAGGTATCGCCGGTAGAGGCGCAGGCGACCGCCTTGATAGGCGCCCCTCCGGCAATCATCTGCTTCACCTGCGAGACCAGGACGGTCATGCCCAGGTCTTTGAAGCTGCCGCTGTGGGTATTGCCGCAGAGCTTGATCCAGAGGTCGCTCAGGCCAATGACCTTCCCAAACCTTTCGGCCCAAAAGAGGTTTGTGCCTCCCTCGTAGAGCGAAACCACATTCTGGTCGCTAATCTCCGGCAGCACCCATTCTTTCTTGCCCCAAACGCCGGAGCCGTAGGGCCATTCGTTGGCCTTATACCGGTTCTCGAACAGGCGCATCCAGGCCGCCGGGCGGCGCGCGGAAAGGGCGGCCAAGTCATGCTGGACTTCCAGCAGGGAGCCGCATTTCTGGCAGTGATAGACAATGGCGTCGAGGGGATAGGCCGCCCCGCAATCGGGATTGATGCATTGAAACCAGGCGCGGTAGGAGGACATGGCTTAGAGGGGTGTGCGTGGCGCTCTGAGGCGTGAGTCCGGCGACGCGTTCGTGATTTGCGATTTGCGATTTGCGATTTGCGATTGGAGAGCACCACGACCTGCCGAGGGTCCGCGCCGGGGAAAGCGGTGCCGGCGCCGCGCTCTGCCGCCGCACTCCAAGACCGGGGGGAAGCCCACCAAAAGGAATCTTGGTTCAGCCGCGTTCATTGCTCAACGGTGGGCCAAGCTATCCGCGCGGCCCAGGACGAAAATCGCCAGATCGGCGTTAAGGTTCGGGTCATCGAAGACCTCCTTGCCGGCCTCGGTATCCAGGGCGATGCGGCGATGCACGCGGAGGTTTTTCTGGCGGCAGAAGTCATCGAAATCCGCGATGGTAAAGAAGCGGATATTGGGCGAGTTGTACCATTCGTTGTGGAGGACACCGGGGGCTTTGGGGGCGCGGCCTTCCTTGGCCAGCATGTCGCGAAGCCGATGGTAGGCGAAGTTGGGAATGCTCACGATGCAGGTGCGCCCGACGCGGAGCATCTCGTTGACGAGGCCCTCCACGTCAAACACCGCCTGCAGCGTTCGGGAAAGGAGGACGCAATCGAACTGGCTGGTCGCAAAAGAACCCAGGCCCCGGTTCAAGTCGGCCTGAACCACGTCGATGCCGCGGCGGATACAGGCGAGGATCCGGCGCTCGTCGAGCTCCACGCCCACCAGGCGCCGGTGGTCCGAAGAGCGCAGCTCGGCCAGCAAACCGCCCGAACCGCAGCCGAGGTCGAGCACGCGCGCTCCCGGTGGAACCAACTCCAGAATCCGATCATAATCGAGCCGGTGCTGATGAAAGATGCTGGTGGGGCCGTGGACTTCCTCCTTAAAGGCGCCAGCGGGGGGCGAGCCGGGCGCCAGGCTGTCGAGGAAGCCGCGAACCATTTCTCCGTAGCGGTCCAGGTCGTCCGGGAGGAGGAACGCGTCATGGCCGCAGCCGCTTTGGACATTGCAGTAGGAGACCGAGGCGTTGTTGGCAATGAGGGCGTTGACGATGTCGCGCGACTGGTCGGGTGGAAAAAGCCAGTCGCTCGAAAAGCTCAGGACCAGCCAGCGGCATTGGCAATGTCGAAAGCTGGAGGCGAGCTCGGCGGGGGTCGCACCCAAGTCGAACAGGTCCATAGCCAGCGAAAGGGTGACATAGCTATTGGCGTCAAAGCGTTCGACAAACTTGGCGCCCTGGTAGCCGAGATAAGAGCCGACCGAAAACCGCTTCTCGAACTCGATGGCCACGTCGCGAGGCTTGAGCCGGTCCGCCTCGAACTTGCGGGTCATCGCCTCGCGTGAGAGATAGGTGATATGGCCGATCATCCTGGCCAGTGCCAGCCCAACCCGGGGGCCGGTTGGACGCTCATAGTACTGGCCATTGTGAAAGGACGGATCGCGCAAAATGGCGTTGCGCCCGACAACATCAAAGGCCAGCGCCTGGCTGGTAAGCCGGGGCGAGGTGGCCAAAGCCACCAGGCCGCGCATGGCCGCAGGGTAGCGGGTCGCCCAGGTCAAGGCCTGATGCCCTCCAACGGACCCGCCCACCACGGCCAGAAGTTGCGTTATTCCGAGGTGGTCCAGAAGCTCGCGTTGCACCTTGACCATATCCCCCACGGTGATCGTCGGGAAATCCCGTCCGTAAGGCTTGCCGGTCAGCGGGTTAGTGCTCTTGGGGCCGGTTGTGCCGCGGCAGCCACCCAGCAGGTTCGGGCAAACGACGAAGTAACGGCCCGTGTCGATCGGCTTGCCTGGCCCGACCATAATGTCCCACCAACCCGGGTCGTCTTCCGGTTCGTGCCGCGCCACGTGGGAATCGCCGCTGATGGCGTGACAGATTAAGATGGCGTTGTCACGGGCGGGCGCAAGTTGTCCGTAGGTCTCATAGGCCACCGTGATGCTCGGCAGACACGCGCCCAACTCCAACTCCAGGGGTTGGGCCAGATCGAAGGTCTGCGCGTGCCGCAACGGTTTGGCGTGCCGCACGCTGTCACTGCTTTCAAAAAGAGTCTGGCTCACTGCAGGCAAAAAGATGGAGGCAAAAAGATGAAAAGAAAGGCATTTTCTCGCCTCCATTTTTTACCGCTGAGAGGCCTGCAAAGCTTGCTCGATGTCGGCGGTTATGTCTTCGATGGCCTCCAGACCGATGGAGAGGCGAACGTAATCCGGGGTCACGCCGGTCGCGGCCTGTTCTTTGGCGCTGAGCTGCTGATGGGTCGTGGAAGCGGGATGAATCACCAGGGTCTTGGCATCGCCGATGTTGGCCAGATGCGAGAGCAGCTTCACCGAGTTGATGAACTTGCGTCCGGCATCCAAACCGCCCTTGATCCCAAATCCGACAATCCCTCCAAAGCCGCGCTTCAAGTATTTCGAGGCGTTTGCATAGCTGGGGTCATCCGGCAAACCAGGATAGGTGACCCAAGTCACCAAGGGGTGCTGCTTGAGAAACCGCGCGACCGCCAGCGCGTTTTCGCAATGCTGGCGCTGGCGCAACGGCAGGGTCTCCAATCCCTGCAGAAACTGGAAGGCATTGAAGGGACTGAGGGCAGGACCGATGTCTCTGAGCAGTTGGACGCGGGCCTTGATGATGAAGGCGACATTGCCCAAGCCGGGGAAATTCCCAAAGGTCTCCCAATACTTGAGGCCATGATAACTGGGGTCCGGCTCGGTGAACTCTGGAAATTTCTCCGTGTTCCATTTGAACTTGCCGGAATCGACGATGACGCCGCCAATGGAGGTGCCGTGGCCGCCAATGTATTTCGTGGCGGACGCGACGATGATGTCGGCGCCGAAATCGAATGGGCGGACCAGACCGGCGCCGATAGTGTTATCAATGACCAGCGGGATGCCCGCTTGATGAGCGATGGCGGCCAGCGCCTTGAAATCGGGGACATCGAGCTTGGGATTGCCGATCGTCTCGGCGTAGAGGGCGCGAGTCTTTGGGGTGACAGCGGCGCGGAAGGCCTCCGGGTTTCTTGAATCCACAAAGGAAACATCGCGACCGATCTTGGGGAAGGTGTAATGAAAGAGTTGGTAGGTGCCCCCGTAAAGGTTGTTGCCGGCGACGATATGGTCTCCGAGTTGGGTGATATTGAGCAGGGCCAGCGTGGTAGCGGCCTGGCCCGACGCGAGCGCCAAGGCGCCTGAGCCCCCCTCGATAGCGGCCACGCGCTGTTCGAGGACATCGGTGGTCGGATTCATGATGCGCGTGTAAATGTTCCCGAACTCCTTCAGGGCAAACAGATTCGCGGCGTGATCGGAATCCTTGAAAACAAATGAAGTCGTTTGATAGATGGGCACGGCCCGCGCTCCGGTGGTCGGGTCAGGGGCCTGTCCGGCGTGTAAGCTTAGGGTGCTCAAATACTTGGATGCAATGCTCATAGGCGGCCCCTAAGATGCACGGTTGACGGCGTTAATCAAGGGCAACTGCGCAGATGGCGGTCCGGAACTCGATGGACGCCCGCAAACGAGCGCACCGTCACCGGGCGCAACTGGATCTTGCGCCGCACCCCCAGCTTGCTGGGCTCTCAAGAGAGCCTCTGCATTTGTGAACCGCCTATCCTGAGTACATTGCCGATATTCGTGATTATGCGCTGGTAATTGGACGGCTGTGGTGTGATGCTTGCTGAAAAGACGGCGAGGTGGAACTGCATCTGAGTTCTCACGCGCTCTGTCGAAAAGCGTCGTTCTGCCCCACAGTGGCCTTGACAGACGTCTGTCCGACTTGAGAAAAAATCGCGATGTTCAATAAGGCACAGAACGATGTCCGGCCCCGTTCCGGGGATGTTGCGAGCCCTCCTGGGGCCAACCACAATTCCGCTGTGCTCGCGAATCTCGTGGGTCCGCTGCTGAATTCGGCAGCAGTCCAACGGCTCAGTCGGATAACATTCCTCGGTATTCTTTCGCCACGATACAGACGGTTGACGGACTGCCCTCTCTCTCGCATACGGAGTGTTCGCGGATTGCACCAACCTCAGCACTGTGTATTTCAAAGGCAGCGTACCGCGGATTCATTCGAACGTGTTCGCCGGGGATGATAAGCCGGTTGTTTATTACCTGCCTGGGACAACCGGCTGGGCTTCAGTCTTTGACGGTCGCCCGGCTGTACTCTGGAATCCGCAGATCCAAGCGCCTGGTTTTGAGGGCCGGCCCAGTCAGTTCGGCTTTGCGCTCACTGGGAACAGCAACCTTGTTGTGGTTGTGGAGGCTTCTGCGAGCTTGGACAGCCCTGTTTGGGTGCCACTTGCCACCAATGTCCTCACCGGCGTTCCCTCGGCTTTCAGTGACTCGCGTTGGACGAATTACCCCGCCCGGTTCTACCGTCTTCGCTCTCCATGAGGCCACCAGCCGCCGGAAGACTCTGTTGCGCCGGGATTGTCCGAGAGGAGGAAGGGTCGAGAACGATTGCCTCATCCGCGGGCGATGCAGCCTCATCGCCGGATGGAGGAGACAACGATGCAGTCCGTTCCATTGAGCACGTTGAGGTCGCAGGAAACTATCTGACTGAGGGCCTGCGGATACTTCCTGAGCTTCTCGCCGATCAGCAACTCCATGTCGCGGCGTGCGCCGCGATAGGCTTCAGGCGTCTCGTCCGGATTCAACTCGCGATAGTGAACCATGAACTCGTCCAGCAATCCTGGCCTTGCGCTTTCCGGTGCGCATGCAATGTTCCAGGCGGAGCAGGCGCATCTCAACAGATTGAGGCGCACCGGCGCCGTGTTGCCCAGCGCCAGGAAATCCCTGGCGAAGTCCGCGACCATCTCAGACATCTTCGGTGTTTCCATAGTTCAGCCGACCGGACTCATTCTCTGGGCCGACGGCGACACGTCCGCCATTCCATTTCCCCAGCGCATCTCCCTGGCGAAAACGTCGCCCGGCGGTTTTATCGGTTGGCAAACCAGACTGCATACTCTCTAATAGGCCAGTAGTTCTTGTCGGTCTTGGGCGTCACCTCCAGGTCACATAAGGGCACGGAGCCTGTCCGGCGTTTTTCCCTGGCCTTGACGATGATGCCGCACAGATCGTCTTCATGCTCCAGCCCGAGAATCTCCATGGTGTGGCCCAGGCGAAACGGGGCGTCGGCGGCTCCCTCCTGGAAATATGCATCGTCTTCATCCTCCTCCCTGGTCGCCGTGAATGGAAAGGAGAGATGCTTGGCGAGCCAATCCATCCAATCGCGCTTCACCCATTTGCCATATTTCTGCTCATAAGCCTCGTCGCTAGCCGGCAGGTTGCCCTTTTCCGATTCGCGCGGGTCCCAGGAACTGTCGTAGCCTTTATCCATAATCTGACATCCGACCTTTGTTTTGTAATTTTGGAAGAGAGCCTAGTGCCAATTTCTCCCATGCGCAACGGTTGGTTCCGCATAGCCGCCCCCTGAATGCCGACCTCGTTTCCCCCTGTGCCGGGTCTCGGCTGTGGAGGCGCTCCCCACCATCGCCTTATGGACTGATTCTGCAGATTCACCCATTTATGCGAAACCCGTCTCTCTCGCCGACAAACGACCCCGTTGCAGTGGCGATCCATCTGAGCCAAGCCGCGAGCGACCCGGCGCGGCGGAGGACGGTTGAGCCGGTGAGTTTTGATTCATTCGCAATCAACTTCTCGATTCGCTTCCTGGTCAAATGTCCGCTTGCCCGCAACGTGTCCAGAGAGTGCCGGACCAGGTCGAAGTCGCTCACAAGACCCACGATGAACAGGTTTCTCTGCTCGGCCGGCAGTCCGACAAGGTGTTTCCCGATTTCCGTAAGGCGGTAGCGTCCTTTCTCTCGGCCCACAAGTCCGAGCGCCTCCGCCGCCTCCCGGTAGTAGCTGCTCTGCCGTTCATCAAAGTGGAAGTAATCAGCGACCTCTTTGTAATTGCCCAGGCCCTCGCTCACCTTGAACGCCAGCGCGATGACCTTGTTCAGGTCGTTGGCCTGGGGAACCAGCTTCTTGTAGGCCACGACACCCTGGGGTTTGATGTCCTCCAGACCTACCGGATGCTCTGCCGCTATCGTGACCCCGCGGACATCCTTCAACCGGATGGAATTGTAGTTCTCCGGGTCGGTGAACTCGTAAATCCAGAAATTGAACACCTTCGTCCCGGACTCGCAGGTGAAGAAGACCGGCACGATTTTCTTGCCGGGCGATACCAGCCGGAAATGGTTGTAGGGATAGAAAAGCTGGCGGATGATGAAGTCCTCAGGGATGCCCATCTTCGCCTCGATGAGCACAATGGCGTCTTCGCCTTCGAGGCCGGAATCGACCTCCAGTTGGATGGCGGACACATTCGGGAGCGTCTGGTTCACGAAGAACCGGAACGCCCGGCTGTATTCCCGGCCCCGGATGGACTGGTAGAGCGGGGAAATGCCCACGGCGGACTCCAGGGCGCCGGCGTTGAAGCTGTAGTCGAGATACTGCATCTCGCTCGACCCGCGCCCCGCCGTCGTGAGATGGAATCGAATCCGGGAGGGGTGCTCCGCCGGTGCTGCGGGAGGCTCCAGCCGGTGGAACCCCTCGCCGCGGACGATGGCATACTTGCCGTTCTTCACCGGCAGGAGGAAGCAGCCGTATCGCTTGAAGACCGGCGGAACGGCCGCCGAGCAATCCATCTTGGCCAGGATGCGGAGTTCCGCCTTGGTGATGGCCTTGATCTCGTCCGCCGTGATGAAGTGGAGCGGTTCTCTGGGGTCGAACTGCTTCTCGGCGAAGATCTTCTCCCAGAGCCGGAAGGCGTTCGTCATGGCTGGTAGTTTGTCACCACGAGTTCCTTGATCTTGCCTCTGCCGCTCGCCTTGCAGTTGATGGCACGGTTGGCGAGCACCGTATGCTGGTGGAAGCCCCGGTAGAGGTCTCTGACGAACTCGGTGTAGGAGTTGCTGAGCATCACGAGGCACCCGCGCTTGGCGAGATCCGCGAACACGTCCCGCAGCCGCTCCTGGTCCGCCTCCGCGAAGTCCCGCGCGTGGTAGCTCGTAAAGCTGGAGGTCTCGCTCAAGGGATGGTAGGGCGGGTCGAAATACACGAAGTCATCTTTTCGGGCCTGGCAGACCGCCTCCTCGAAAGGAACCGAACTCAGCTCGGCCCCGGCGAGCAAGGCCGAGGCGCCTCTCAAGTTCTCCTCGTCCAGGATTCGCGGATTCCGGTATCTCCCGAACGGGACGTTGAACTGGCCGGTCGAGCTTTCCCGGTACATGCCGTTGTAGCAGGTCTTGTTCAGGAAAATCAGGCAGGCCGTCTTCTGGGGCGTGTGGTCCGGAAGGGCGTTGTATTCGTCCCGGACGCGGTAGAACATCTCCGCCCTGGCCTGTTCCGGGGCGCCAAGATACTCGTCCTGGAGAAGGCGCAGCCTTTCAATCACGGCGTCCGGTCGGCGTTTGACGTCGAGGTAGCTTCCCACGAGCGCGGCGTTGATGTCGTTGAGAAAGGCCTTCCGCGGTCTGAGGTCGAAATACACCGCCCCTCCGCCCAGGAACGGCTCGAAATAGGTGCCGTAGGTTCCAGGAACGAGTTTCCGCAGACGGCCCAAAAGCTGGCCTTTGCCCCCGGCCCATTTCAGGAAGGGCCTGGGCGAGGCGGAGGCAGGCTGGCCGGGAGCCGCCGGCCAGGCAACCGAGGTTTCAGCCGGGCAAGCCGCAGCTTCCGGCGAAACGCCGGACGCGCTGGACGCGGAGGCTGCGTGCTTCATGGGTTGATCTTACACGACTCGCCGCTCGCGTGTAAACGGGTGAGCCCATGGACCAACCAAACGTCCGCTCCAGCAGGCGGAGCGTGAAGTCCACCCGTTCGTGGTCCGAGCAGCTTGCGCATCTCCAAGTGAGCGGGTCTTCGGACGGGAACGCAGAGAGGTCGCTTTTTGAAAATGGCGTACGAATTGTCACTTTGCATTTACGCCCCCGCAGTATAAGCTGTCGTGCGTGAACGAATGTATTCTGAAGGATCGAGGTTATACCTGCGAGGTGGAGGTGCGGCCTCCATACAAGGGCAACGCGGATTACTCTACGCTAATACGAGCGTCCCAAAATGGAAACCGCTACATTGTCTTCAAAGCGCCATTCTGGCGAACCGATCATTTCCACAAAATCATTCAGCACCAAGCTGAATTGCCGATGGCCGCGAGACTTTCCCACGTCGAAGGGAGCATATTCCTGGTCGAGGAGTGTGGCGGCACGCTTCTGTGGGAGATCGAGGACAAGTCTCAGTTTGTCAACGACCTACCAGCAGCATTAGATTCATCCGTGGACTCGCTTAGTCGGCTTAAACTCGTTCACGGCGACATTCGGCCGTGGAACATTTTTTACGACCGTGAGCACAAGATCTTTAGGATCATAGATTGGGGATTCAGCTTCTTTCTGGATGAGGACCTTTGTGCATCGCCGTTCTGGCACCTGCGTGAACATCTCAAAGCACGAGGGCACAAGCTTTCTGACGCATGGCAGATCGACGAGGTGGACGCTCGAAAGACCAAACAAGTTGTTGCAGGGGAATGGAGCTATGAGAAGGCTTGGGGTCACCAAGCCGACGAGATGAAGTGGCGACCTCCGTGGGCGAAGCGTGAGTAGAGAAAACTCGAATGAAGAGCTTCAAGCGGCCAGTCCAGAAGTCGTCACATGCCATGTAGGAGCAATATGATGAAGACATCAGACACACAGATACAACCGCCGCCAGATGAGAAATCGAACTCTGGCCTTCCGAGTGCCATACCCCTGGTGCTTCCGGGTGTCCTGGCCTTGTTCGGCCGGAGTTGGAAGAAAGTGCGATTCCCCGACCGGGAAACCGCCAGACGGGGGTTCAGGGTTCTTTATCGTTCGGGCCGAGGTGTGGACATCTCCGGAGATTTCGTCTTTGGACTGTCGGCGCCGGAACAGTTGCAGCTATTGCGAAAGGACAAGATTCCATTCGAGGTGGTGCGTTGATGGGGGGCACGATATGCCAACATCATCCCGATGGGAGGAGCGCCTCCTCTACGCGTTCCTTGTCGGCCGTCTCGACCGCACCGGCAAGCCGGTGGCCACGGACTCGATCGCCGACGCCCTGCTCGACCTTTATGGCAGCTTGAGGGGTTCTCTCGGCGGTCTCTCGTATCTGAAGCCCTTCGAGGCCGTCGGAGAGACCACCGTCTGGAGCACAGAGCCGACCAGCATTGTTCTCGTCCTGGTGGACCACGCCGACGAGCGCGTTGCGGATTCGGTTATCGCCGAACATGCCGCCCGGCTTCGGCTTGATTTGCTTCAAGAGGAGGTGTGGGTCACGAAGCAGGAAATCCAACTCTACGTCCCGCGTTAGGCGCGCCGACACAAACCTATGCAACCGCTGTCCCTTGGACGGCGGTCTCTTATTGAGAAGCGAGTTGGCACCTCATCGCGAACACCGAATCTGCGGGGAGCGCTTTGCAGGTTTCATGTTCCTCCTCGGAAAGTTCAAGCCAGAAGCGGTACCACGGGCAGGGCAGCGGGGAATAGCGGGTGCCCTCGTTGGGATCAAATGAGCGAAGCTCCAGCGTCCGCGTCGTCTCTTCGTGCTTCTCGAGAGTCCCTCCGTGAGGGAAGGAGACGGTTTCGATCCGGCTCAGGACGCGAGGCAGGAGATCGCTGCTCTGAAGCGATTCCCGTCCTGCCCCGCTGGCCTTCGCCCTCCGAGGCACCTCGCGGCTCTCGAACGAACAGATGAGCGTCCGCCCAACAATATCGAGCGACCGGGGAATTCCGTGGCTGGCGCAAGTCTTGGCGTCGAGGATGAGGGCCGTTTCTTTCTGTTCCCCGCGCCAGGGTTCGGTTTGCAGCATGATTTCAATGGGCGCATTGCTTGCGTTGGTCGCCCTGACCTCCCGGATGTTAAAGCGCTTCGTGATTTGCATGGAATACACTTGCCCCGCTTGCAGACCGGCTGCAAGGATGCTTGATCACTCTAACAGGGGCATGCCCCGCGCGGGAAAGGAACAACCGCACAGGCAGGCCAGGCAGACCAATTCCTCAACTTTTTTCTTGTGTTTTCTCCGGCTTTTGCTTCTAATTGTTTCCATCAGTAATACCATTGGCTAGCTTTCCCGCGCGTCGTGGTACAGCGACGGGATTTTGAGTATAGCTGGCCTCGAACGGGTATCTCGGTTACGTGAAAGGCAACCTATGAAGGTCCGGAAAAAATCGCTGGCGGCCATCAACAGAGAAATCGCCAAGAAGCGCGATTTTTTGGATATGGTCCACGCGGCGCGACAGGCCGCGCGCGGTTACACTACGGTGCCGGTCATTAAAACACACAATCACCAATGCGAAAATGAGCACAAAGACACCACGGAAAGCTTCTTACAAGTTCGGCCGCTTGCACCGCACGTACGATTCCCGCGTACCGCATTTGAGCGCCCTGCTGGCGGGTCAGACCGTCCCTCCACCACCGCCGTCAGCGGACTGGACAAAAGGCATGTCCTCGAAGCTCGGCATTATGTTGAATGACACGCTCGGCGACTGCACCTGCGCGGCGGTCTATCACTCCATCCAGGTTTGGACGTTCAACGCCCGCAAGAAGATGCTCACCGAACCGGATAGCGACGTGGAAAAGCTCTATGTCCTCGCCTGCGGCTACAACCCGCGCGTTCCCGGCGAGGGGCCGGGCGGCAACGAGCAGCACGTGCTTACTTACCTCCTCAGAAAAGGAGCTCCGATGGGGCCCAAAGGCGCAACCCGGCACAAGATCCTTGCGTTCGTGGAGGTCGATCCCCGCAATGTGGACGATGTGAAACGTACCATAAGCGACTGCGGCTTGGCCTACATCGGGTTCAACGTGCCGCAAAGCCTCCAGCCCGCCGGCGCGCCACCGCCGCAGGTCTGGGATTATGTTCCCGATGACTCGAACATAATCGGCGGGCACGCCGTCATTCTGGTCGGCTATGACAGCAAAGGCGCCAAGGTCATTTCGTGGGGGCAGTTTTACACCATGACCTGGGACTTTTTTGCGCATTTCGTGGACGAGGTTTATGCGATCGCCGATGCGAATTGGATTGAAAGCAAAGGCACGACGCCGGGGGGCTTGACTCTCGATCAGCTCGAAGCCCAGATGCAGTCCCTAAGCGAAGGTTGATTGGTGGGCGCCGGTTCCCTGAACAGCAGAGACCTCCGTTTTAAGCGCGCAGGCTGCTGCGCCACCTGAGGACGCCGGTGCAACTGGTCCCCGCTACGGGGTGGGCTTTTTCTGTATTCCGAGCGCGCCCATTCAACAGTTGGTTGCTGATTTGACCACCGCTTGGCGGTGCCCTGCAGGAGAAAGATTATAATAGAATCCGTGGGCTTCCGCGCCGTTCGCCGCCGGCGTCAAAACTCGGCGTTTTCCGTTTTGAGAGATTCGCGGCGTTCCTGCGGACTCGCCGCGCCGAGTTTGCCCTGTGGCCA
Source organism: bacterium (assembly GCA_021784555.1). Classification (GTDB taxonomy): domain Bacteria; phylum Verrucomicrobiota; class Verrucomicrobiia; order Limisphaerales; family UBA8199; genus JAJYHY01. Next base: position 17,230 of record JAJYHY010000079.1, read on the forward strand.
CGGCCTATACCGCGTCCGGTTTTGTGCCGGAGACCGCGCGGGGCTTCGCCAGAGCGTTCTCGACAAATTTGACAAATTGCCGGTCCTGCAAATCCCGCACCTTCCGCCAGACCGCCATCGGGATGGGCAGGGCGAAGAATCGTCGAATGTCCTCGCGCAGTCCGTCAGGCTCTATGTCGCTGACGAAAATTGAACCGGGTCCGCTGAGATAGATTGAACCAGGCTGCTGACGGCTCGCCTGCCGGCTCGAGCCAGTTCATGCGCATGAACCTTCCATGACCCCTTGTTGGCCAACATCGCGACCCGAACCTGATTCGACCGCTTGGAAAGGGAATTGCGTTTCCCAGGTGGGTCAATTTATCTCAGCAAAAGTGGTTCAAATTATCTCAGCGCCAACGGTCAGGCTTCTCGAACAGCCCGGCCTTGATGACGTGATAGGTGGTGCTCATGTGGAGGAACACGAAGATCATGAAGAGTTCCTCCTCCGTCGTCACCGGCGTTCGAGCGGGATCCGCTTCGGGATCGAGAACCCACGCCAAGCGCGCGTCGGTGTAGAGGCGCTCCCAGAGATTACTATGCCGCTCGCTGAGGCGCATGAGGTTTGTCGCGCGCCGCGCCCTTACGTCGAGAACGAAACCCAGACCGGCGAAAACCAGGGCCGCTGTGGCCGCGCCTGTGCCAAGGAGCGGAAGCCAATCCGCCCATGAAGTGAACCCCATGGAAGCCATTATACAGCCCCGGCTGGCGCCGAGCCAATGCCCCGAGAAACCCGCTGGAGATGCCGAAAGTGAGGCCTCAGGGGACGTTTCGTTCGTTGCGCGCTTGGGTGAATTCCCAACCCTTTCGCCATTGTGAAAACCATGAAGCGCCGCTCGCCATTGCCAAATTATCTTCGCACTCATCGCAAGCGCGCACGTTTGTCGCAGCAGGACGTGGCGTTCCTCATCGGCTGCAAGAGCAGCGCTCGCATTTCCCGTTACGAGCGATGCCGCCAAAACCCGAATCTGCGCACCCTTCTGGCATACGAACTCCTCCTTCACACGCCCATTCGCGAGCTCTACGGCGGAGTCGCCGAAGAGGTCGAGCGGGACATGAAGAAACGGGTCAGGCTCTTTGTTCGCCACTTGGCGCGACGAAGACCGGACCACCGCAACGAGCGCAAGGCGAAGTTCCTCGTCGCGATATGGAAGGAAGTCCCGCGATCCCGTGCGCCTTAAGGCGGTGTAGTCGGCTCAGAAGTCCGGATTTGGGTCGGCTAAACCTTGTCCGGGATGTCGGGTTTCGCCATCACCAGCGTGCGCCGCGGAATCACGACGATGCGCTCCTCAGTACCGCACGAGGCGCCCTGGGGCAGTTTGGGTGAGGCGAATGCAGTTACATCGCGTCCAATCGCCGCGAAATCACCGGAATCGAGCTCAAAGAGGTCGGGGCAACCGAGCAGCGCACGGGTTACCTCGCCATTGGCATGTGGATCAGGTCCGAGTCTGCGTTTAAACATAGGCGCATACAATAAGGCAAAGGTGTTGAATTGGCAATTCGTTCTGCCTATGCAGTTGATTCCCCTTTCACCAATTCCGTGGTGTTTTGGCGACGAGAGTCGGCCAGGAGATACAACCTATTGCGGTGAAGGGAATCAAGTGCATACCCAGATTGTTAGTTTCCTCGCGAATCTTCGCGAACCTGCCGAGGCTGCAAAGCTGAAATTAAACCGATTATTTGTTCGCCGGTGTGGAAAGGGGAGTTCCCCCACAATCTTTGCCTCTTTGCCTCGTAGCGCCGAGTGGTTCAACCTATTCTCAACACCGCAAGGATCCCCATTACCATGCATAGTCCGGATGTCCCGCAACGCAGAATGTCTCGCGGAACTCGCCGTCTTAGGCTCGCTCCGAGCGTGAGGGCCAAAACCCCTTTGGTCATCATGGCCAGTACTGCTCCGAGCCAAACCACTCTTGGTGCCCGGTAGCGCGCGGCGAGGGTCGCGGCCGCTAATTGCCCCACATCTCCCCATTCAAAGAAAAAAATGCCTGCAAAAGAGGCCACAGCGATGCTTAATCCCGAGCGAGAGTGATCGATAGTCACGAAATCCACTTCGGGCTTCTGGAACCAAATTACCGTGGCCATGATGAAAAAGGTGGCGGCACTTACAGTCGTGACCAAGAGCCCGGGCAGATGCGTGATGGCCTGGCCGAGTAACACGGCGACTGACATCTTGAGCATGAAGGCTATCGTGCTGCCGAACAGAATCGGCAAGAGTCGGTACCGCGTGGCCAGCGTCCCAATGGTGTAGAGGGTTTTGTCGCCTACTACTTCGGCGCCAAAGACCAAGCCGTACGAAACCAACAGAACCGAAAGCATCGGAGATCGCGCAGGGTGTTCGTGATGTCAGAGCCATTCGACCTGTAGGACCGGATGAAGTTCGATCCCGTTGGATTGCGCCACACCCATTTGACCGTGGACCTTATCGAAAAAGCCGACGCCAGTAATTCTGGCTGGCGCGGGATCCACCCGTGTCTTGAATGTCGGCTGCACCGACTCCTGGCCTTCTGCTGGCGTCTGGAACAAGAGTGGGAAGTGAAACTCGGCCAGCGGACGCGCGGAGACCGGCAGCGAGCTTCGAGGCACGAACATGCCGTCTTTTGGGTGGAGCACGAAGTCCGCCGGTGAAAAGCGGCTGATGAATCTGTCGTCGATCGCCTGGCGTGCGGTTCTAATGTTGTCGAGCCAAGGGCTGTTGCCGACGAACATAGTCGTGGGCGTTGGGATTTCGCCAATCATGGTTTCTCCGCTGGCTCCTTGAAGCACCAGATGATAGTCCCCGTCGCCTTCGAGTTTTAAGGCGGTGATGGTAACGTCAATTTGCCAAATCACCAGCTCCAGTGGTTGGGCGCGCTTGCGCTGAAAAGCCGGGTTCAATTTGAACACATCCTCCATCTCCGGGATGCGAGGCATGGCAATGAGCTCTTCGGCCGTTGCTGGGACGATGCCAGCGCCAAGTTCGCTGCCGCCGATGAGGTTCTTTCCCACCAACGCCACGTCGTCGTCGGTGCCAGTTTTCACCGGCCATCTTTCCGAGCCGGGCTTGGTCACGAGTTTGGGTCCCATGGGGGCTGGCAAAGCGCGAACGGCGGCTTGCGCGACGGACATGCATGCCGCTTTGATGGTGGTCGCGACGTCCGACGGGACCAGCGGGAGCGCTTTGACATCGGTAATCGGGCCGCCACCGATGGTGGGGCCAGGTGTTGGGATGGCGGGCGGCGCGGCGACGGGACCGCCCGGGGCAATGGCGGGCGGCCCACTAACGCCGGTATCGGAAGCCCGGCCAAACACCACGAGGCGAGGTGTAGCGTCGCAATTGGAGCCGTCCCCCGGCCCTTTCATAGTGTAACCGGTGGCCGCGAAAAGTATCCGGTCCGGAAACAGAGGCCGGATGGTCAGGTAATCTCCCCATTCCCCTTTGTTGGTTTGAGGGTCAGGCAGCGGCGCGCGTTCTCCCGCTGCGACCAGCAAATCTTTGCGCGTTCCGGTGAGCATGCCGACCATGTGCGAAGGAAAGCGCGGGCCACCGCCAATCATGTAAGAGATGCCAACCTCGTTGTTGCGGTTTGAGGACAGGGCACCATAGCAGATAGCCGAATCGTGATCGAAAACGTTGATATTCTCAAGGAGTGTCAGGTTTTGCGAGTCGATGCGGGCGACCTGGACGAAGGGCCTGGGTCGGTGGTTCGACGGCTTATCGACGCTCCAGGCGAACCATAATTCGCTGCCGGCCAATGTGGCCCCGGTAATGCGCGGGTCGGCTCGATCCAGCCATCGCTTACCGTCCGGTGTCCGGGAAACGTAACCGTTTCCGCCGATCCAGCGGGCCACGCCGACTGCTTGCGGCGGCTCGGGAGTTGGCTGAGTCTCATCCCACGAGAACACTGCCAGCGTGCTGGTATCCTGGTGCGCCGCGAAAAACGCCGTCGTGCCGCAATTCTGGGCCACACGAAAGCTCTGCAAATCCATCGAGACGAACGGTTGAGCCATCACCTTGCGGTCCTTGATCCCTTCAAATGGAATGCGGACAACTGCAGCTCCAACCTGGTTCCCGGTGCCGAAGATGTTGGTGGTGACATACAGGCAGTTGGCTCCCAAGGCTAGGTCAGGGAAATCCATGAAAGCGCCATCCTGTCGCAAGCAATGGGTCGTAAGATCGAAAAGCTGCCAACGGCCCTGAACAACCTCATCGGTGGTAGCAAAGGCCAAGCGCTGGATGTTGCCCCCGGTCTCGGGTCCGTATTGCATCAACCAAACGAACGTGTCGATGGAGTGGATGTAGTTGACGACCTGATCGCAGCAGAAGTTCGCACTTGACGGATCCGCGTTGGTGAATTCGGTGGTCGGATCGATAAAGCTGAAAGTCTGTCCGCCATCCGAGGAAACCGCAGCGTACCAGTTTCCCGTATAGAAAACCACCTGGCCGTTTATAGCCACACTGGGCTCGTCAACATTGGAGGCACGCTGCTGGGCAGCCAGCGCTGAAATCTCGGAGTTTCTTACCAGGACAAGTTCATCGGTCGCAGCCAATGGGCGTATTCCCGGCATCAAGCCGTGGATGGTTACGCGCGGAGTTGCGCTATGGAACTCCCTCTCCCGGCCTTCGCGGATTAATGGCAGAACGCGCCGGGGGTGCAATCGCTTCGGACGGACGTAGGCGGGCAGTCTTGCCATGTGCCTGACTTTCACAGGCTCGTCCAGCGCGGTCCGCAACCGCACTTGATCCAGCGTGGGTTCTGTCACGCCCCTCGGGTTTTTGCCCCTGGGCCTTCGACTGGTTTTTCTTGGCATATTAAGGCTCCTTTTCTCTTTGCGTGGCTAATCGCAGATGGAAAACCGTGGATCGCCCGGACGCTTGACCACCGTCAATCTCCTTTCTTGGACTCCGGGATTGGGGGCAACGGACGCCGTGGATGGATGTGCTTGCCTCCGGGTAGCCTAGGCAAGGTCTCCCGAGGCGTCAACGCGCGTTCACCCGCAGGTCTCAGGCGGATCTCGAGATTCGGTGGTGGATTTCCGCCCGCCTTTCCTTTGGTCGGTTTGCGTTTTCGTTGGCGCATTAGCTCCAGTTCACCAGCACAGCGAGGTCCTGCCTCGCCGGTGCGTCTGCCTATGTGACCCTACTCTTCTGCCTGGGACTATCGGGCAGGCAGGCAACAAACGCACGTAAAACGTTGTCCGGGCTGTGCTCAGTGCGATAATGCAAAACTTTAGCACTGGTTATTAGGAGAGCAAGTGCTATCGACTATTGATTGGGCCTGGATGTCCTGGCTAGGACGTGCAATCCCTGTCGCGAATCCATTGCGCCGGGATGCTCCCCCATCCCCAAATCTTGCCGAACTGAATTTCACCCCTGCCAAGCTGGACATGTTGCGCACGCTTGCCGGGGCAAGGGCTGTGCCCGCAGCCGAGAGCCAATGAGCAACCGAACAAGCGAATTTCGCGTGCTTGCCATCGATCCCACTACCCGCGGGTTTGCCTTTGCGGTGATGGAAGGCCCGCGCGACCTGATTGATTGGGGTGTGAAAAGCGTGCGCCCCGCCAAACAGGCCCGGTGCCTCGCGGGCGTGGCCGCCCAGATCACCTTATTTGCGCCCAGCGTCATCGTCCTCGAAGACACGGCCAAACGCGGTTCCCGCCGATGCCTTCGCGTCCGGCGCCTCATTGACGCCATCCGCAATCTCGCCGTCAGGGCTGGCGTTCGCACGCGCCTCATCTCCCGCCGGCAGGTGAAGAACGCCTTCGCGACCTCCGGCGCGACTACCAAGCATCAAATCGCGGTGGCCATCGCGGAGCAACTTCCCGAACTCGCCGACCGCCTCCCTCCATACCGCAATTCCTGGATGAGCGAGGATTACCGCATGAACATCTTCGACGCCGTGGCCTTGGCGCTCGCGTTCTTCGCCCTTCGGGAGGAACGGCGGCTGAAACGCATGGTCGCGAAGCACCACGAGAACAAGACCGCCGCGAATCGCCGCAATTGACCCGGGCTACACGGTGGGCGAGTCCAAGGTATCGTCAGACGTCATAGGCATCCCTCGGTCACTTCCACGCCCGGCATGGTATGAAGGCATATCTGCGGCAATGCTAGGACGAGTGAACACGATGCCCCCTGAAATGTGGTACGATTATTGCTGTAATTGAAGGCGCATGAAGCTAGAACACAAGCTGGAAAGGCCGGTTTCAAACAACTGGGCGATGTGGTGGGGGCAGGCGCCACGGTCTATGGAGTCAAGTCGCAGTAGAGAGGTCTTTGAACGGCAGTCTAGATTCGCCGTCGAATCGGTATCGTTTGTTCTGCACACAAAGTAAACACCGGTTATTTGACTAATTAGGGAACCTGCATGAAAATGTGAACAGCAAGCAGTGAAAACAAAAGACCTCAAGTTTTAAGTTGTTGGTCAGCTAACAGTGGTGATCTTATGAACTGGCTGAAACGAATTAGAGTTATCGCGTGTCGGGATTACTGGAGGCGGCGCCGGGAATTCCGTTCAATAATACGTGGTGGCCTCCAGGCAGGAAGACGGGCATCAGTCTTGAGCGGATACTTCAGCAACGCTCGCGCCCAATCCGCCGACCTCCATTCAGAACAGAAAGACGGCTAAGCGCTATTTCCATAACTCACGTCCTCCTCCCCTGGAGGACGCTTTTGAGTCAAACCAACTAATCCCCTCTATTACCAGTGGCGGATCCACTGCCATAGGGCGAGTACGAACGCAACGAACCCTATCCACGGCAACACGTACTTATAGAGCCAATTCTCCACAACGGCTTCGAATTGAAGCCGAAGTCCGTCGGTCGGCTCGGGCTTTCCATGGTCTTCGCCGAACCAAAACTCGGCGTGGTTGGATGCATCCAAGTTCCGGTCTGGTATATGCAAGGAATCATCACTTGGCGACTCGACGATACTCTGCGGAACCTGGATTCGTTGTATAGAAATGCGATTCGACCAGTGCATGAAGAGTCGCCAGTCTTTCACCTGCGGCTGGCTAACGGCGCCCAAGAGTTCTCGAACTTTGCGGGCAGCTACATGAATCTGGGCCTCGCCGGGGTGTGCTTGGCGTTCAAAAACTGAGAGTTGGCACGTCCGCCAGTCCGAAAAGGCTCTTGGCGACATTAGCACGAGGCGAGAACGCTTGTCGCGCGCAAGCAGGGAGCGCCACCGTGAGGGCCATCGGAAGTATTGAGATCCTCCAGGCGGAACAGTGAATTGCACCGATACCCACATGCATTCTCCTTGTTGTAAATGCTCCTTGGACCGTTCGTCTGGCGCTACTAAATCAAGCACGGTTATACCGTTCGAGAAACAGGAGTACCACCGATGCGGATCGTCGCCCAGCTCTTCGCTTATTTCGAATTTCCAATCCTGTTTGATCAATCCGGTTAACGTGGTTAAATCCCCGCGCCGAATTGGAACCAGACCGGTGCGAGGATCCCATTCGCCCAGACTGAGGTGAGGCAGAACTCGATAGATCCAATTATCGAGGTCATGAGGCTGCGTTAGACCGGCCGTCGTGATACGTACTCGCGAGCATTGCTGGCGGCACAAGCGGCTAAAAGCCATCTCCCACGTCTCATTTTCCTCGCGGTCCAACTCAGACTCACCCCAAAACCTGCAGGGAAATTCAAAGCGAAATCGCCGAATAGGGGTCTCCCCGACATTCTTGATCAACACGTCGATGGCGATTTGTTTAGCGCCGTTCCTCCTTAAGCGGAGGCGCTCTAATGCAAACGCTAACTCGATCTGTCCGCCTGTTGGCGCAGAGATTCCCAGGCACATAGAATCTGAAGGTCATTCCAGGCCACTCACCTGAACAAGTTAAGTGCTGTGGCTCGTCGTCCTTGTTCCAGCCCTTCGCGGACTTTCTTACGCATTTCCTTGTCACCAGAATTTGGGAAAAAACGATAACGCAGATGCCCCAGGCATGATGAGATTCTCTTGGTGAAGGTGGGGCCTCTTGCATATACCGAATTGCGCGGAGGACGTTCGGCGTCGGTCGCTTTCGGGGTTGTCCATCCACGATGCACTTCGGTGCCCTGAACGGTAGCTGGTTCCTGTACAAGCATACAAGTCAAGCGGTTAAGCTTGTGTGCGCCCTCCGGCGACATTCGCTATTCCTACACAAATAACTCGCCGGACGACATCGGCTCTCATGAATTTGCCATCTTTTAACAAGCATCCTCAGATAACACAAGCGAAAAAAAGAAGAATAAAGGGTTTGCGTCGCGCGGAGTGGATCGGTAGTATGCGCTCTTACATCAGAGGTCAACCCCTCCGTCACGATGCCTTCAAGTGCGGACGATTCGACGGTCAGGAAACGGCGCTCACGCGTGCGCCTGATGGCCCCTCTTATCGTCTGGCTCTGCAGCTCGGCGCTCCTTCTCAGTTGGACCTGGTTCGAGAGCGCCCTGGAGCGGACAACCCTTGTTTTCCAGGTAGCGGTGGACGAAGGGCCTCCTGCCGAAGAGCTTTCCGTGAAGTTGGACGGCCGGTCTTTTCAATCGGGCGCGCAGGTCAGCCTGGGCTCCCACACGCTCCTCATTTCCGGCCCGACGGTTGAACCCTGCCGGAAGAAGGCTTCCGTGTGGCTCGGCAGGAACGATTGGGGCCGGATTGACCTCAAACGCATCAAGGGCATCCTGGACGCGCAGACCGAACCCGCCGCCAAAGAGCTCCTCATTGCAGGGGCGCTTTTCTCCGCCACGGAGACCGACGCGGCCGAGTTCTCCCGGTCCGTGCCCATAGGGGAGTATGAGGTGACCGCGGTCTTCCTCCACACGCGGGAACGGCGGGAAGCGGAGGTCCTCCGCAACGAGACCTGCCGGTGCGCCATCGCGCCGCCCTTTGGCGCGCTGGACCTCGCGAGCGACCCCAAGGGCGTGGAATACTCCCTGCGCTCTCCCACCGCGGCGAGTCTTTCCTTCTCAGGGACGGCGCCCGCGGAACTCATCCAACTGCCGGCCGGCGCATACGACCTCTCCATGCAATGGGCCGGCTCCGGAAAAGACCGGCAACTCAAAATCGCCGCGCAAGACCAACCGCCAGGACATCGTTTTTCCATACGGCACGGTGCGCCTCACGACCACGCCTCCGGGCGCGGCGATTTCCTCCGGCTGGAGCGCCCTCGGCGAGACGCCCCGGACGCTCCTTGTAAAGCCGGGGAGGTATGATTTACATCTTGCCCTGGACGGCTACC
>JAJYHY010000465.1 GCA_021784555.1 bacterium
ACCTGATAGACCCTGTATTTACTGTGAATGTTGAGGGATTACCTCACATCCTGCGGCGAGAACCCACCTCTTGATATTGTGCTCACTCCGCCTTCACGACCAAAGTTATTAATGCATGGACCCTTAGTGGTCAGCACGGTGCTCCCGCTGGCGTCAGTCGTTTGCACGATCTTCTGCCAGACTCGGTAATTGGCGCCCTGGCCGCCAATTTGGTAGCCGACGATGGTTCCCGGGCTTTAGCCAAAGGCCGTGATGGCGGCCGAGGTGAGAAGGATGGTGGTTAGACGGAGGAGAGGTATCTTCGCTTTCATGGGTTGGAATCGACGTTAAGAGTTTTGCTCACAACGATTGGGATTTATAAGCATATCCCGTGCCAATTACGTTTTCCAGGGAGAACACGGCCCTCCGGCCGCGCCCCCGAGACCGCAGGGAAACTCCGGCTTCCAGGCCCTGGGGCACCGCAGGCCAATAGGCTGAAGCAGATCTGGCCCCTTGCCGCGCCGAAAACGCGGGCGGGCGCACGACAAAACTCTTCGTTTCCTTCGTTTTCTTGGTGTAGAAAGCCGTTTGCACGAACTCATACTGGCCGACGGGCGCGCGCCGATGACCCTTCCTGGCGCGAACCGCGAAGGCCAAGCGGGTTAACAGAAGAAAACGAAGGAAACAACAGAGGTGGGACCCCTTTCGTATATGTGAATCTCTATACCATGGGCGCAAAAAGCCGAGTGATTTCAGCCACTCGAAGAGTTTTGTCGTGCGCCCAACGCGGGCATGAGGGCTGGAATTTCCTTGTCTTCGAGTCTTCCCGCCGCCATGTTCGCCTCGCTGTCTTGATGCCGGCGCGTAGCATATCCGTCAGAGCCGGATTGTAACGGTGACGCGATTCCGTTCGGCACGACGCTCGTAAGTCATCTCTTCGGTCATGTGGCGAATCAAGTGCAGGCCGAGACCTCCCGGTTCGCGCTCCTCCAGAGGCCGATCGAGAGCCGGGGCGGGAGCCTTGAGCGGATCAAATTCATGTCCATCATCCTCAAGCAGCAGCAGGAGTGAACCGGGTTGCACCTCCAGGCGGAGCAGGATTTCGTGGAGGTTCCGATCGTCGTAGCCGTATTTGAGGATGTTGGTGCCCAACTCCTCAAGCGTCAGGTTGGCCAGGTAAAGGCCTCGTCCCCCAACGCCTCTCTGTTCGAGGAAGCCCATCGCCTCGGCGGTGACGCGACTCAACTCCTCAAACTGGTTGGGGAAACGCCTTTCAAATGTGTTGCCGGATTCGGCGCTCATGATTTGCGATTTGGGCGCAGCCACGATGTTCCAAAAAGCGGCTTGACGGCTCCCAACGCGCCTGACACCATGACTCAAATTGGCAGAGCCATCTTATTGATTCGCTAGAGCGACGACAACCGAAAAGGCGCGGGGTCAGTCCTCACTTTTTCCACGGCAATGGAGGGCGAAGTGGCGGAAAATGGTGTAGAACTCAGCCCGGCGCCTTGCTGGCCTGCTGGTGCGGCATCGCGATGGTTGTCCTGATTATACTACTGCCGGCGTTTGGAGAGGCTGCCGGTCAGTCTCTGACCCGGGTCGTTTTCCTGCCGCACTGGATTCCCCAGGCTCAGTTTGCCGGTTATTATGTGGCGCTGGAGCGCGGCTTTTACCGCGAGCATGGGCTGGACGTTGTGATTCTCGACGGTGGCCCGCGCAAGCCGGTGCCTAAGCTGCTGGTCTCGGGCCAGGCGACCTTTGCCAACGATTTCCTCTCCGGCGAGCTCAAGCTCCGTGAAAAGGGAGTTCCGCTGGTTCATCTTTCACAAATCACGCAACCTTCCGCGCTGATGCTCGTGGCGCTCAAATCCCACGGCATCCGCACGATCCAGGACCTCGACGGCAAGAAGATCAGTGTGTGGTCCGACTTTGCCGCCCGGCCCGAGGCCCTCTTTCGTAAATACCACCTGCGAGTGCATGTCATTACCCAGGGCCCAACGATCAACCTTTTCATGCGCGGCGGTGTGGATGCCGCTTCGGCCATGTGGTACAACGAGTACCACCTCTTTCTCAACTCGGGTCTGAACGAAGACGAACTGACTCTCTTCTTTTATGACAAATTTGGCCTGAATTTTCCGGAGGACTGCATCGTTTGCCTCGAACAAACGTGGCGAACCAAGCCCGAAGTCTGCCGTCAGTTTGTGCAAGCAACGCTGGAAGGCTGTATGTTCTGACCCATCGCGACGAGACCTTGCGCATCGTGATGCGGCGCGCCGACCAGGCGCACACCGGCGCCAACCTGTCTCACCAACGCTGGATGCTGAGCTGCATGTGCCAGCTCATCGAGCCGGTCAGACCGGCTACCGCGATGGGGGAGTTGCCTCGCGCGGTCTATGAACGCGTCGTGCGGGAGCTGGAGGCCTGCGGCCAGCTCAAGCGCGCGACGGTCAGCCGCATCAACGCGGTGCTGCACACCGTGGAGCCGCCGCCGGAGTGGCTGGCCAAGCAACTGGCACAGGAGCACCTGGGCCAGTCTCAGCTCCGGCGCCTCATTGAGAACGAAATCCTGGCCAGCCCCCACATTTACGGCGGCACGGTGGCCTTCGCTCCCGAAAAACCCGGCGGCGCCAATGGCCTAAACGCGCCCTACTTTTATCGCAAGAATGGACGCTTGGAGTATGTCAACCTGGCCGACGCCAGCTATGACTACTAGTCACGGGACTGGTATCTGATCCCGCGCGAATTGGGCAGGGCAGTGTGGACCGACCCCTACTTCGACGAGGGCGGAGGCGAAGCGATGATGTGTACTATGCGTTTGGCACCGGGACGGTATCCTGGCTGTGTTACGCGCCGGTTTCGAGCGGTTGGTCGGTCGGCATTTTGTTTCCTGAAGACGACGTGCTGGCCGACTTGCGCGCCATGAATCGCGATGTGCTCTGGTCCAGCGGAGTTTTCTCCCCAAACGCTTCCCGCCCTTCCCGGACCGGACGGAATTTGACATTTATGCCCAATTGCAGGCAGCCAAGGAGGTCTGCGGCGACTTGTACGATTTTTTCCTGCTCGATGAAGACCGGCTTTTCTTCTCGATTGGCGACGTCTCCGGCAAAGGCGTGCCCGCGGCGTTGTTTATGGCGGTCACCAAAACGCTGATGAAAGGCGTCGCCGAACAACACTTGACGCCCTCCCAGGTATTGGCCAAGGTTAACCACGAATTGTACGTCGATAACGAGCAAATGATGTTCGTCACGCTTTTTTGCGGGGTGCTGAACCTGCGTTCCGGCCAGCTCCAGTACACCAATGCCGGCCACCTCCCGCCGTTGCTGCTCCGCGCCCCGCCGCAGGCGGAGTAGGTATATCGGTCCGTAAAGTAGTTGGTGGGATAGCAACTGTTCAAGGGCGCGTTAAGGTCCCCGGCGCCGTATCTGCTGGTGCCGCCCAGCGCGGCCGGCCCGCCCACGGCCAGCCCAGAGAGCTTGAGCGCTTCGCGTCGGGTGAGCCCTGGTTTCTTGTGTAGTGGATTTGTTCTCATTGGTTATCGTGTCTTTGGTTTGTTTGCCTTTTGTCAAACTCGCTGAGTATTGTCGGTAACTGCACCAGATCCTCCTTCAGGACATAGCCACAGGCTCCGGCCCGCGCCGCCTTGGCGCGGAGACCGGCGTCATCGTATTGGGAAACGATGATCACCTGCGTTTGTGGAAAGTGGGATTTGATCTCGCTGGTGGCGCGGAGGCCGTCCACCGGCCTCATGCGCAGGTCCATCAAAACCCAATCCGGCCGCTCCGCGGCGCAGAGGGCGATGGCCTCAGCGCCGTCAGCCGCCTCGCAAACGGCACTGGCGAGGCCAGCCACGATTTGCTTGAGCATCCGGCGCATCCGCGCGTCGTCGTCGGCGATGAGGATCTTTTGCATTTTGAGGGCACATTATCGGGCGGGAACGGCGCGTGGGGAATCCGTGTGAACACACAAAACGCTGTGCGTGTGAACACGTACAGGGGAGTTGGGAGGGTTGCCGATGTTTTGGCCTTTCTTTGTCGGGAACCCCGTTAAAATCTCCACTCGCTCCTACCCGAGCCACGACGCCACACTACAACTCGGCTTTGTGATCGAAAGCGAAGCGGAGCAGGCTGTGGCTGCCGCTGAGTTCGAGTTTCTGGGAGATTCGTTGGCGGTGCGATTCAATCGTGCGGGGACTGGAACCGAGCAACTCGGCGATTTCCTTGCTGGTGCGGTCCTCGGCGATTAGTTTCAAAACCTCGCGTTCCGTGGGGCTGAGTTTGCCAAGGCCGGGCTTTTTCTCCCAGAGTTCGTCGCGTGCGGTTTGGCGCCGAACCAGGGCGCCCGAGAGTGAGGGACTGATATAGCAGTTGCCCCGAGCGACCTGATGAATGGCTTGGAGCAAATCGGTGCTGGCACTTTCCTTGAGCAGGTAACCTTTGACGCCGAGGTTCAAGGCCTTGTTGAGCAGAGCTTCCTCGGTGTCCATCGTGAGCATAACCAGCTCCACCTTCAGCCGGTGTTGCAGCACCAGCCGGGAGATCTGGATGCCGGTTTGCCTGGGCATGTGAATGTCCAGGACCGCCACCGCCGGCCGCAGTTGCTGAATCATCCGCCAGGCCTGCTCGCCGTCGGCGGCCTCGCCGGCCAGGCGCAGAGAGGAATCCCCGGCGATAATGTCGCACAGACCTCGCCGGAAGATGGGATGGTCATCGGCAATCAGGACGGTAATGGCCGGGTTCATTGGATGCACGGCTTTTTGCTCTTATTCATGCTCATGCTCTTGCTCTTAATCTTGCTCTGCCCACTAAAGAGAATGGAAACAGGAATGGGAGCAAGGGCAAGAGCAAGAGCATGATCACGATGATCCCAGCGGCACTTCGACCGTCAAGCGTGTTCCGTGCCCGGGGCGCGACTGGAGGTTCACCCGACCGCCCATCATCCGCGCGCGCTCGGCGAGTTGGCGCACCCCCAACCCGCGCTGGTTGGGGGGCGAGGATTGCAGTCGGGCTTGTTCGAAACCGCAGCCATTGTCTTCCACGACCAGTCGCAGCGCCTTCGGCTCGTGGGACACAGTGATTCTCACCTCGGAGGCCTTGGCATGCTTGAGGATGTTGTTGAGGGCTTCCTGGACGATCCGAAACAGGTTGACCTCGAACTCCGGCGGCAGCAGCTCAACTTTACCCACGGAAATTCACACTAAACAAATCAGCCGGGCCATGAGATTGTGGGGGCGTGTTGGACGCGGTGCGAATCTCCGGACGCTGGGTGAGTCAGCAGGTGCTGGCGCGCCTGAGCGCCCGTTCGCTCAGCGAGCCTGCCCCGGTGCGGCGCAGTTTGGTTCGCGATTTTTGCCGTGCGGTCAACTGGCGCAACGCCAAGGGCCAGTGGTGCCTGGC
>JAJYHY010000466.1 GCA_021784555.1 bacterium
GTCCCGAAAAAAGTTCAACTATTTTCGACCTCTTGGCGGCCTGCTATAACCCGCCCTACCCCCGCCAGCGATTAACCCCCATTTCCGGCCTCCAAAGATTGTGAGATGCGCACCAAACCCCTCCCAGGCGCAGAAATGGCTTGCGAAGACCGCCGTCTCCTGGTTTTATCCAGGCACGGCGTGCTCAGAAGGGCGGGTGCGCTTCGAATGGGCTGGACGTTGTCGAGCTGAGGCGCGGCCTGATGCTCAGACCGCTCGCCATCATGCCGTAGCGGAATGTTGACGAACAAGCACTTCGAAAATCCAGTTGCCAGGCGTGCTCGCGACCGCTCCCCCGGTGTGGGCCAACGCCGTCCGTACAGCCTTTGCTTGCCTTTGCCCGCCCTATGAGCAACCCACTCCGGATTCTGCTCCTGGAGGACCAAGCCGAAGACGCCGAACTGGCTTTACGCGAATTAAGGAGGGACGGCATCGACCACACCTCCTTGCGGGTGGCCACCCAAGCCGATTTTCTGGCGCAGCTTCGGCAGTTCAGACCCGACCTGGTGCTGGCCGACCACGGCTTGCAGGCCTGCGACTGCCTGGCTGCCCTTCAAGCTGCCCGGGAGGCATGCCCCGATGCCCCATTCATTCTTCTTTCCGGCACTATGCAGGAGGGCGTAGCCATCGAAGCCCTGCGTCGCGGAGCAACCGATTACGTCCCCAAGCACCGATTGGAGGCGCTGGTGCCCGCCGTCCGGCGGGCGCTCAGGGAAATCGAAGAACGCCGGGAGCGCCGAAGAGCCGAGGCCGAACTGCGGGCTTCGGAGGAGCGGTGGCGCATGTTCTTCGAATACGCGCCGGACGCCTATTACCTGCACGACCTGGATGGGACTCTTGTCGATGCGAACAAAGCGGCCTCGGAGCTGGTCGGCGGCCCGCGCGGCGAGTTTACCGGCAAGAACGTTTTGAAGGTGGACCTGATTCACGCCCAGGACCACCCCAAGGCCGTGGCAATGCTCCAGCGCAGCGCGCAAGGCGAGCCAACGGGACCGGAAGAGCTCACCATTCGCCGCAGTGATGGCAGCCTCAGAACCGTGGAGGTGAGGACCTATCCGGTCCAGGTGCAGGGCCGGGTCCTGGTCCTGGGTATCGCCCGCGACGTGACGGCGCGCAAGCAAATGGAGACGCAACTCATGCGCGCTCAGCGGTTGGAGAGCATCGGGCGCCTGGCCAGCGGCATTGCTCACGACCTCAACAATGTCCTCACGCCCTTGATGATGGGCGTGCAGCTTCTGCGTGAGAGCCGGTGCAATGAATCCGAGCGCGCCCTGATCGAAACCCTGGAGAGTTGCGTCAAGCGCGGCGCGGCCATTGTCCAGCAGGTGCTCCTCTTTGCTCGCGGCTCCGAAGGAACTCGAGGACTGGTCCAGCCCAAAGAACTGCTCCGCGAGTTCGCTGGCATCCTCCAGGAGACCTTCCCCAGGACGATCGATCTCAAGATCGACATCGGCGATGACCCATGGCCGGTGTGCGCCGACGCCACCAAACTGCAGCAGGTCCTGATGAATTTCAGCGTTAACGCCCGCGACGCCATGCCCGAAGGCGGGACCCTCACCCTCCGTGTGGAGAACGTGACCCTGGACAAGGCTGCGGCAACCTTGGACCCGCGGGCCCGGCCGGGCCGGTATGTTATGGTCGCCGTTGAGGACACGGGCGCCGGCATCCCGCCCGAGGTTCAGGTCAAAATGTTCGACTCCTTCTTTACCACCAAGCCGGTGGGCAAGGGCACAGGGCTGGGATTGCCCATTGCCCTTGGAATCATCGAAAGCCATGGCGGATTTCTCCTGGTCGATAGCAAGGTGGGCGAGGGCGCCGCCTTTCGCATGTACCTGCCAGCCATGGCTTCTGGCCGGGATGCCGCCTGCCACGGCCCCACCTCCTCCAGGCGGGGACGCGGAGAGCTGCTTCTGGTGGTGGATGATGAACTGAGCGTTCGCGAACTGGTGCGCGCCAATCTTGAGGCCTCCGGATACAACGTTCTGGCCGCCGCCGGTGGACAGGAAGCCCTAACCCTGTTCCGCGAGCGCCACGCTCACATCCAAGCCGCCATAGTGGACCTGCTCATGCCGGGTATGAATGGCAGAACATTGATCCGGGAGCTTTTGGCTCTCGAACCGCGCCTCCCCGTCCTGGCCATAAGCGGTTCCGCTCAGGAAGAGGGAGATCGGATGGATGGCCCTGTGGGTGCGCGGGGGGTGTTGCCAAAGCCCTTCTCCGCGCCCAAACTCCTGGAGTGGGTCGCCGCCTTGCTCCCCGCCGCTCGTTAGGCGAAGCCTACGAGCAAGAGCGGGAGCACGAGCACGAGCAAGATGCGTCCAGATTATCGCCAAGAGTGGACTTGATTATGAACAATGCATGACCTGCAACATCATCTCCCAGCCATCGCACGCCGGGAATTCCTTCGACACTGCGGCCTGGGCGCCGCTGCTCTGGCTTCCGGGGCTGTTCTGGGCCGGCAGGGCGCGCCTGAACCCACCCAAAGCGGTCCGGCAGCCCGCGTTCTGCCTTTGAAGGCGGAGTGGCTTTTCGGAGGCAAGTTCAGACCTGACGCAGCGCAACCCGCCTTCCCGGACGGGACTTTCGACCACGTCGCGCTGCCGCACTGCGCGGTCTCTCTTTCATGGCGGGAGTGGAATCCGGCTTCGTGGGAGGCGGTGTGGATCTACCGCCGCCGCTTTGCATGGCCCGAGGCATTGCGCCAGAGCCGTGTGTTTTTGGAGTTCGACGGCGTGGCCGTCGGCGCAACGCCGGTCATCAACGGTCATACCCTGCCCGAACACCTGGGAGCCTACCTCCCGTTCCGCTACGAGCTCACTGGATTGCTCAAGGCGGAAAACAACGTGCTCGCAGTGGCGGTCGATGGCCGGTGGCGAAACGTCCCGCCGGAGGGATCACCTCGTGGACCGGCTGCGGTCGATTATTACATCCCGGCGGGCATCAGCCGGCCCGTCGGGTTGCGTGCCGTCCCCTCTGTCTTCATCAGCGACGTGTTTGCCAAACCGGTGGCCGTGCTGACACCTCAGCGGCGAGTTGAGGTCACTTGCACCCTGGATGCCGCGGTGCTCCCCGCCGGCCAAGCGGTGGTGCGAGTCGAATTGCGGCGAGGCCGGGAGCGGATCGCCCGCGCGGAGGAACGCGCGGTTCTCCGGAGTCGGGGTGAGACTCAAGTGAAGTTGACACTTTCCGACCTCGGCAATCTCGCCCTTTGGGAACCGGCAAGCCCCCATCTCTATCACGTGCTCGCCACCCTTTTGGTCGATGGCAGACCCGTTCACAGTCACCGCACCCGCATCGGTTTCCGCGAAGCGCGCTTTGCGGTGGACGGCTTTTTTCTGAATGGACGCCGGTTCCGGCTCTTCGGCCTGGACCGTCACGAGCTCTTTCCCTACGCGGGCAGCGCGATGCCCGCAAGAACGATGCGGCACGATGCGGAGATTCTTCGGCGCCAGTTCAACTGCAATATTGTCCGCTGCTCCCATTATCCTCAGTCCGAGGCCTTCATCGAGGCCTGTGACGAATTGGGCCTGATGCTCTGGGAGGAGTTGCCAGGCTGGCAGTACCTGGGGGACGCGGCCTGGAAAGAGCTTGCCGTGCGGGACGTGCGAGATATGGTTCGGCGCGACCGCAACCATCCTTCGGTCATTATCTGGGGAGTGCGCATCAACGAGTCGGCCAACGACCCGGCGCTCTATGCACGAACCAAGGGCGTCGCCAAGGCGCTCGACGGTTCACGGCCGACGTCAGGCGCCATGAACCGTTACTCCACCCGGGACTGGCTCCAGGATGTCTATGCGTTCGATGATTACCATGCCGCGCCGGATGGGAGCGTAGGCGTGCGCAAGCCGCTGCCGGGGGTGCCCTATGTCCTGAGTGAAGGCGTGGGGCAATTCCAGTATGGGCGGCACGAGGGCTTCGGCCAGAAGTATCGGCGCGCCGGCTCCATTAAGGTCCAGGAGCAACAGGCCCTGCTGCACGCCCAAATCCACAGCAAGGCCGCGCAATACCCGCGCATGGGTGGGGTCATCGCCTGGTGCGCCTTCGATTACGGCAGCCCGATCAATTCTTACAAAGGTGTGAAGTGCCCTGGGGTGGCGGACATCTTCCGAATTCCCAAGCTTGGCGCCACTTTTTACATGGCTCAAGTCGAGCCCTCGGTGCATCCCGTCATCGAGCCGAACTTTTTCTGGGATTTTGGACCGAGAACTCCCGCCGGGCCGGGAAAGAATGCCTCCATCTTTTCCAACTGCCAGCGATTGGAGTTGTTCATCAATGGCAAACACCGCGCTACGGCTTGGCCCGACAAGGCCGGTTTCCCCAATCTCAAATTCCCGCCCTTCTTCGCTGATCTAGCCGTCCATGGGGCCGAGCGGCCTGAACTGCGCATCGACGGCTATGTCGATCAGAAGCTCCTGCTCTCGCGTTCGTTTTCCGCCGACCCCTCCCACGACCAATTCCTTCTCCAGGCCGATGATGCCCGGCTGATAGGGGATGGCTCCGACGCCACCCGCGTCGTGTTCGGCGTGGTGGACAAGTTCGGAGCGCCGCGCGCCTTCGCCGGTGGCAGGGTCAAGTTCCGAGTCGAAGGGCCGGGAATACTCGTGGGCGATAACCCATTCGACTTGGCTCCGACGGGAGGCGCCGCTGCCGTTTGGATAAAGACTCGCGAGAATGCGTCCGGCCAGATCAAGGTGACAGCGCTCCATTCAACCTTCGGCGCCAAATCTATTGAGATCAGGGCGGAAGCCGTTGAGACAGTTGGGTAAGCCCGCGAAAGCGAAGGACAAACGAGCGGTACATTTCCATTCGGTCAAGTTCCTTGGGGTTGACGCCCATTTCAAAGAACATTTTATAGACCTCGGGCGGCTTGGTTTGCACCGACCATGTTGCAATCCGGCAGGTGGCGGACGGTTGTTCGACGATTTGGGTAAAGCGCCACCGAGGACCTTCGCGGCGCAGTTCACAGCCCGTGCCGCGATTGAAGGCCATCCCGCTTTCTACCGGCGCCCCCTCGGGGACCGCATAGCTGCCGTCCAAGCTGAATTGGAGGGGATGTCTCGCGAACTCGATGGTGCCCGAGCCACCGAAGCTGAGAAACGCGCGCAGGGCCTCCTGCCCATCTCTAAAGAATTGGTGCTGGCAGACAAGTTCCCCGGGCCGGCCCTTTTTCAGGACCTCCTGGAGGAACTCTTTGGAATTTGGCGCAGGAAACATTGCTTTCCGTTGAGCATGGCCGAGTTGGCGGCCTGCGCAAGCAAAACTGCAGGCAAGCTGAATCACCGCTCTTTGTTCCAGCGAATGGCCAACTGGAGCAGTGCGCTGCTATCTTCG
>JAJYHY010000080.1:0-20428 GCA_021784555.1 bacterium
CTGACGGACGAGATGCGCCGCAGCCACCGCTTAATCGATGTTCACAACGCGCTCTGGGCCTCGGCGTTGTCCGGGGCATCGGGTACCGCCCTTTTCTGGTGGTGGGAACGACTGGACCAGCTCGACGCCTATCCACTTTACCGACCGGTCAGCCGCTTCATCGCCAGTATTCCATGGACCTCAGGCCAGGTCCGGCGAGCCGAGGTGACCTGCGCCGATTCGCAGGTGCAACCGGTCGGACTGCGCGCTTCGGACCGCGCCTGGCTGTGGTTGTTCGCTCACGATGCCTCCTGGGCGAGTGTCGTGAGCCGCGGCAAACAGCCGAAAAGCAATTCGCGAGTTGGAATAAGACTGGCCGGCATGCCCGAAGGCGCCTACGAGGTTCAATGGTGGGACACCCGCAAAGGTACAGTCATCCGGCAAGACGCCGCTTCGGCCAAAAGCGGCCTCCTGCAACTCTGCGCGCCGGATTTTGTGGGTGACATAGCCTGCGCCGCGCGGAGGCTGGCCCATCGTTGACACATTGGCCAGAGAACCCTTCCGACGCCGAGATCCTCAATGTCTCCTACCTTGCGATCTGTTCCGCCCGTGTTTCATTGACCAGCCGGTTCAGGTCCGGCAGGCGAAGTTCACCTGACATAAGAGTCAGGGCGTTGGCGGCCCCGGCGGCATTGGCCCATCGGCAGGCCTGGCCGAGGTCGTCCCCACTCAATAACCGCCACACCAAGGCGGCGGTGAACGCGTCACCGGAGCCGATCGGATTCACCGCCCGAATGGTTGGGACTGAGATCCGCCAGAAACCGCGCCCGTCGAACGCGAGCACCGGGTCTTTTCCTGCGGTAACGACAACGCGCTGGGCGCCCCGGGCGTGGAGGTCCCTCATGGCGCATTTTGCGCTCCCTTCGTCCTGGAGGGGCACGGCCAGCATTCCTGAAAGCTCGGCCCGATTCGGTTTCACAAGACCCGGCGAGGCGGCCAGCGCCTCGAACAGGGGCGGACCATGAGCATCGATGACCGCGAGGGCGCCGGATTCATAGGCGAGGCGGGTACAGCGCAGGTAGATGTCGGGCGGCACGCCGGGGGCGACGGTACCCGACATGACCAAGGCGCGAGCGTTTCTGGCGCGCGCCGCGATCAACGCCATCAGGCTTTCAAAGTCTGAGAGGGAAACGGCGCCGCTCTCCTCCACCAATTCAGTCTGGGTGCCGGCGGATTCGTCGATAACCGTGATGCACTGCCTGGTATTGGCCGCAACGGTCACCATGGCGAGCGCGACTCCTTCCGCCTCGAGCAGACTGCGCAGTTGTGCGCCTCGTTCTCCACCAACGAATCCCGCGACAACCGGCTCCTCGCCCAGTGTCTTGAGCACTTTGGCGACGTTAACCGCTTTGCCGGCGGCGCCATCGCGGGTTGTTATGGCGCGATTGACGGCATCCAGCGTGAGCTTGCGAAAGACCATGACTCGCTGCGCGGCGGGCGTCGTTCCGATGCACAGGATCATCGTTTAACTCTCCAGCGCGCGGTCGATGTCTTCGACAAGGTCCCGGGCGTCCTCAACTCCCACTGAGAGGCGCAGCAAACCGTCGCTGATGCCTGCGCGCCGGCGCTCCCCCGGCGACAGGCCGCGGTGCGAAGTACGGCTGGGCGCACAAATCAAACTCTCAACTCCGCCCAGACTGAGAGCGGGTGTGATGAGCCGAAGCCGGGCCAGTACCGCGTCCATACGGCCCGGTTCGCGCAACTCGAAGGAAATCATGCCGCCGAACCCTCGCATCTGGCGCGCGGCAACGGCATGGTCGGGGTGAGCGGCTAACCCCGGGTAGTTCACACGGGCAATGGCAGGATGGGTTTGGAGATGGGCGGCGAGGTGCGCGGCATTTTCGTTGTGGGCTTTAACCCGGAGAAACAGTGTCTTCAGGCCCCGCTCAAGCTGATAGCAGGCATGCGATTCGAGCATGCCGCCGTGGCTCTCCGCAAACTCCCTCGCCCGCCCAATGATTTCCTTCGAAGAGACGACGACGCCGGCATTGAGATCGCTGTGGCCGTTGAGGTATTTCGTTGCGCTGTGGAGGACGGCATCGATGCCGAACTCCAGCGGGTTTTGATTGACGGGGGTGGCGAATGTATTGTCGATTAGGCTCAAGATTCGGTGTTTGCGGGCCAATTGCGCGACCGCGGCAAGGTCGATGCAGTGGAGCAGCGGGTTGGACGGAGACTCGATGTAGAGCAGGCGCGTGTTCGGGCGAACCGCCGCCTCGAACTCTTCGACCGTGTGCGCCCAGTAGATCTCGACGCCCAGGCGTTTCAGTTCCACCGCGGCCAGATGATATGTGCCTCCATACAGGTCGGCCTGAAAAATCGCGTGGTCGCCCGGGCTCAAGTGCGCCAGCAGCATGCCGGAGATGGCGGCCATGCCAGAGCCGAAGACCAACCCCTCCTCGCCCTTCTCCAAAGCTGCAACCTTTCGCGCAACCGCCTGCTGGTTGGCGACATTGAAGTAGCGGGGGTAAATGTTCAGGTTGGCGCGATTGGGATAGGAATAAGCGGTGGAGGTGTAGATAGGCGTGCAGACGCCGCCGGTGAGCTCATCGAGATGACTCCCCGCATGCACACACGCGGTCGCCTGCCGCCAGGTCTGGTTCGGTTCATTCATAATCGTTGCCGGTCTGCTGCTTGTTCTGACGGGACCGGCCCACAATATATTGTGAGGAGGCAGCGCACAAGGACACTGCTTGCCTTCTGAAGGCCGAGCGGTTAATTCTGAAACATGGTCATCATCAGGTTCGACAACGAGGAAACCGAGAAGAGGGCCATGGACTATCTGGTTGACCGGTATTCGTTCAAGACCTGGGCGAACGGGGACTTGATGCTCCCGGAGCTGGCTTTGGGGGAGCTTGAGTCCGAGGGGATCTCGTTTCGCGTCAAAGGCCCTGCCACCTACGAGCACTTCCTACCGCCGGTACGAGACCCTGCTTCCGCGCCGGTTTAACGACGGTAGACGCGTCCCTGACTTCCAGGATAGGACAAATCGAGCGCCTGGGCTGACCGGGCACGCGGCTCACGCGCCTATTCCTTCGGCGAAAAGCCCAGTCAATTCCCCTCACTCGCCCACCTTCAGCCGATAAAGGACGGGGCAGCCGCCGGCAGGTCTCGGGACAGTCAGGGTCATCAAGCCATCCTGGCCCCGGATATCCTGGTTCCAGACGTCGGGGCTGAATATCAGGGGGGTAGCCTGATTGGTGCAGCATTCCAGGGAATAGACGACTCCTTCGGCCCCTTGCCAGCGTAGCGCGACGTTGGTGGCGGTCACCGAGGGGGTCAGGAGGCGCAAGAACGAGAGGGCGTTGGTGGGATCGGTCAGGCAGTGCCGCTCTTGCCAGTTGTTCATCCCGTCTCGATCAGGGTCCGCGTAGTCCGCCGAGCCGTCGGTGGGAAAACCATATTGCATGAGCCAGGCATAAGACATGACCGATCCCATTCCCTGGTATTCGTAGGCGCCAATATCTACCGTTCCGCTCACGATGCGCGGGTTGCCGTCCAGGTCCAGTTGCGTGGGTGCGTTGGCGTTCCTCCCGGAGTTGATGCAGGGAGAGGCCGGCCGGAGGCGCAAGTCGCCATTGGCAGGGTCGGCGAACAGGGGATCCAGGGCAATGTTACCGAGGCCGTTGGTTGGGATAGGCGTGGTGCAGCAATAGTCCAGCGTGACGGATAGATCGTAATTCGCTTGGAGCGGTGCCGTATTAGAGTAAACGATGCAATTGTAGAGCGTGCTCCAGTCCGCAGCGCCACCGCCGCTCAGTTCTCGCGCGGAATTCCCAACTAGCGTGCAGTTGTACAGCTTGCTTCGGCCGGCACCGCCGCCCTCGTAGTAAGCCGCGTTGCCGGTCAGTGCGCAGTTATAAAGCGTGCTGCAGTACGCTCCAGCGTCGTACGCAGCCGAATTCCCAACCAGCGTGCAGTTGTACAGCGTGCTCCCACGGACTCCCCCGCCGAACGTAGCTAGGTTGTTGCGCAGGGTGCAGTTGTAGAGTGTTCCGCCGTACGCCCCACCGCCATCAGAATTGGCCGAGTTGTGCGTCAGCAGGCAATTGGAAACGACCGCCGATGGAACACAAAACACTCCACCCCCCACCAGACCGGATGAACCGTTGGTCAACGTGAAGCCCGATAGCGCAGCAGCGGCGGCCAGAGAAACGCAGTTCGTGGCGCCGCCGCCATCGATGATCGTGAATTGCGGTCCGTTGATGCTGAGCAGCGTTACGGGAGTGGCCAGCGTAACACCTCCGGTGTAAACCCCATTGGTCACGAGCACCCGCGCTCCGATGCCTGCTGCATCGACAGCGGCCTGGATGCTCGTGGCTGCGGCGGCCCAAGAAGCATAGGGAGGAACCGGGTGTGGGTTCGCAGCAGCCACATAGCGCACATCATATCCCACCAGCACCGTCAGGGTAGCGCTCACCCCTTGAGTGTGGCTCTCGTTGAACGCCCATAAACTAACTGGGTAGTGCCCCGGCTGGGCCCACGCGTGGGAGGTGACGGGCCGGTTCGTGGCCCCGACGCCATCGCCAAAATCCCAAACGCTCTGGGTGGTTTGCCCTGCGATCAAGGCCGTAAACCTCGCCGGATAACCTGTCGCGAAGTTCGTGTAGTTGGCCGAGAGGCTGACGGTTAGCGGTCCGCTCGCGGCTCCGGGGACGTACTCATCGCAACCCACGGACGGCGGATTGGCCCAGGGCTCGCCATCAATATCAGTGCCGATGCTGTATGCGGCGCTGCCCGCTCCGCGGCAGGGCGAACCGGCGCCCAAGTGGCTGAGGCTGGCGAGTTGCGGATCGAGCGCAATGTTGCCGCAGCCGGTGGGTGGGAGGGGCATGGTGCAACAGTAATTTAGAGTGCATTCGGAGTCGTAGTTCGCCTCAGATCCGTCCATCAAGGTGTTAAAACAGACGACGCAGTTATAGAGCGCGCAACCGCTGGCTCCGCCGCCGAAGCCATCAGTTGAGTTGCCGGTCAGGGTGCAGTTCTGAAGCGTGCTCCCATAGGCTCCGCCGCCGTTCAGACCGGCCGAGTTGCTGACCAGGGCGCAGTTGCAGAGCGTGGTCAAACTGGCACCGCCGCCTAAGGCGGCCGAGCCACCGGTCAGTGTGCATCGGTAGAGGGCACCGCGGCAGGCTCCGCCGCCGTAGCCCTCGGTCCGGTTACCCCTCAGCGTGCAATCGTAGAGCGTGCTGCCCCAGGCTCCGCCCCCCTGGGCCGTCGAGTGGTTATTGCTCAGCGTACAGTTCCGGAGCGTACCGCCCCAGGCTCCGCCGCCATCAAAGGCGGAGTTCCCCACGATGACGCAACTCGTGACCAGCGCATTGGTGGACTCACACCAGACGCCGCCGCCCCCGCCGTCGTCGCTCCAATTCGTCCGCGTCGCCCCTCCAGTCAGGGTAAACCCCAGCAAGCTGGCGCCGTTGGCCAGGGACACGCAGCGGATCGCAGCAGGACCGTTGGTGGCGACAGGGTCCCAGGCGCCCCGGATAATGGTGAACTCAGGGCCGCTCACGCTCCGCAGCGTGATGGAATTCGTGACTGAAACCCGGCTGGCGAGAAGGTTCGTTCCCACCAGCCGCTGACCCGTGGCATAGATGCCATTGGTGACGAGGACTTCGTCTCCGGCCGCCGCGGCATCGACGGCGTCCTGGATTATCTGCGCTGCGGTGAACCAATTGGTATAGGGCGCAGCCGGCGCAGAGCTGTTGGCATCGACGTAATGCACCATGGCTTGGGTGCTGGCTGTAAGCGCAACCAGAGCGAGGGTGGCAAGGAAGAATAGGCTCCGTTTCATATCCCAAGTCCCGGTCATGGCCCAAGTCGCTGGGCACGATAGAAGTGCGTTTGATTGGTCAAGGCCCCCGGATCGAGGAATTCCATCAGTCCTAGGGCGTTGGTGTAATCTCCGAGCGGCGTGAATTCCGGCAGGACCGACGACTCGTACATCCTTACCCAATCGCCGGGATCGCCCCCGAGGAGCACCTTGAACCCGCCCAAGGGCTGGAAACCATTGGTGCCCATTGGCTCCCCGCCCAAGTAGAAGGTCAACGGCCCGCTCACCGTCGTCAGGGGGCCAACGCTCACGTGGTCGAATCCGGCGGTCGCCAGGACGCCGCGGTGGTTGGATGTCACCGCCAGCCCCACCTGGGCCGGGTCGGCCATTTTGATCGTGGTGAACCAGTCATACTGCCAGTCCACGCCGTTGCTCGACGACAGGCCGACAAACGTGTCGCCCATGCGCATGAGCCGAAGCCAGTTGCAGCCGGCGCCCGGACAAGGCGTGTCGATGGTGTCATAGGCTAGCCGACGGCAGAAGACGATGTTCGTGGCCGCATTCAGCCTCAGGAAGACGTGCGCGGAGCCAGCATCGAAGGTGTGTCGAATCATCAGGCCGGCCTCCGCCAGGGGCGGGCCCTGGAGGCTGAGCAGGCGCCCCGCGATCTGAAAATCGCCGCTGACCGGCTGAGAGGCAAACTGGAAGGAGTCGGCGCCGTCGCCGATGGCGCTGCCCGATCCTTGCACGGTAAACACCCCGTTCGACTCGCTGGCCGTGCCGGCTGCCCCGACGTCGCCAACGTCGTAGTGGGGCAGAGTCACCGTGAGCTTCGCCTGGCGGCTATAGACGGTGCCCGACGGCCCCGTGATGGCGGCGCTGTAGAGGCCAGCCTCCCCGAAGTCACCACGGAAGGTCATTCCGCTCGTCGATCCGGTGCTTGTCAAGCCGGGCATGAGATCGCCATCCTTGTACAACTGGAACGTGAAGGGGCCGTCACCTGTGGCCGAGACGGTAAAGCCACCAATGCCTCCCCACGGAATCGATACGTCCTGGGGCTGCTGGCTGATCACGGGCAAACATCGGTAGAGGGCCTTGATTTCGCGAGGCTGGAGGGCGCGCTTGTAAAAGCGGACTTCATCTACGTAGCCGATATAGTGGCTAAAACAGCCCTGGTTCCACCCGAGTATCATGGAGACGGGATAGGCCGACCAAGCGGCCTCTGAGCCAGAAAACGTGTCCGCGACTGATCCATCGATATACATGGTCAAGGTTCCGCCGCGCTTTGCGGCGACCACATGGTGCCACTGGTTGTCGTTGACAGGCGCCGAGGTTCCCACGCCCGCGTCATTGCCGTTTCCCCACTCAAGCTGGCCGTTAATCGGCCCGCCGCCGCCTCCGGTGTTGAAAAACATCTCCCACCCACGCCTGTAAACACCCGAGCAGTAGGAGTCTTTGCTTAACAGCATGGGCCAGTCCGCATTGCCCGACATTCCGGTCTTGATCCACATCGCAATTGTGCAGTCCTGCCCTGGGGCAATGTCGAAGCGCCCGTCGGCCGGATCGCCGAAGTCCACGTAGCTGTTGCCGTCCAGGTAAATGGCGATCCCAACCTTTCCCACCGTGAAGGTTCCGCCGTGGTTTACCCCATTGGCGCGGGGATTGTTTGTGCTGAAATCAACTGCGCTTCCCTGGAAGGGCCAGTAGCCAACCAGGGAATCGCCCAAGTCGAAGCAGGGTGGCTCAATTTGCACCGTGGGCGTGCTTGAATATCCGTGTCCGGCATCTGTCATCGTTATTTCCGTTACGCCCCCGTCAGATATCCAGGCGGTGGCCGCCGCCCCGCTCCCGCCGCCCCCGACAAAAGTGACTTCGGGGGGGACCGAATAGCCACAGCCCCTGTCGGTCACCGTAACGCCGGTCACGAACCCGCTGGTGACCGTCGCTATGGCCCCAGCCGTTTGACACCAGCACCCTTCAGCAACGCAGCGGGCCGGAAGCAATAGCAACAACGCCGCCACGGCCCCAGTGACGCCGGCCCGGAGACGCGGCCAGGCGGCTTCCGCCAATCCGCCGTCCGGACTCCCGCGCCGGATATGCCCCCGCTCGCGCACTACCAGGTGCGGGTTGTCAGGGTGGATTGATACTCGGCTCGCAACCGAGCGGTCTTGGAGGACACGGGTGACCGGGCGCAAGTCCCCACCCCCCCCCGCGCTCGCCGCTGGGGCGAGGCGGCAAGCCTGAGCCTGTCTGGGCCTCTCACGGCATTTTGTGTTGCGCTGAGTTTTGCGTTCATTGGATTTGTTTTGTTAATGGTTCTCGAGTTTCACGTTTGCTGAAACTTTTTGTCCTGCGGTTCCCCGCCGATCCTGGAATCCAGGCTGCCAGGCTGCGCGACGACAGACGCCGCTACTCGGAAGTGCTTATCGCCGCCCGGATAATGCACGGACTCTGCTCTATTCAGAGGAAAACGCCGGAAAAGGTTGCGAAAAAAGAAGAAGTTGGCATAGAGGCATGGATACGCCACGGGGGTCTGGCTGGGTTGCATCCTCCGGGTCCCTGCTCTTCACGCCGGTTGAGATCAACGGCTTGCGTTCTCAAGGCCGAGCAGATAGGTTTGAAATATGGTCATTATCAGGTTCGACAACGAGGAAACGGAGAAGAGGGCGATGGACTACTTAGTTGATCGGTATTCGTTCAAGACCTGGGCGAACGGGGACTTGATGCTTCCTGAGTTGGCGTTGGGCGACCTTGCCTCCGAGGGGATCTCGTTTCACGTCAAAGGTCCTGCCACCTATGAGCACTTCCTACCGCCGGTACGAGATCCTGCTTCCGCGCCGGTTTAATGACGGCAGGCGGGTCCCCAGCCGCTTGGTGACGGAGACGCTCGTTGAGCTGAGGGAACGCTTCGGCGCCGCCTCATCGGAAACCCAGACCATTCGAGGCCAATGGGAGTTTCGGGGCCGGGTTTACCGCGACGACCTCGTGCGGGTATTTGTCGATGTTGAGGATACAGGGAGCAATCGCCAGTATTTCATGGGGCTCAAGGAGCGGCTCAAGCTGCGATTCCAACAGCTCGACGTATGGCTGGCCAGCTACCCTATCGACCTTCTCTAGGCCTTCCTCGGATAGAGGCCGGACCAGTCCCAATAGTGACAGGTGGCAATCTCGCTTTCCCCCGTTTCGTCATCGACGAGTTCGGGGGAAATATGCTGTACGGCAAAGCCGAACGTGGCCTCGAGCCGAACGAAGCGGATCTGCCCCTTGTCCAGGGTCAGGCTGAGTTGCCGCTTGACTTCGGTGTGTATGCCCACCTCGTAGCTGCCTGGAGGCCGACCCACCTAAAAGAAGCCATCCTCTTCCGCGCGGCCTACTTTTTGCCCATTCAGCCGGACCACGGGATCCGACGAGCTCACCAGCAAACCGCCGCTAAGCCGCTCGTCTGCGGGCCGGCAAAAGAAAATCCGGCCGTCGTTTTGAGCCACTGGTGGCAGCGATGCCTTCATTGCGCTGTATCGTGGGCCGAGACAGCCCGTCATGAGCACGGTAGAGCACGCGATTGGTAGAAGAGTGAGCAATGATTTCACACGAGAACTCTGGTTGCTAGAACTATGGCGACGGTGGTTGCGTTTCATTGATTGGATTCCTTTATCAGTGATTTTTGAGCCTCATGCTCGCCTCAGCTTTTTGTCCCACCCTTGCCTCCTGATTCGAGGATTTGGGTGTTCCATCACGCTTCGTGCTCTTGTCATAGGAGCGGCTGCCAAGACTAGGCCTTGTGCCTGGCTCGGAGACCGCGCGTATGGGCTGGCTGCGGCCTGATGGCCGAATCGCGGCAACCGCTCCCGATGCTTTTGCCTTCTTCACTGCTTCAGTTTGGCCTTGTAAAAGCGCTGCGGCGAGAAGGGTGAGTCCATGTCGAGATAGAACCAGCCGGTGCTGTCCATGGTGTTGGTGGCCAGCGGCACCCAACCGCTCGTGTTGTTGAGGTCGGTGTTGTAGCTGAGGACATAGGTCGAACCGGGCTGACCAGAGATGGTCAGGCCGGCATACATTCTCAGATCGATGCATGCGTCATAGACCACCAGTTCCGCCGCGGAACTGGTCACGGTTCCCCAGACATTAGACACCACCACCCAGTACGGCCCTGCGTCGCTCTTCTCAAGGTTTGAAAGAACCAGGGTTGCATTGGTCTGCCCGGACAAAGACCCGGCGCTTGAGTACCACTGATAAAAGAGCGGCAGCGAGCCCGCGGCACTGATCGAGAACTGGGCGGCCTGACTGAGGCAGACCGATTGGCCAGCCGGTTGTATCTTGATCTCCGGCGCGGCCCCAGCAATCCAGTTGGCTGCTCCCGGGCCACCATAAGCTCCCATGTCATTGCGGACCGCGCCCAGCGATGGCGGCCATGCGGCATCGTTGTAGGCCGGGTTAGGATCGCCCGCATCAATGCACTGCGAGCCGTTCGAGATTTCGAAGTCGTTCGCGCTCCGGAAAATCGGGTTGAAATTGATGTTGCCCGTTCCCGCGAATCCGCCCTGGACATCGCAGTAATTCAATTTCGTGCCGCCGACCACTTGCGCGCCACCTCCATTGTTGAAAAATAGGATTGAATTCCTCACGTTGCACGAGCTCCCCGCAGCATTAACGGCTTCCGGGCTGTTGTAGGCGAACGTGCAATTAACGAAGCTCGCCGGAGAGTCTGCCTCAATGTAAGCTCCCGCACCGTAAGTGCCATTTGCGGCTCCCATTACATTGGAGGAGAAGGTGCAGTTCACAGCCGTAAAAAAAGCCCCTCCGCTTAGCTCTATGCCACCACCGTACGCTCGCGGATCGGAAAACGACCCATTGTTGTACGACTGGGCGATGTTGCCCCGGAAAGTGCAATTCTCCAGGGAGAAGTGCCCGGCCTGCAGGATCGCTCCGCCTCCGTAAGCATAGCAGGCGGCCGCTTCGCCCGCCCCCCCGCTACAGATGTTGCTGCTGACCACGCACCGGGTCATAATGGTGGAGCAGCCGTGCGTAGAGTCCCCTATTACCCACATCCCTCCCCCAACCACCCAGCCGTTATAACTGGTGTGGGGCGGGTTTGCGACGTTGCCGCTGACCACGCAATCCTGCAGTACCAGCCTGTTTGTTTGCATGGCGGCGTAAATTCCACCTGCGTCCTTGCTGGAGCTGTTGTTGACGATGCTGCAATTCCGAAACGACAGATCGTTTTGCGCCACATCGGCCCAAACTCCACCTCCCCTGCCGGCTGAGTTATTAGCGATCGTGCAATTCTCAAAGTCGGCTGTACTGTTCAGCAGCCGCACGCCACTGTTGACGGAATTGGAGATAACGCAGCACTCCAGCCTGGAGCCTGGTGGGCTGTAGTTGAAATAGATCCCCTCCCATCCCTGCGAGGCATTTCGTCTGAAAACAATCGGCTCATTGGTTGTTCCGACGGCCGTGAGGACGCCGCCGACTTCGAAGACGTAATCGCCATTAAAGGAGACCGTCACGCCCGGCTCAATGTTGAGTTGCGCCACCAGGATGTTTCCGGTCACATAGTAGGGCGAGTTAGTCTTGTACCACGTGCCGGTTACACTGCCGGAGACGTAGGTGGCCGCGTTCGAGGCAGCCAGGGTGCTGAGCAAGGCGAAGGTGCAGATCATTCCGCGCCACTTCCCGCTCCCGGTGCGTGCCGAAGCATATTGGACGTTTCTGGCCTGACCGCCTCCGGCTCTCACAGAGGGAATCTGTCGAACTTGCCGTATGATGGATTTCATTGTGTTCAGTTCCTTTCTTGTTTTGGTGTTTGTTTTTCGCTCTCTGCTTTTCGATTGGTGTTCTGCGTTTTGTCCGCGCCTCCGAGGCTTTGGATTATTTCTTCGGCTCCAAGCCTTTAGACCGGGCCATGGTTGCGGCGGCGGAGGCGGAGGCGACTTCGGTGAGCATTTCGT
The DNA here is from genome assembly GCA_021784555.1 of bacterium. Taxonomy (GTDB): domain Bacteria; phylum Verrucomicrobiota; class Verrucomicrobiia; order Limisphaerales; family UBA8199; genus JAJYHY01. The sequence goes on from JAJYHY010000080.1 coordinate 11,758, forward strand.
CCATGGATTTGCTGGCGCCCAGGGTTCCGCCCCAGGCCAAAAGTTTGTCGAACGGGGCGGTCATCACGACCTTCTCATTGTCCGCTTGTTTGAGTATCAGTTCGCCCTTCAGGCTCGCCGTCCCCAAGCCCGCCAGCATAGCCCGGGCGAACTTGCTTCCGGGCTCGTACTTGGTGGTGGTGCCGGTGACGACCAACTCATTGGGTCTGGCGAGAGGAGCATCCTGCCGAACTTCCGTGAAGAGGCTGACAAAGTCGTATTTGAGCCGGTCGCCGATGCCCTCGGCCAACTTGGCGCCGACGGACATGTCGGCGTACTCGGTTGTCTCGCAGTCTCCGGCGTTTGCTAGTCGATCCGATTTCATGGCGGTTCGTTGTGTTTCTCTTTCCGTGCGCGCGCGGTCCCGGCTGTTGGTTCGGCCCCGCGCGCGGAATCGATTGCTTCTATCCTCCTCAGAGGAAAAAGGCGGGAAAGGTTGCGAAAAAAGATCGAGACGTCCTAACGAGGCCGAGCGTCGGCCTCGCGGTCACCCAGCCTCACTTCTTCATCTCCGCAAATTGGCGGGTGAATTCTCGAGTGCCTACTTCGATTGTGTCTGGCATGTGTCTGACAACAAGGCCAACGGGAAGCAAAATGAAGGCCCGCTTGAAGAAGGCACAAATAGCGCCTTATGTCCCGCACGGCCAGTGACAAAGTCCGCACCGCGTAGCGCAGACTTCCAAGTCTGCTGTGTCGCGGGCTTCCCAGCCCGCCGACCGCGACCATTTCAGCGGACTGCCGGCTGGGAAGCCGGCGATACAGCAGGTTCGGAGACCTGCGCTACGACTTTGTCACTGGCCGTGTTATGTCCCGTTCGGCCGGGATTTTTGTTTTGAGGAGAGGGCGCCCTTCGGCTATCCTCATGACTTTGAGTTGAGAGGAGGAGCCAGACAACCGCGCTGTATTCAGAAAGCTCTACCAACCGCTTGCCGACGCCTGGGCGGTGTATGATAATCCAGCCTCGACTCCGATTTTAGTCGAGGCATCCGCATGAAACCAAAATCCAAGAAGACAGCGCCGAAGAATGTCGGGAGCTTTGCGGCCAGCGTGGAGCCAGCACTGAGGCGCGCGGCCAAGGTTGCCCGCAAGACCGCCCGTATGTATGGCACTCGGTTGCGCTTTTGGAAGGACGGAAAGGTCGTTTCTGAAAAGCCGTAGGGCGACGGCGATTTTACCTTGATGGTTGAATGTTGAATTTCAGATTTTGGCGATATATTGACAAAATGTGAGTTGAACGTCTTCCAGTTGAGCGTGGTCAACGCCCGAAGCTTTTGGGGAATTCTTTCAGGCGCTTGAGCGCCTCCGCGCGAATGGATTCGGCAAGCGGGTCGCCCGGTTCCAGTTTGAGGACGTGGTTGGCGGCGTCGGCGGCGTTTTGCCAACACGGCGGCACGCGGGAGCCGAGGTAGCGGTAGATAAGAGCTACGGCCAGCCAGACCTCGGCGTGATTGGGCTGCAGCTTCAACGCTTCCCCGAAATCCATTCTGGCCAGCCGGAAACGGAATTGGCCGCCCTCGGCCGCGCCCCGGGCGCAATAGAGCCGGAAGGCCGGCGGGCCGTTGCGGAGGTCGGCGGTGCAATCCCTGACGATCGTTTCCCATTGTTCGGGCAGAGAAGGGTCGGCGACGGTGATCTTGTTCAGGGGCACGCCTGAAAACGAGTCTCTGCGGCGCACCATTTCCCGGATGTCGGCGGGGGCGGCGGGGTCGTTGAGCGCGGAGTGGGCCAGGTAGCGGCCCAGGAGACAAACGGATGCCTGGGGCGCGACGCTCAAGGCGCGCGAATAGTCCTCCGCAGCCTCCTTGAAGTCGCCGAGCCGGCTCCGCGCGTAAGCCCGCGCAAACAGCCAGGTCCACTGGTTGGTGTCGAGCACGATAAGCCGGGTGAGGACGCGGATGTTGGCGTGGTAATCATGCTGTTGGCTGACCTGCTCCAGGGCCTGCAGCAGAAGGGCGAGCCGCGCGGATTTCCCGGAGGCGCCGGGCTGGCGCTGGTCCAAGCTGGCCTTGGGCGGAGCCCCGCGGGTGTGTTCAAGAGTGCTGGGCGGTGATCGCGGGTGGAGAGCCAAAGCGGCAGAGGGCTGCCGCACTCCAAAACCTGGCGGAAGCTCCCGCGTGCCGGCCAGCGCGGAAGCGTCTTGGAGTGCGGCTGTCCTCTGCCGCTTTAGCCGCGATCGGCGAGTGACCGCCGGATTTAATCGCCCCCAGCTCCCGGCGGAGGACTGACAGAATGCCCGCCACCTTTCTTGTATTGAGGGGCTGTTCGCGGCCGGGGACGCGGCGCTGACCAGCAGGGCCTCAGAGACGAGCTGAGTGATGGGGCGGCGGTCGGTGGGCAGGCTCCAAAGCCGGGCGGTTTGGTCATCACTGGCGGTCAAGAGAAAACGGCCATCGGGGCTGAACTGGACGCTGCGCACCTGGCCGGCGTGAACGAGCGGCGGAGTCAGGGGTTCTCCGGTCTCGGCGTCCCAGACGCGCGCCGAGCCGTCCGAACTGGCGGTGGCAACGCGCCCTCCGTGCGGACTGAAGCAGACTTCGGTGATGGGGCCGGCGTGGACCATCGGTTCGCCGACGGGTTGGCCGCCGGGACAGGCCCAGAGCCGGGCCGTTCCGTCGTCGCTGCCAGTCACGACGTGGGTTGCGTTCGGGCTGAAGGCGGCGGTTCGGACGGGGCCGGCGTGGCGCAGAGGGCCGCTGAGGGGCGCGCCGGTGCGGGTGTCCCACAGCCGGGCGGTGTTGTCGTCGCTGACGGTTACGAAGAGACGGCTGTCGGGGCTGAAGCGGAGGTCATTGACACGCGCGGCGTGGGCTTGGAAATGAGGGCCGGGCCGGAGGGTTGCCACTTCCCACAGCCCCACCTTGCCGTAATCATCGGCAAAGCCGACCCAGCGGTTGTCGGGGCTGAACCGGGCGTTGCGGCAGATTTCGGTTACCCCCTTGGGCAAGAGGGTGTAGAGGCTCGGGGATAGAGGCGCGCCGGTGTCACCGTTCAGAATCCTGCCAATGTGGTCCCAATAAGGCACTACCACGCGCCTGCCGTCGGAGGTGATGTCAGCGCTCTGGGCGCCGGAGAGCCAGAGCATCTTCGGCACGACCCGCGAGAGGTCCCAGACCCGAACGGAGTAGTCCTCGCAGAACGTGAGGAGCCGGCGTCCTTTCCGGCTGAACTTGGCCATGAGGAGATTGCTGGAATGATTCATGGGCGGCCCCACCGGCTGAAGCGTAGAAGCATCCCAGAGCTGGGCCACGCCGCCCGAATCAGCGGTGACGATGCGCCGTCCGTCGGGACTAAACCGGGCGCGCCGGACTTTGCCCCTTGCCAGCAGGATGCGTTGCGCCGGCGCTCTTGGCGCCAGATCCCACACCCGCACCGCTCCATCCTCACTGCCCGTGACCACCTCTTGACCGTCTTTGGCGAACCAGGCGTTGCAGACCGGCCCTCCATGCACCAGCGGCGCGCAAGCCGGAAGGCCCGTCTCCGTGTCCCAAACCCGCGCGGTGCCGTCACGCGAGGCGGTCAGGACTCGCCGCCCATCCCGGCTGAACACGGCCGAGACAACGGAACCCTCGTGCCGGAGCGGAGCGCCCCTGGGCTGGCCGGTGGCGGCGTCCCAGACTTGCACCGCCCGATTGTCGATGGCGGTGGCGATGAGCCGCCCCTCCGGGCTCCATGCCGCGACCAGCGGGAGGCCTTCGGACTGAGGCAGGAGAGGCGTAAGCGCCTTCCAGGTGCGAAGGTCGAAGACGCGGGCGCCGAGCTCCTTGTAAAGGCCGAAGTCGCCCGCGACGAGGATCTTGGAACCATCCGGACTGAGCGCCACGGCGTAGGTCACCCAGTCGTCGGGCACGGCGCCAACATCCTCCCCCGTTTGGGGGTTGATGATGTTGCAAAGAAAGGTCTTGGAGCCGATCAGCAGCCAGTGGTCATGGTTGGCAAAGGCCACTAGTTGCGCATCCATGCCGTAGGTTTCATTCGTGTATTCGGCCCTCCCGGTGGTTGTGTCCCAGACGATCACACAGCCATTCGTCTGGGTGTACCAGTCCGGCGCTGAGCAGGCCGCCAAATGCTTGCCGTCACCGCTGAACGCCACATGAGCAACGCCCCGCGGCAGGCGCAACGGCGGCGTGATGGGCTGGCCGGTGGCGGCGTCCCAAACCCGCGCGGAGCCATCCTCGCTGGCGGTGGCGACGCGGCTGCCATCGGGGCTGAAACAGGCGAAGTTGATGCGGCCCGCATGGGACATCGGCGGGGTCAAGGGCCGGCCCGTTGAGAGGTCCCAGACCTGGGCTGCGCCTCGGCTCGAATGAGCGCCGACAGAGGCGGTCGCGGTCAGCACGCGCCGCCCGTCCGGGCTGAGCTCGACCCGGCTCAGAGGGCCGCCGGGGAACCACATCCGTCGGAGTTGCGGCCCGCACTGAAGCAGGCAAGCAATACGGTCGCGGTCGGCCGCTTCACGGGCCGGGTCGCCATGCTCCAATTCGAGGGCATCGACAAACGGGACTAAGCCTTCGAACCAGTCGCCGCGCTCGACCAGCCGCCAGCCTTCCTCAATCCTCAAGCGCGCCAGCCGCGCCTGGCTTTCGGCCTCGCGCGTCTCGGCCCGGAGACGCTGGCTGCGCTCCGCATTGCGAGCGGCGGCGATGCGCAGGGCGCCCAGGGTCGAACCGAGCGCCAGAGCCACCAGCAACAGCAGCGCCCCGGCAAGGGAAACGGCCAACGCCGGATTGCGCCGGCACCAGCGCCAGGCCTTCGCGGCCCGGCCAACCGGGCGCGCCAGGACGGGCACGCCCCCGAGAAACCGCTCCAGTTCCAAGGCCAATTCCTGGGCGGTGGCGTAGCGGCGGGCGGGGTCCTTTTCGAGGCACCTGAGGCAGACGGTTTCGAGGTCGCGGGGGACAGCGCCGTTGAGAGCGCGTGGCGAAGGTGGTTCGGCGTTGAGCACCTGGGCGAGCGTGGCCTCCAGGGTGGCGGCCAGAAACGGAGGCCGCCCGGTGAGCAGGTAGTAGAGGATGGCGCCAAGGGAATAGACGTCGCTATGGGGGCCGATTTGGGCCTTTCGTCCGCCAGCCTGCTCTGGCGGCATGAAACTGGGGGTGCCCAGCACCTGTCCCGAGCGGGTCACATCCGAATCGCTGTGGAGCTGTTTGGCCAGGCCGAAATCGGTGATATGGGGCTGGTCATTCTGGTCGACGAGAACGTTGGAGGGCTTGAGGTCGCGGTGCAGGACGCCTTGTTGATGGGCGTAATGAATGGCCTCGGCGATGGTCTTGACGTAGCGCGCGGCCACGGCGGCGGGCAGCGGGTTCTCGCGAACCAGCGCGGCCAGATCCTTTCCGGCCACGAAATCCATCGAGAAGTAGTGCTGTCCCTCGTGGACGCCGACCTCGTGAATCGCGACAATATTCGGATGCTGCAGTCTGGCCACCGCCTCCGCTTCGGCCTGGAAACGTTTGACCTCGGTCTCCTTGGCCAGCCGGCCGGTGAGAATCATCTTCAACGCCACGGTGCGGTTCAGGCTCACTTGGCGCGCGCGGAAGACCAGGCCCATGCCGCCCCGCGCAATTTCCTCCAGCAGTTCGTAATCGCCGAAGTAGTGCAAGACTTTTCCGGGCGGCGCTCCGATGGGTGAGGCCGCGGCGCCTGGCTCCGGGTGAGACGGCTCGTCGCCTTCGATCGCGCTGCTCAACAGGCACACCGGGCACACGCCGTCCGGGGCGTCGGACGGCACCACTGCATTGCACTTAGGGCATCTTCGATTCATAACCGCGACCGGCTGCTTCCACCCGGTTCAGAGGAAAAAGCCGGGACAAGGTTGCGAAAAAATCTCACTCGCGCAGAACCGCGAGCAGATGGCGAATCTCCTCGTCAATCTCGGGCACGGTCGCCACGGTCTGCGCGATTTCCGCCCGCAGCAGTTCTCTGCCGCGCTGGCGCATGTTGTGGGCTGCCGCTTTGATGGCGCTTTCGGTGGTGCCACGGCGGCGGGCGATCTCGGCGTAAGTCAGGCGGCTCTCATCATTACGCTCCATCTCGGTCAGTTGTTCGAAGAGTTCCAACTTGCCCTTGCAAGCAAACTCCTGGCGCAACCGGTCGCGCGCCCGAGCCAGCAGCGTCATTGCCCAGCGCCGTTCGAAGAGCTTTTCAGGCGTCGTGGAATCCACGGGTTCGAGCGCGTACCGGTCCTGGGCGGAACCGGCGTCCAGTGAGAGGAAGATCGCGTTGCCGCCGCGTTTTGCCGCGCGCCGCCGATCGCGCTGATCAGAGAGGAAATGCTTTAGCCTGGCCAGCAAAAAGGCGCGAAATCGCCCGTTGCGGGGCTCGGCCTGGGCAACATCGTTCCGTTCAAGGAGGCGGGCGAAAAACTCCTGGGTCAGGTCCTGGGCGTCCTCGTGCGAGAATCCCTGCCGGCGGACAAAGACATAGAGAGGATACCAGTAGGTGCGGCAGAGGTCTTCAAGCGCTTGGCGAGCCGCCGGGCAGTCGTCTCTTCCGGCCGCCAAGACCACGCTCCAATGGGTCGTGGCGAACCAATCAGACCGGGGTGCCGGCGAGGTGGCGGAGTGTGGCGCGTGAGACATAGACATGTTCCCTCAAGCGGAGGCGGATTCCGGGCCTTGGGGATGCCGGCTGTGACTGGGCCATTCACCCTGCGTCATGGGCCCATTTAAGCCATTTTGTCCCGAGAACGTCAACAGCTTACAGCAGTTCTCATTTTGGCGGTGGAGCGCCGGCTTGCAGCCGGCTTTCGGCGAGGCAGATGCGGGTTGAAGCCTTTTTTCGTGTATTCCGTGTATTCCGTGGTCTCGTCCTGTTACACTCGTGCGGATGAAAATCGGCGTTGTTGGCTGTGGCGCGGTGGGGAGCTACTACGGGGCAAAGCTGGCTCAAGCGGGCCAGGATGTCCATCTTCTGCTGCGCTCCGATTATGATGTGGTCCGCCGCCAGGGCGTCCAAGTGCTCAGTGTGAATGGCGATTTCCATGTGCAGCCAAAGTGCGCCCGGCTGCCCGATGAGATAGGGCATTGCGAGTTGGTTGTCATTGGGTTGAAGACCACGGCAAACAGCGAATTTCCAAAATTGCTGCCCTCCTTGGCCAGGCCGGACACGGCGATTCTCACGCTCCAGAACGGCCTGGGCAATGAGGAGCAACTCGCGCGAATCTTCAGCGTTGAACAGATCCTGGGCGGGTTGTGCTTTGTCTGTCTGAACCGGACTCAACCTGGACTGATCCATCACACTGCCCATGGCCGCATTGTGATTGGTGAATTCCAGCGTCCTCCCGAACCGCGCACGCATGAACTGGCCGCCCTCTTCCGCCAGTCCGGGGTTTCCTGCGTCGTGGCGGAGGACCTCGCGCGCACCCATTGGGAAAAACTGGTCTGGAACATCCCCTTCAACGGCCTCGGAGTCGCCGCTTCCGCCGGGTTGGAGGCATTCGCAACCGGTCGTCTGCCGGCCAAGAGCGGGCGGACGGGATGCTTCACCACCGACCGGCTTTTGGCTGAACCGCCGTGGGCGGCACTCGTGCGCCAACTTATGCTGGAGGTGATCGCTGCCGCCCGCGCCCTCGGTTTCGACCTCCAGGATTCTCTGGCCGATTATCAGATCGAACGAACCGCGGCAATGGGGGCTTACAAGGCCTCCACCCTGATTGACTTCGAGCGGGGCCTGCCCCTGGAACTGGATAGCCTGTTTCTGGAGCCGCTCAGACAGGCCCAGGCTACAGGTCTGGAAATGCCCAGACTTTCCGCCCTCTGCCGCGTGTTGAAGGCCCTGGAGGCAGAACGGGGAGAATTGACATGAACAGACGTTACAAGAAGACGAGCGATGCGATCAAGATTCTCGACTCGATGGAGGGGAACGATCCGGAACTGAAGGCCTTAATCGCAGAGGAGGTTGACAATCTCCAGATCGCCAGGAGTATCTGCCAACTCCGCACGAAAGCTGGACTTTCGCACGCTGAATTGGCAAAGCGAGTTGGGACGACGCAGTCTGTGATTTCCAGGCTTGAGGATGCTGATTATGGGGGCCATTCTCTGCCCATGCTTCAGCGAATAGCCGCAGCTTTGGAAAACCGCATTAAAATACGTTGGATTCCGCTCAACCGAAAGCAGCCGGCTTAGGCCCGGTGAATACTATGGTGAAAACCGGCTGTGAGCCATTTGAGAAGGCCGTGGATGCAAATACACGGTGCTGCGCGGTTTTTGGGCATCCGGTGCGCCATTCCGCCTCCCCGGCAATGCAAAACGCCGGGCTGGCGGCTCTGGGCCTGAACTGGCGGTATATGGCTCACGAGGTCTCACCCGCAAACCTGGCAGCCGCTCTCGAAGGCGCCAGGGCCATGGGGTATATCGGCGTCAACCTGACCGTGCCGCACAAGGTCGCCGCGGTGAACCTGGTCGATAGCCTGGACGAAACGGCCCGGACCTGGGGCGCCGTCAATACGGTCCGCATCGAAGCGCAGGATCAGAGAGGAGAGTGGCGAGCGCTGGGCGCTCTCGAAGGTGAGCCGGCCAAGGTACGCACCCGAGGCTTTAACACCGATGCCGACGCCATCGTGCGCGCGCTCAAGGAAGACCTCGGCTTTTCAGCGGCGGAGGCGCGTGTTCTCCTCTTGGGGGCGGGCGGGGCG
>JAJYHY010000080.1:20438-26263 GCA_021784555.1 bacterium
CCCCCGGGCGGCCGCAAAAGAAAACCCCCCGGCTTTTGGGGGGGGGGGGGCGGTTTTCCGCCGGGGGGGGGGGGGGGGGGGGGGGCGGACGGCGGCGCTCAAACTCGCCTCGGAAGGAGTGGCTGAACTGTTCATTGTCAATCGCACGCGGAGCAAGGCACTCGCATTGGAGCGGGAGTTGCGCGAGGCTCATAGCCGGGTGCGCGTTGGAGTGGGCTACCCCTCCGGTTCGGTGGACCTGCTCCTCAATGCGACCTCGCTCGGGTTGAAAGCCGAGGACTCACTCTCCATGGATGAAGCGGCATTTGCGTTTCGAAACGCGCGGGCGGTCTATGACATGATTTATCGCCCGGCGGAGACCCCCCTGCTCAAGGCGGCCAAAGCCGCCGGTTGCCGCGTCGCCAACGGCTTGGGGATGCTTTTGTACCAGGGGGTCAAGGCGCTGGAGATTTGGACTGAACGGCCTGCGCCAGTCGAGGTGATGCGCCGCGCCCTGGAGAGAAGCGTTTACGGGGTCTAGGCCCGCTCCGCCGTATGTTCTCGCGCATGTTTGACCCTGCCGTCTGGAGCGCGTTACCCTTCCAATTCTGGTCGGCGGTAGCTTTCGTCTTCGGCTCCATCGTTGGGAGTTTTCTCAATGTCTGCATCCATCGGATGCCTCGCGGCGAGAGCATCGTTTCGCCTCCCTCTCATTGTCCGCACTGCCAGTATTCCATCCCCTGGTATTTGAATATTCCGCTGGTGACCTGGCTGTATTTGCGCGGACGGTGCCGCAACTGCGGCGCCCCGATTGCCGCCCGTTACTTCCTCGTTGAATTGGTAACCGCCCTGCTTTTTCTCGGTTCCTGGCTGCGGTTCGGCCACCGCTCCGCCGCTCTGGCGCTGGTCTTTTGTCTGTTCATGGCCGGATTGCTGGTCGCCACTTTCATTGATTTCGAGCACTTCATCATTCCCGACGAAGTCACCATCGGGGGGATGGCGGCGGGCTTCCTTTGCTCGTTTTTTGTGCCCGGCCTTCACGGCAGTGAGTCGGTAACCGACTCCTTGAAGCAGAGTCTGCTGGGAATGGCGATTGGCGCGGGCGTTATTTATCTCATCTTGCGGGGATTCAAACTCCTGCTGGGCCGCCACCGCTTGAAGTTGCCCGAGGGCGCGCGCATCATATTCTCGGAGACAGAGCTGTATTTCGATGGCCAGAGCATCCCTTACGAAGAGGTCTTTTACCGGCGTTCCGATGCCATCGTGCTCTCGGCGCGCCGGCTGGAATTGGTGGATCGCTGCTATAAGGATGTCCGTGTGCGGCTTAGTCCCACTCTGCTGCAGATCGGCGACGAGAAGATCGACCCTGAGCAGGTGCCGCACATGGAGGCGGAAACGGCGGAGGTGGTGCTGCCGCGCGAAGTCATGGGGCTGGGGGACGTAAAGTTCATGGGCGGCATTGGGGCGTTCCTGGGCTGGAAGGCGGTGTTCTTCTCGCTGTTCCTGAGCTCGGTCATTGGCGCTGTCGTCGGCGGGATCCTGGTGGTGACGAAGCGCCGGGCCATGTCCTCACGCCTGCCTTACGGCCCCTATATCGCGATGGCGGCGGTCGTCTGGATTTTCGCGGGGCCGCAGTTGCTCGCGGCGTATCAGCATTTCATCATCAGGCTGGCGGGCGGTTGAGCTTCATGGTTACGGGGCACGCCACAAACTTGCCGGATAAGAGATTGTGTTCTGAGTGGGAATAAACACTACTCCGGCTATGGGGTGGCCGGCGGCGCCACCAGACAGCCCGGGCCACGCGTACTGAGCGACCGCAAGGGCAACGGAGTTTTAGGCCAGGCGCCAGGGCGCGCGATAGGGCCGGCTCATGAGCATGGCGGCATCCGGGTCGTCGATGATCTGCTCGGTCGCCACGTCCCATCTGAGCTTTCGCCCCGTCAACATGGAGATCAGCCCGAGGTGACCGGGGATGGTGGAATGGTGGGCGGTTTCGACCGGAGTGATGGTCGGCTTGCGCGATTTGACGCAGGCCAGGAAGTTGCGCCAGTGATTGGTGGAATGGTAGAGCTTGACCTTGCGCAGGTTTTCCGGCAATTTTTGGTGTTTCTTCCAGTGCGGGTCGGAGGAGTCGAAATGTCCTCGAGCCACCCAAACCCAGCCCTCGGTGCCAATCCATTTGCAGCCCATCTTAATGTCAGGGTAACTCTCGGGCCCCGTGCCGGCGATGGTCATGTGGACATCATTGGGGTAGCCGGTGACACTGCTCAGGTATTTGGCGGCGATCCGGTATTTGGGCGAGGTGTTCCAAGTGGCGTGGGAGGGCGGGAAGTCGGCGTGCTCCACCTCCACTTCGCTGGGACCGGTGCGGTCGAAGCCCAGTCCCCAATGGGCGATGTCGCAATGATGCCCGATCCAGTCCATGAGCTGGCCGCCGCCGGTATTGTAGTTCCAGCGCCAGTTGCCGTGAACGCGGCACTCCACATACGGCACCATTTGGGAGGGGCCGACCCAGAAGTTGTAGTCCAGTTGGCGCGGCGGCGGGGTACAGTGGTTCTGGTGAGGAATGCCGCCAAAACCGGGATAGCCGCCGTTTTGCCCGCCGGGCAGGCCGACCACCACGTGGGTGACGTTGCCGATCAAGCCGTTGCGGACGATCTCGCAAGCGTACCAGAAGTTCTGGACCGAACGCTGCCAGGAGCCGGTCTGCCATATTCGGTTGCTCTGCTGAACGGCGCGGACGATGGCCTGCTGCTCGGCGATAGTGCGGGCCAGGGGCTTCTCGCCGTAGATATCCTTGTTATGGTAGGCGGCTTCGGCAGCGATGAGGGCATGCCAATGATCGGGAACGGCCAGCATCACCGCGTCGATGTCTTCGCGGGCCATCACCTCGCGGTAATCGTGATAGCCGCGGCAGCCCTCGTTGTCGTAATGCGCGTTGATGATCTTGGTCGCGCGGTTGAGGTGGCTGCTGTCCACGTCGCAAGCGGCGACCATCTGGCAGACCGGGTCTTTCATCAATTCATCCGTGTCCCACGGCCCTTGCCCGCCATAGCCGACGGCGGCCATTACCACCCGCTCCGAGGGCGGGGTTTGACCATTGGCCCCCAACACGCTGGAGGGCACCATCAACGGGGCGGCCAGCGCGGCGGCACCCGTGGTGGCAAGGAATTGACGACGCGAAATCGTGGAACCGGTAGTAGTAGTCTTCATAAACCCTATGACCGCACGAGCCGCCGGCATATTCAAGCAGAATCTTGCCGGTGCAAGAGGGTGGTGGTGCCGATGCATTTCCACGTCATCGAGCATCTGAATTATCTGTCGCAATTCGGCACCGATGGTTACCTCTGCCCGACGCTCGTGAAGCGCGTCGCCGGGGGCCGGAACGGACTCCCCGGCGCCTTCAACCGGATCGTCCTCAAAGCGGAGATTGACCCCGGGGTAGTCGATGGCAAGGGAATCCGGAAATTCAGGCAGCGCACGTTCCATTCGCTCCGGCACAGCTTTACTTCCGCGCTGGCGAACGCGGGCATCGCCGAGGAGGTGCGCATGAAGCTGACCGGCCACTCGTCGAAGCCGGTGCATCACGGCTACACCCATCTGGAGTTGAGCGCCCTGAAGAACGCCGTGGGGGCGCTGCCGCTCTTCACGCGGCGGGAACCGGCGGCGACACCGGCGGGCGCTCCGGGGGCGTCTCCCGCTTCATCGCCTGGGCCAGAGCCCCAAGCATTACCGACTTCCGCTCCTTCCGCTCCGTCTCGCTGAGGCCGCCGAAGAGCCGGATTCGCTGTGCTCGCGGTTTCGCCTGCTCCGCGACCCCGCCGGCCGGGTCGCGGGCGGCCCATTCGCGGAGCCGGCTCTCGAATTTTTCGGGCTGATAGAACGCGAGCCTGGAGGCGTGCTCCGGGGAAAGCGAGGGGGCGACCGCTTCGCGAATCTCCGCGAGCTTTGACGCGTCTTCACTGACGACCACGACGTGCGTGAATCCTTCTTCCAGGCATTTCCTCGCGTTCGCCGCTTCATACTCGACCGAGTTTTTGACGGAGATCTGGCACGCAATCGAGCGGCTGCCTCGCTTGAGCACGAGGTCCACTTGACCACGCCCGTTCAGAATCAGTTGTTCGACGGCGACCGTGTAGTCGAGGGCTTCGGCCTCGCGGCGGAAATGTTCCTTGAGCGTTTCGTGCCTGCGGAGATTGGGAGCTCTCTCCGGCACGGCCGGCGCCGCTGCCGATTTCGGCTGTTCCATGACGGGCGCTGGGGCCGGTGGCGTTTTCGTTCCTTCGGCGTGCGGTGCCGGCGCGGGCGGCGCGGGCTTTGCTCTCGGCGCTACGGGCCATCGCGTCGCCGGTGGAGTTTCCGAAGAGAGATCGCGATACAGTTTCGCCTCAATCTCCGCCCGCGGAGGCTTGCGTGGCGATGCGGGTCACGACCGCATAGAGGGGCCACTCGATCTTTTCCTCCGCCTGGCGCGTCAGTTCCGGCGCGTTCGCGAAAAAGGGTTCCCCCGCGTTATCCGTCGCCGCCCGCCGGATGCTCTCGGCCCAGGGATGGCGCACCGGCTCGAAGAGCACCTGGAAGAGGCCGAGTTCTTCGGGGCCCAGTTCGGAGAGGGCGCCCGCAATCCCCACGAAGGGATCGAGCCTGCCGGAGGCCAGGGGTTGCATGAACTCCCTGCCCAGGCCGAACTCGACCACGGCACTCTCTCCCCCGCCCCAGGCCTCTTCGAGGAATCCCTGCTGCGGGAGGAACACCGCGTCCGGGAAAAAGGCCTGGAGCTGCCGACGCACGAGGTCGGCGTCGCCGGGATGCGCCACGAATTGGGCGGCGATCCGGGACGGCTGGCCCAGAATCTCAAAGGCCAGCGGTTCGCGGCAAAGGTGCAGGCTTCCCAGGAATTCCTCGAAGGCTTCGCGGGGGATGTCGAGGTCGGCGGGCAAGACCGCCTGGAGTTCGACGAGCGCGTCCCGATCCGGGAGGAGTTCCGGCGCGGGTTCCTCTTCCTCTTCGGCCGGCGGCGCGGAAGGCGCAGGCTCTTCCTTGCGGAAGCCTCTGCGGAAGGAGGCGGCGAACCGGCTCCAGCCCGTCTCGAATCGCCCGTCGTCCGCGACCGGCGCCGGGGGAAGGTAATGCCCGGCGAAGGCCCGGAAGGGCGGCTCCAGGCTGACCGGTCCGGGCCAGACCGCCCAGCCGCGCCCGCGGAGTTCCCAGCGGCAGAATTGGGCTGTGAGCCGCTCGGCCACGCTCGAATACGCTCTGCCCGCTCCGTCCATCCTCTCACCGCCGCTCCAGGCCGCGCATCACGGGCCGCCACTCCCCTTCCGCGAGGGGTTTTAGCCCCTTCTGCGCGCGCATCCCGTTCACGGCCTCATGCACCGCCCCGTCCACCGCGAGCCGGTAGGCGTTGTTCGTGTCCTCGCGGTAATAGGTGTCAGGGTGGAAAAACCGGTCGTACACGGCCCCCAGGAGCGGCAGGTCGGAGAGCGTGCGGTCGAGCCACCCCATGGCCTCGGTTGAAGCCACCCGCATGAGCGTCCAGGCCAGGGCGATAACCCCCGTCCATGCGATGACGCCCCAGACCCAGCCGAAGCGGTAGCCGAAGGGCGCCGTGCAGAGGCCGAGCAGCAGGAAGAGCAGCGCGTAGTCGTACCACCGCGCCCGCTTCCGCCGGTCAAAGAGCCGCGAGGAGACGAAGAACCCGGCGCCAAAGGGAAAGCCGCACACCTCGAAGACCAGGCGCTCCCGGCGGAATTGCAGGTAGAGCCGTTCCGAGGAGAACCGGCCGCTCTCGCGCATGAGGACGTGGTGGGCTTCGAGGCCCGGCACTTCCCGGGCCTGGAGCCGCT
>JAJYHY010000467.1 GCA_021784555.1 bacterium
CTCTTCTCGAAAACAACCACGAAACAATCCGCCACCGTACCACCCGTTACCACGATTTAATCTGACTCTGCTCCCACGGCAGAGTCAGACGCGCCACAGGATTGCCCATTCCCGACGTCTCGGGATTCAGTCACCCATCTGGTTCTAGCGCCTTGCTGAGACCAATTCCGATTGACTTCAATTTCGAACCGAAAGGCGCGGCCCGGAATCGCAACCCCGTTCCACGCACCCCAAAGTCACCCAAAGTGTAACGATCCCGTAACCGTTACGCTTTTCATAATCCCCTCCGTTCCAACGCTTTCCATTACGACGATTCCGATTGCGCGTAACGCCCCACCCTCATTAGTGGGCCCGTGGTGTGTCCCCATGGCCCTGTAAACAAACGAACACCATGACACCACTTCCTCCACACCTACGCCTTCCATCTCCGCGCCGTCACCACCTACATCGCCATCGAATCCCCCGAAAAAGAATGCGGCAAGTCCACCCTCCTGAGCACCCTCAGCGAGTTTGTCAATCGCGCCGCCGTGAAACTCACTAAGGGTCAGTCCTATAAAGTTTGCATTTCTGGGTTACCAACGCCAATCACAACGCCCTCGGCTTCGCCTACGACCCGGCGCGGGACGTGCTCGCCTTCAGCAACGCCAACGGCTGGGGCGGGGTCACCCATAGTCCGGTGCATGTTGTCATCGACACCAAGTCCTGGCGCACCGCAGGATGCCGCTCCTGCCACGCCAGCTCCGCCTTCAATATCCTGGTGTGATGTATCACGTCATGAGCCGCGGCGACCGCCGCCAGAAAATCTTCCTCGACGGCGTGGACCGGCACGATCTCATTAAAACCCCGGCAGAAGCGTGATCCTTTCCGTGGAGCAGTTACAGCGCGTGTTTGGCGGCGGCAGAACATCGGCCAGGCTGGATTCGGGTGGACCGTTCTATGGGTGACCCCTTTTCCTTTTCCCTCAAGGACCGGCACCGTCACCGCGAGCTGGACCCGCCGCTTCGCCCAGGCCACCATACAGTCGCGCGATTCGCCCGCCCAGAAGATCGCCGACACCGCCACGTTGGTGCCGAGCACGACCGTCATTGGCCCGCACGCCTTCTCTCGGCTCGATACCCATCAATCACCTGCTGGACCATTTTCGGCGCGCCGGGCGTGGCGCCCCTGTGTGCCGGGGACAAACCGTCGCCCAACCCCGTCGGCGCGGCATGTTCGCGCGATGCCGCTCTGGCGGAGCTCGGTTCTTATCGGATTGCGTTCTCGGCGAAGATGTCAGCCCTGACGCGCTTAGGCCTCGTGTAGATTTGGGCAAATCGACCGATCCACTAACGAGTGGAATGTGCGCCCACCAAGAGCGAGTCACACAATCTCAACCGGGCATTTGGGCATGGCGTCAATAAAGGCCTGGCCGTACCGCTTGACCAGAATGCGGTTGTCCAGCACGACGATAATGCCTTTGTCCGTCTTGGTCCGAATCAACCGCCCGACCCCCTGGCGAAAGCGCAGAATGGCCTCCGGCAAAGAGAACTCGCTAAAGGAGTTCCCACCGCGCGCCTCGATGGCTTCAATGCGCGCCTCGATCAAGGGATGGTCCGGCACGGCGAACGGCAGCCTTGTAATAATGACGTTGGAGAGGGCCTCGCCCGGGACATCCACCCCCTGCCAAAAACTCTCCGTCCCAAACAACACCGAATCGATGTCTTCTTTGAACTTTTCGAGCATGACGGAGCGCGGAGTGCCTGTCCCCTGCACCAGGCAGGCGAGCCTTTCCCGGTCAAAGAACGGCTGCATCAACTCGGCCGTCTCCTGCATGAGTTTGGAGTTGGTAAACAGGACGAAGGCCTTTCCGTGCGTCAGTTTGATGAAATGCTCGATCCAGTGGATGAGCGCGTCGCGGTATCCATCGTCGCGCGGGTCTGGCATTTTGCGCGCCACAAAAAGCCGCATCTGCCGCGCGTAATCGAAGGGAGTGCCCACCTGCAATTGCGTCGCCGCCTCCCCTCCAATGCGCTTGACAAAGTAGTCCAGGGGATCCTCGCCAGAGGCCGGAGGCTTGCGCCTCGGCGGAACGCTCCGCTCCGCCGGGGAAGACTCATCCGAGGCCAATGGGAGAGCCGGGGCCGGGTTCGCCTTGGTGGCGAGAGTGGCGCTGGTCATGATGACCGAGGTGCCGCCGCCAAAGAGACGGCGCCGGAGAAAATCCGCTACATCCGTCGGCGCGGCGTTGAGAGTGAGGTTCCGTTGCGCCCGTCCGCTCCGTCCGCTCCGCTCGACCCAATAAACATAGTCTTCCGCGCTCTGGCTGAGGAACAAAACGAGCGACTCCCGCACCTCGCTCAGCCGCCGGTTGCACTCCATGAGCTCCAGGCCCATATCCTTGTCCTCGGTCATCTTGACGCAGTCGCTGACCGCCTCCCGCAGCCGCTGGAGGGGAAGGGTCACGGTATCCTTGACCAGCTCGGGCCGGCGAATGCGCAGCTCGGTCCATTCCCGTGGTGGCGACCCCGAATTGGCGCTGGAGCCAAAGCTGCGCCGTTTGGCGTTCCGTTGAAGCTCCTCGCACGCCGCCTCAACGCTGTCAAAAAACAGGCCCTCCTCTTTCAATGCGTCGGCCACCAGCTTCACGGCTGCGCCTTTGCGCAGGGTAGCCAGCAGGCCCTTCTCGGTCCTCGGATTCCATAGCCGGTTCAGGGCATAGTGGATTTGGCCGCGCGAGACGCTGGAACCGATGTGCCTGGAAGCCACCTTCTCCACCAGGTGCGCCTCGTCGAAGACAACGAAGTCATTTCGAAACAGGATGCCGCTCTCGTTGGCGTCATCCTCCACGTTGCCCAGCAGGGTGAAAAAGAGCGTGTGGTTCAATACCAGCACGTCCGAGGAAAGTATCCGGTTGCGCGCCCGCTGAAAGAAACAGACTTCATTCTCCTTGCTGAATTCGGATTGGTAGCCGCAAGTTTTGGGTGAGCACAGGCCCCGCTCCGAGCAGACCTGGGCCCAAACTTTGCCATCAGGTTCAACGTCGAAGTCGGAGAGGCTGCCATCGTTGGTTTTCCTGGACCATTCTTCGATGCGGCGCAATTCCTCGGTCTCGGAACTAGTAAAGAGGCTGACCGACTGCTGGAGCGCCTTTTTCAGCCGCCGGGTGCAGAGGTAATTGGCCCGGCCCTTGAGCATGGTGAAGGTAAACTTCACCGGCAGAACGTGTTCGAGCAGCGGCAGGTCTTTCTGGATGAGTTGTTCCTGCAGGTTGATTGTGTGGGTGGAAATGACGGCCCTTTTCTTCCTGGCCTTGGCGTAGAGAATCGCCGGCACCAGGTACCCCAGGCTTTTGCCCACGCCTGTCCCCGCCTCGACAGCCAGATGCCTGCGCTCTTCCAGCGCGCGCGCCACTGCTTCAGCCATCCGCTGCTGCTGGGGCCGAAACTCAAAATTACTGGCGCGCGACAGGATTCCCGAAGGCGAAAAGATCTCGACCACCTGCCGGACAATATCCCCGCCGGCTCCCGCCGCTTGCGGCTCGACTGCGCTGATCATAATCTATACCCGGTGCGCGACAATTTCCAGTGTCTCCTTGCGCTTGGCGACCCTGCTTTCGGGCAGGACCCCTCGCCAGCTCATGTTTGGATAGACCGTCGAACCGCGCCCGATGATGCTGCCTGGATTCAAGACCGCGTTACAACCAATCTCCGCCCCGTCTCCGACCAGGGCACCGAACTTCCTAAGCCCCGTGTCGAAGGGCTTTCCGTCAACAATCACCGTCACGTTGCCCGGCATAATCTTGACGTTTGAAATCTTCACCCCGGCGCCCAGATGCGCACCGCAGCCCAAAATCGAATCGCCAACATAATTGAAATGCGGCGCCACCGCGCGATTGAACAGCAGGCAATTCTTCAACTCGCACGAGTTGCCTATGACGCAGTTGTCGCCGATGATGACGTTCTCCCGGATATAGGCGTTGTGCCGGACCTGGCAGTTGGCGCCAATAATCGCCGGCCCCTTTATCATCGCTCCATCCTCGACCTCGGTGCCTTCCCCAATGAACACCCGCTCTCCGATATAGGCCACACCCTCACAGTGGTTGCGCAACCCCGGGCGGAGCGTCCGATCAATATAGGCGGCCAGTCGATTGAGGGCCTCCCAGGCATAAGGGCACCCCTCGAACACCGCGCGGTGCTCGCTCTGGCTTAAGTCAAATAAATCAGCCGGCTTGAACATGGCCACAGCCTAGGCGGAAATCGAGCGCCGGGAAATCCATTTTCCACCCTCTCCCCGCCTCTCGCCACTTCACTCTCCCTGCTCCCTGCCGCATAATGCAGAATGGATTTAAGTTGAGTTTTTCGTCTTTAAGGGGCATCTCCTTGGTGAATTCCGACGGAAGATGAAGAGGAACCTATCCAATTTCGCCTTGATTGCCGCCATCGTTTTGGGGATATGCCTCCCAGGATGTATGGTTGGCCCGAACTATAGCCCGCCCAAGACTCGGCTTGAACCCCATTACGGCGAACTCCGCAAGACCACCAGCACGGAGCCGGCGGCCCAGGCCAGCTATGGCGTCGAGCAAACACCTCCTGCCGCCAAATGGTGGCGCAGTTTCCACGACCCGGAGCTCGACCGTCTGATCGACGAGGCGGTGCGGAAGAACTATGTCCTGCAGATAGCCGAGTTGAGGGTCCGGCAGGCGCGGGCTGTTCGCGGGATGGCGGCTTCCGGCCTGTTTCCGGGAATCGAGGCCAACCTCGGCTACAACCGCGCATTGGGGAGCAGGAACGTCGAGCTGCCTTTTGGCGGGAGCGGCTCGGGCAGCACGGCCTCGGGCGGCAGCGCCTCCGCCAGTCGCACTTCAGCAACCCCCAAGGCTCGCTCCATGGACCCCCAGGGCGGCATCTCCCCAACCACCAGCGCCTCAGACGCTGAAGCCGGCGGAGCCGGCGCCAATTCCGCCGCGACCCCGCTCAGCCCCTTTGGCGGAGGCGGTCTGCCGGGCGCAACCACCGACTTGTTCCAAGCCGGCTTCGATTCCACTTGGGAATTGGACATTTTCGGCGGCACCCGCCGCCGCCTCCAGGCGGCCACCGCGGAAATCCAGGCGGCAGTTGAGACCCGGCGCGACGTGATGGTGAGCTTGCTGGCCGAGGTGGCGCGCGATTACATGGAATTGCGCGGCACCCAGGAGCGGCTGGCGGTAGCCCGCCAAAACCTCGACGCCCAGAAGCAAATCCAGGAGCTAACCCAGTCCATGTACAAGGCGGGCCTGGTCAGCGACCTGGACACCACGCGCGCCGCCGCCCAAGTCGCCACGACCACCTCGACCATCCCGCCGCTCGAAGCCCAAGTCCGAGAACGCATCCATGAGATCG
>JAJYHY010000468.1 GCA_021784555.1 bacterium
TTCGAGAGGCAGGCCGGCCACGAGTTCCTGTTGAAGGCGCCAGGCCACCCAACGCTGAAAGCCCGTTTGACGGGGGGCGACCTGAGCGACGGGCACGGGCAGTTCCAGGCCTACGTCGCCCGGATTGTCTCTCAAGACAAGGCGAAGCTGGTTCCTGGCGTCGCTTACAGCATCCAGCCGATCAACACGAGCCATGTCTATCGTTGGGTAGTGGCGCCGGACATTAAGCCGCTCTTGTTCCAGGCTTCCGAGAGTGATACGGTAGTTGGACGTCATGAGCACCGCTGAAATGCTTTTTGAAAGAGCGAAGCGCCTGCCGGAGGCACTCCAGGCGGAGGCGCTGCATTATGTCGATTTCCTTTTGGCTCGCCGGACAGCCGAGGCGGAGGATCGAGACTGGAGCCGATTATCGACGGCACAGCTTGCTCGCCAGTATTCCCCGGAAGATGCTATCTACGACGACGAATAGACCGGCATGAGCTTTATCCCGGGCGATGTTCTGCTCGTGCCTGTCGCGTTCAGCGACGGCAGCGGCCGGAAGAAACGTCCCGTGGTTGTCATCTATGCGGGAGGGGACGCCGATTTGCTCGTAGCGCCTGTAACGAGTCAAGCCGAACGCTCACCGCACGACGTGCGGCTCGTCCGCTGGCAGCAAGCCGGACTTCGGCTGCCATCGATTGTTCGAGTCGAGAAGCTCGCCACGGTGGAGAAATCGATTGTGCTCAGACGGATGGGCAGGCTCGCGCCGGAGGATTGGTCAGGAGTGAGAGATGTGTTGAAAGAGCTCCTCGAAGAGATTCTCCGCTAGGCTGCCGCTGAAGTTGAGCACGATTCCCCCGCTCTTGCCGTGGCGCCGGCCCAGGCCACCATCAATGGAAGAGTCCGGGTAGCTCGAACCGTCATCAGAGACCCCGGCGCCAAACTGGCTGGTCGTGTCATCGGGTATCTGCGTGGCCGGGCCAATCTACCGGTTGTTATTGACGCACCGGGTGCGCTGGGCCTTTTCCTTCGCGGAGGCCAAGGCTGGCCGGAGCACGGCGGCCAAAATGGCGATGATGGCAATGACCACCAGCAACTCAATCAGCGTGAATGCCCGGCGGCCGCGCCTCATCGGCGCAGCCGCCCGAAGCATCCGCAGTGGCCGATTGAACGTCCGTCTCATAGCTTTGCCTGCGGAGCCGCCGCCCCGGCCGCGGGAGGCCACAGCCGGGGCAATAATCCCCGCGGGCTACTGCCGCACGCGGAAGTACATGGCCGCGCCGGAGGCGGTCGTTCGGTAGTATGGCGCAGCCGCGCCTTGGACCGGAGTAAAGGGGCCGTTAAGGCTTGAGGATTGCAGCAATGTGCCCGCCTGCCAGGCGAGATCGATGTGGTTGCCCACCTGGTAGATGGAGAGCACGACGGGTCCATAGACGTTGAAGCTCTGGTGACGCTCCCCGGCGGCGTAGATGCTGGCAGCCTCGTAAGCGGTGAGCGGACGGTCCCAGATGCCGACATCATCGAGCGTATAGGCCCCATCTACGGCATAGCCGCCGGTCGGGTCCTGGCCGAGCGCGATGGCTTGGCCCGCATCCATGGAGCCGAGTCCGGCGATGGACCATGTTCCCGCAAGGCGGCCATCGACATAGACCGAAGCAATTTGGGTATCGCGGTCCACGACACCGAGGACGTGATGCCACTTGCCATCGTCGGTGACAGGGCTGTTAGCGACGGGATCGGCAATATAGGCGCCGCTGTTGGCGGTGCTGACCAGGGACACCTCAATCTTGCCGCCGTCATCGGTGAAGACCCAGCCGACTTGGTAGGTCGAATTAACGGCGTTAGCTATCATCGGCAAGTCGTTGGGCAGACCCGTGTAATTGACCCAGAACCCGACCGAGAAACTGTTGGTTTCATAAAAGGTCAGGGTAGGCGAAGGATAGACAAAGGCGGAATTGAAGATGCTGCTGGCGTGTTGAGTGTTGACGTAAAGGGCATTGGTGCCGACTTGGCCGGGAACAAACGAAGGCGAGCCGTAGGCGAATGCGTCGTTGCCCTGTCCGGACGAGTCAGCCAGGGAATCGCCCTCGAAGCTGAGGTGCAACACCAGGCCGTTGGTGACATTGGCGAAACTGGGCGGCGCCAGGACAGTAAGAGTCGCCGCGGCGGTGTTGGTATATCCCGCCGCGTTGGTGGCCCATAATACATAGCTGCCCGAGTCGGTGAAATAGGTGTTGGCCAGGGAGAGGGTGGCGTCCGTTGCGCCGGGAACGCTCACGCCGTCTTTCTGCCACTGGTAGCTGATCGGCACACTGCCCATGACGGTGGCCGAAAAGGAGGCGGTACTGCCGGCCACGACGGTCTGGCTGGCTGGATTGAGGCTTACGAACGGCGGGGTGTTTGTGCCATAAGCGGCCACGCTGTAGTGCGTAAGGATCTCGTCGGCCGTGAGCGCCCGGTCATAGACGGCCGCCTCGTCGATCGTGCCATTGACGGGTTCAATGGCCGTGCTCTCCGGATTGCGGCCGATGGCGAAGGGAGCGGGGAGCGGCGGCGACGGGGGCAGACCCGCCCCGGAAAACGGGATCGAACCGACCGGGACGCCGTTGAGGTAGAAGTAGAACGTGCCCCCTTTGGCGACGCCAACCAGATAATACCAGGTGTTGGTCTGCAGCGGCGTTGGCAAGGTCAGGTTGAAGTCTTGCACGCCGTAGGTCGTGAAGCGCAGGCCGTTGGCGGTGTTCGCGCCAAAGCCGATCCCATGGAAGCCCGGCCCGGCATAAGAGAAGACGCGTTGGACGCCCGTGATGTCATTCCACTTGACCCAGGCCTCTAGGGTGAACGACGGTGTCGCGCCGATGAACGGGAAGACGGAGCCATCCGGGATGCTAACCGAGCCCGGTCCGTTGGGATTGCTCGGGTCGAAGGCGACGGCGGTGTTGGGGTCGGTGCTGGAGTAGCCCGGAACTCCCAAGGTGACATTGGTATAAACGGCGTCGTGGCCGCCCATGTAGTCATAAGCAATCGTGCCGGAGGTTTCCCCCAGCCGCCAATAGGCGGCGGGACCGGAGGCCACGACGGCCGCTTCGTATGAACCGGCGGCAGGGGTGCGGAGTGTCAAATCGGCGCCGGAGCTCACCGTGCCGCCGGCGGTATTGGTCACCGCCAAGCTGTAGGTCCCAACATCGGCTGGGCCCGCATTGGTGATGATCAGGGTCGGGCTGGTTGCGCCGGTAATATTGGCGCCGTCCTTCTCCCATTGATAAGTGATAGCCCCGGTCCCAGTGGCGGTCGCCGTGAAGATAGCCGTGCCGCCGGGATAGACCTGGCGCGGCATCGGTTGTTGCGTGATGGTGGCCGGCACGGCCGGTTGGATGGCCACATTGAGCGCGGCGCTGGTCACCGTGCCATGCGCGTTGGAGACGACAACGTCGTAATTGCCGCTGTCGGCGGTGGTGGCTGCCGCCACGGCATAGGTGGCGTTGGTGCCTACAACTGTCCCATCCTTGCGCCATTGGTAACTGAGCGGACCCGCGCCAAAGACATCGATGTTAAGGGAGAAGGGCTGAGTCGCGTAGAGTGTGCCCGAAGGAGAGGCGATCGGGACGTTGTTGACGAAATCGGGCGGATTCTGGTCGCCGATGGCCGTCAGATAGAGCGTCTTGATCTGGCCTTGCAGCAAGGCCCGGTCGAAAGTAGCGACCTCGTCAACGCTTCCGGCCAGCAGATCACCCTTTGGGTTGCCCAGGCTCATCATCGGGAGCGTGATGGTGTTCGAGATGGAATCGGCATACTCACCGTTAGCGTAGAGTGTCACCGCATCGCTAGTGCATACAAATGCCAGGTGAGTCCACGTTCCGGCGGGCGCCTCGTAATTGAAGGTGTAATCGGCAACGCCGTACGCCGTAAAACCTACCTCGCGGGTGTTTTGCCATTGTTCGAGCTTGATGCCGCTGCTCGGGCTGTACATGAGGACGGCGGAGCCCCCCGGCGCGTCCTGGCGGTTGACCCAGCAAGTCATGGTCCAGGGCACGGGGATATTCGTGTAACCGATGGCCATGGCCTCGCCATTCCCATCGAAGACCACACCCGGGTTGCTCGAACCAAAGCCGGGAAAGGTTGGCGCCACCAGGTCGGTGTTGGTGGGTTGCAGGCCGTCCTGGTACCTGCCGTTGGCCGCGGCGCCCAGCGAGCCAAGGTTCATCGCTGGCGGATTGGAGGAGGTGTCATCCAGCCGCAGGTAGAGCGCCGGATGCAGAGCCAGCACTTGCGCGGCGTAGGCGCTGCCGTTGGTTGTGCCGGTCGCGTAGTTGGCCGCCACCTGGTCGGGGGTCAGCACGCTCGGATAGACGGCCACCTCATCAACGTCCCCGTTGAACCAATAATTGCCGGCGCCTTCCGTGGCGCCTGCGCCGACGCGCAACGGCCGCGGCGAGCCGACCGTGCCCACGGGCGCAACCGTCATATTGGTCCCTTGCCCGACCAAAGCGCCGTTGATGTAAAACGACATCGTCTGGCTGGTGGCGTCGTAGGTCCCGACCAAGTGCGTCCAGACGTTCGTTACCACCGCCCCATTCGTGGCCGGGGCGATGACCGAATTCCAACTGGAGCCGTTGCCCGTCCAGAACTGCCAGATGTTGTCGGAGCCGGCATAGATGATGTATCCGGCAGTGACCCCGCTCGCGCTTTCACGCGAGGTGACCGGCGAGCGGTAGTTTCCCGCCCCGCCTTCCACCTTGGCCCAGCATTCCACACTGAAGCTCGCCGGGTTCAAGGCGGCGTCGAACGGGACGTCTATTTTGGAGGTCGAACCGTCGAATCTGGCCGCTGTGTTGGTGCTCCCCACCAGCGCGCCCGGCTGGCCTTCCATGTAGGTTGGATCGCTGTAAGTCCCGTTGTCAGCGGTCCCGGCCGTCCCCAGGTTGGTCGCGGTGTAGGAAAAGGTCCCGGTGTCATTGAAGCGCCAGTAGGTGAGGGGCTTTAGCGCCAGCACCTCGGCGGGATAGTCGGCATGAGCCATCATGCCCGCAACCCATAATACGGCCGCCACCAGGGCGGTCCGCGCGAATCTAGCTGAGTGAGGAGGTTTCATTGGTGTTCGAGTGAGTTCTTGTTTGAGTAATTGCCAGCCACGCGCCAGCCACGCCGCCACACGCTTCGTTTTCCGCCCGTGGTGGCGCACGACGGCCAGGGACAGGGCGCCAGGCCATGCCCAAAGGTCGAAGTTGGAGACCAGAGTAGTCCGAGCCGCGGGATGCCGCAAGCCCAAAAGCGCCGATGTGCGCATCTCACAATCTTTGGAGGGGGTGGCTCTTGGTGATGATTTCACATTTGAGCTGGCGTGGGGAACTGGGTTAGTGGGGCATCAGTTTAGGG
>JAJYHY010000081.1 GCA_021784555.1 bacterium
CCCCGAAGAATCCGCGAGCCTTCATAGGAACCCGAAATGTTGGAGAGGGTTAGCATTTTTCCCTCCTCTTTCTGCCAAGATAGACCTCTTGAACGCGCTCGTCATTCTGGACTTGGTCCACGGACCCTTCGCAAAGGACCGTGCCTTGGTGGAGGACGGTGATTCTGCGGGCAATTTGCCGGACGAAGGTCATGTCGTGTTCGATGACAACGATGCTATGTTTGCCTTCGAGGCTCAACAACAACTCACCCGTTTTGTGGGTCTCCTCGTCGGTCATACCGGCGGCGGGCTCGTCAACGAGGAGGAGCTTTGCGTTTTGCGCCAGCAACATTCCGATCTCGAGCCATTGCTTTTGACCGTGGCTCAAGGCGCCGGCCAACGTGTGCGCCTTTCCATCGAGGGAAACGGTTTTAAGAATGTCATCAATGCGCGCGCGCTGTTCCGGAGTCACGCGTGAGAACAATGTCTGCCACACGCTGCGGCTCCCCTCCAGCGAAAGCCAAATGTTTTCGAAGACCGTATGGTCAATGTAAACGGAGGGCGTTTGAAACTTTCGTCCGATGCCCAGCCGGGTGATGGCCGGTTCGCTCAATTTGGTCAGGTCGGTATCCAGGCCGAACTCGATCCTGCCGCTGTCCGGTTTTGTGCGGCCTGTGATCAGGTCGAGCATGGTGCTCTTGCCTGCGCCATTTGGGCCGATAATGACGCGCAGTTCGCCTTCATCCATGTAAAAGGTGAGGTTGGAAATGGCTTTGAACCCCTCGAAGGTCTTGTTGACTTCTTCGAGCATGAGAATGAATTCGCGTCCGCGCGGCATGGCGAGGTTATTCGGGTTTCGCAACCGGCCTTTGCTCGATCGCACGTGTTCTTTCGATGACTGCCGGGAGGGTTTTGGGCGCGGCCGGTTTCGGTGCGAAGAATCGCCGTTTGAGCGCCGCCAGTTGCGCCGGCAAGCCCACGATGCCCTTGGGCATGAATAGGGTCACAAAAATGAACATTGCCCCAAGAAAGAGCAACCACAGGTCCGGATACGCGCGGGTGGCCCAAGTCTTCAGCGCGTTGACAAGAAAGGCCCCGACGATCGGTCCAACAAGCGTGCCCCGTCCGCCAACAGCAACCCATACGACGGCCTCCAGGGAGCGGTCCGGCGCCATTTCGCTCGGGTTTATGATGCCGACCTGGGGCACGTAAAGCACGCCCCCAAGCGAGGCGATGATCGCGGCGAGGACAAACACGAACAGTTTGAAATTGGCGGTCGAATAGCCCGAGAAGAGGACGCGGTTTTCGCAGTCGCGGATGGCGCGTTGAATTTTGCCAAATTTTGTTGTCGTGATCCACTTGCAGAGCAGATAGGCGAGCAACAGCGAGAGGGCAGTGCAGACAAAGAGCCCGCGCTGAGTGGCCGGGGAGTTCAGGTTGTATCCGAGGAGGAATTTAAAATCGGTGAAGCCGTTGTTGCCGCCCATGAGGAGGCTGTTGCGGAAGAACAGCAAGCAGGCCGCGTAAGTGAGAGCCTGAGTGAGAATTGCAAAATAGACGCCCCGAATTCGCGAACGAAAGGCGAGGAAACCGAAGATAGCCGCCACGACGCTCGGCAACAGAACGGCCATCATCATCGCAAAGACGAAGTGGTTGAACGGCTTCCAAAAGTTCGGCAGATTGCTCCAGCCCAGAAACACCAGGAAGTCAGGTATCGGCTCGTGGTACTGGCCGAGGCTGCCGATCATTCGCATGAGGTACATGCCCATCATGTACCCCCCGAGCGAGAAGAACAGCGCCTGCCCGAGGCTGAGCAACCCGGTGTAGCCCCATAGCAAATCCACGCTGATGGCCAGCAGCGCGTAGCAAAGATACTTGCCATAGACGTTGATGGTGAAATCGCTCACGTGCAGCCAGCTTCCCGCCGGAACGTAAGCGTTCAGGCACGGCAGAATGACGATGAAGAAGACCCCGACGACCGCGACCGCCGTCAGTTCTGCTTTGCTGGATTTGGGTGGCATGGTTCAGTCTAGCGTGCGGCTGCGAATGGCGAACAAGCCGCCCGGCTTCCATTGCAGGAAAAGGATGATGCATACCAGCACGACGATTTTGCCCGTCACCGGTGATCCGGTCAATTGTTGCAAGGTCTGATCCGCCGTGCCGATACCCAGGGCGGAATACACCGTGCCCAGCATGCTGCCCACCCCCCCGACCACCACGGTCATAAAGCTGTCCACGATGTAAGTCTGGCCGAGGCTGGGACCGACATTCCCAATTTGTGACAAGAACGCGCCCGCCAGGCCGGCCAAGCCGGAACCAAACGCGAAAGTGAGCATGTTGACGCGGTTGGTGCGCACTCCCATGCAGGCCGCCATAGAGCGGTTTTGCATCACTGCGCGTATCAAGAGCCCGAGGGACGTCTTCGACAGCAACAGCCAGGTGCCGATGACGATCAAGGCCGCAAAGCCAATGACAAAAATGCGATTGTAATCGAATGACACATCGTCAATGGTAAAATGGCCCAGCAGCCAGTTGGGTGAATTGACCTGCACGTTGTTCGCTCCAAAAACCATCCGAAAAATCTGTTGCAGGGCAAGCGACACGCCCCAGGTGGCCAGCAGCGATTCCAGCGGACGCCGGTAGAGGAACTGGATAATCGCCCGCTCCAACAGCAATCCCACCAGCGCCGCCGTGATGAAACTCAAGGGGATCGCGTAAAGGAAATAGCTTTGATAAAACCATCCGCTGGCGTTGAGCCCGGGCAAATCCAGCCCAAATGCGATCGGTTTGCCGGCAATGGAAAAAGGCAAGGTGATGGAGAAGGCAAATCCCGCGCCGAACACATTTTGGATGACGTAAGTCGTATAAGCGCCGACGGCGATCATCTCGCCGTGCGCCATGTTGATCACGCCCATTAAGCCGAACGTAATAGCCAAGCCCAGAGAGACCACCAGCAGAACGGAGCCGAGACTGATTCCATGAAAAATGGTCCCAAAAAAGTTGACCCACTTGATGTGGTCATTGATCGAGCCAATCGCAAACTGGATTGCCTTCGCCAGTTGCGGGCTATTGTTGGTGTTGGCTGCAAGCTGGGTCAGGTCGTCCAAGCTGCCGATGGAGCTCAATGCGGCCAACTCTTCGACTGCGGCGATTTGCACCGCCGAGTCGGTGTCGCTTAATTGCAGGGTTGCAATGGCTCCCTTAAGCCCCTTGTTAACGTAGGCCGACTTCTCCTTGGCCAAGCGCTTTTTCAAAAGAGGAAGATAGGACTCGTTTTGTGAGTTGCCCAGTTTGGTGGCGGCGGCGTAACGCGCGTCGGGGTCAGGATCGGCCAATGCCAAAGTGTCAAGGACGTGCCGAATCGCCCGCCGCAGGCGCAGGTCCGTGTTCGCCGGGTTGAGGTCCGTTTCGCCAAAGCGTAATTCCTTTCCTGCCGCGTCCTTGAGCGGTTGGCCGTCGTCAATCCGAATGGCCCGCGCCCTGCCCTGGGCATCCTGCTGGCTGTCCAACATCACGGGCACCGTGGAACCGTCCGGGGCGCCATAGAGATAGACTCCTTGAGTCATCCAGGCCTTTAACACCTCGCCGGCTAACTTGGAACCGCTGTCCGCCAATGCATCGAGCAGTGCCTGCCTTTGGGTTCCCTTGCTTAAAACGACCTGCGCCAATTCGTGCCGCACGATATTGGTGATCGAAGCGCCGGACCAGGGCGCCGGACTGGCGCCAGCTCGCAGGCACAGCAGTAATGCCAAACCAGCGGCCAGAACATTGGGCACAGATCTCATGACACGGGAAAGAGGGGTGGAGCAAAAGCCCCACCCCTCGCGGGTCGCTCTCACACTCGCCGGTTCCTCGTCACTTGGCCCGCGCCAACTCGTTGTCGAGTGTCTTAAGCATCCATGGTTCCCCTACGACCTGCGGAAACTGCTTGATGATTTCGAACTGGCCATTGGCAAGGGTGGTCCCAATGTAAACGTTCTTCGTCGTATATTGATTGGGCTGCACGGTGATTTTGCCGACCGGTCCGTCGAAGCTGATTTCTCCGCTGTCCAGCACCTTGCGCACGGCGTCCACGTCGAAAGTGCCGGCCTTCTCCACCGCTTTCTTCCACAGATACACGCCGTCGTAAGAAAGTTCCATCGGGCTGTCCACGACCCGATGCTCCTTGACCACGCCAGGATGAGTCTCCGTTCCAAGCCACACGTTCCAATGCTTGAGAAAGGCCTTGTTCTCCGGTGTTTTGAGGGACATGAAATAGCTCCAGCAGCCCAATTCGCCAACCAGGTTCTTGGTAGGCATGCTGCGCAGTTCGTCCTCAGCCAAACTGAACGAGACGATGGGACACTGATCCGGCGTCAATCCGGCGGCCACAATCTCCTTGAAGAAAGGCACGTTGGAGTCGCCGTTAATCGTGTTGATCACACAGGCGTCGCCGGACGCGGCAAACTGCTTGATGGCCGCGACAATCTGTTGGAAGTCGGTGTAGCCGAACGGCACGTATTTGCCCGCCGAAATCACTTTGCCGGAATCATCCTTGGTGAAACCTCCGCCGATGTCCTCAGGCCGGACGCCATGGAGCAGGAGATACTTGTAGAGGATCAAATTGGTGGTCTGCGGATAAACATAGTCCGTGCCCAGCAAATAGAATTTCTTGACTCCCTGGGCCAACAGGTAATCCACCGCCGGGGTAGCCTGCTGGTTAATTGCTTCCGCCGTATAGACCACGTTTGCGGACTGTTCCTCCCCCTCAAACTGGACTGGGTAAAACAACAGGCCATTGTCCTTTTCCAGCACGGGCAGGACGGACTTGCGGCTGACGGACGTCCAGCAACCGAAGATGACTGGCACGTGATACACTTCGAGCAGTTCCTTGGTCTTTTCAGCGAACAGTGGCCAATTGGAGGCGCCGTCCTCCACTATCGGGGCAATTTTGTACGACGTGCCGCCGATTCGAATGCCGCCGTCCGCATTGATCTGGTCAAAGGCAAACAGGAGCATGTCACGTAGCGAGGTCTCGCTGATGGCCATGGTGCCGCTAAGGGAGTGGAGCACGCCCACTCTGACGACGTTTTGGGCGCTTGTGCCGACCGCCAAGCTGAGCGCCACCGCCAATACCGCTAGTTTTGAGGAATGGTTTTTCATATTGTTATGGATTCTCTGGATTTGGATGATTGGATGCACAGACGGAGCGCCCCGCTGCCTAAAAAAGATAGGACGCGCCGGCACCGATGATGAGTTGATCCTTCCTGCCGCCGAATCCCCCTTTGTAAGAGGTGAGATTGTAACGAATCTCAGGCTGGATCTTGAGATTCGGAGTCGGTCGCAAATTGAGAGTGAGTGTGAAGCTCGACAGGTTGCCGTTGGGATCCGGCGAGGTGATGGCCGTGCCGGAGATGCCTCCTAACTCGACCCCCTTTATCCCCATGCCATCCATGTCGTCGAGAAAGTCCGCGCGCGCCGCAAGACCGACCTTTGGCGTAAAGTCATACCAAGCCCAGCCGCCAATCGACCATAAATTGCCATTCGACGCCGCCTCGGGGACGAAGTGGAAGAAATCAAACTCGAACGCGGTGCCGAGCTTGTCCGTGAACTGGCGCCCCCCCAAAACCGAGCCGCCATCGACCTCGAGGCTTGCCGCTCCGGCGCCACCGAAGCCGACGAAGTTGACCCAGCTCTTTGAGTCAGGCTTCAGCCCAACGCTACCCATTACGGCTTTCTCCGTGCTGACGGCAACGGGCCCGGCGTACAGCCCATTGTCAACCCGCGCCTTGACGTCAAGCCAGTCCGTAAATGCATAGTCGAGCTGCACCCCGGCCGCGGGGCCATTGCCGGTGTACCACCATTGGTAGCCCTGCGAGAAGTTAGGATTCACGGCCCCGCCATCACCGGACTCAAAGTTCAATAGTGAGATCAACTCACCCGCTTTGACATTAAGCCCTTTCCCAATCGGCACGTTCAAGTCCACGTAGGCCTCGCGCAGCCAGTCAAAGCCCGTGATGCTGTTGCCGGAGTTTAACTCGGGCGCGTCCTCGCCCGCCATTAGCGACACCCGAAATCCGGCCGACCACTCTTCTCCGCTTCGCTCAGCCGGAGGGCTGGCCAGGGTGATTTTCACTTTGTTGAGGGAGAACGAGTTTACTCTGGTATTCCACAGGTAACCAGGGTCGTACCCTGTCGAAGGGTGATGCACGTCGTAGAAATAGGAGGCTTGCGCAAAGCCGCTGATGGTGATCTGACTCAGGGAGGAGACGAGCTTGGACGGTGGTGCGCCACTCGGCATCAGACCCTCTTTCTTAACCAAATCCTCCAAACCATCGAGCCGCTGTTGCAGCGCCTGATTCTGTTTCTGAAGTTCACTAATCTGATCGGCTGTGGAAGCGGATTGCGCGCGCCCCGCCAGGGTGGCGCCCGCAATGACGCTTAGACAAGTGCCTGCGGTCATCAGGCAGTTCCGTGTTCTGATTTGAGTCCTGCGTTTTGAATGGGTCATTTGTGGGGCATGGTTCTGGATGGCTTTGTTAGTTGTCGTGGCCACACCGCCTCCTCGCTTCCGCTGTTCGATTCGGCCTTCTGCGGCGTGGATTCGCTCGTTGGTTTTAGTGGTGCCATCGCCAGTCAGGACAGCAGCCGACGTGCCAAGGGGCGGCGTGCATCGATACCCGAGGAAAGGGAGGGCAGATTCGAGTCGGGTCGGACCCGTCCTGAGCCCCGGCGGTTTCATTCACGGGACGTCCGAAGTGCCTGATAGAGAGTTACTTCTACACTCTTGGAGGGGCCCAGCACGCGACTGCGACCCGCCAGTTGAAGATGGACAGCCTGAATTGACTAACGCTCGCTGATTCGCAACGCGCCGTCCGATCGCGATCTCTGAGCCAGCAAACTAGCTGTTGCATTTTGAGCAGATCGAGCAAAAAGAATCCCCTTGTAGTGGTCACTGAACTGAGCCTATCTGTCGAGTTTTATTAGATAGCTGATTGCAGATCCGATAGAGCAATCGGCAGCACCCCTTTGACCGGACGCACCGCTCCGTTGAGCGCCAGTTCCCCCACCATCACGAAATTCTCCAACTGGTCGGACTCCATCTGTTCGCTGGCGGCAATCATTCCGACGGCTATGGGCAGGTCGAAGCTCGGCCCTTCCTTCTTCACGTCGGCGGGCGCCAGGTTGATCGTCGTCCGGCCAAAAGTAAAAGCGAACCCGGAATTGATCAGCGCGGTCATGACCCGGTCGCGCGATTCCTTGACCGCGGCATCGGGCAAACCAACGATAACAATAATCGTATCCCCGTACCCCGCGTTGACTTCCACTTCCACCGGGTACGCCTCAATCCCATTCACCGCCGCTGAACAGACCTTGGCCACCATGGGGGGAGTTATGACCCAGACCGGGCCAAAGTGCAATCGGGAAAAGTCGTCGCGACGTGGACATTTTTGTTCTAGTAGTGCTTGCAAAATGTCCGCAACACTGGCATTTTGACGCGTGCTGAATGGCAAGGCTCACATGCTTTGGGATTGCGGGAATGCGACTCTGGTTTTACTCAAACGACCACGAGCCGCCGCATTTCCATGCGAAACGGCGAGGGGAGTGGGAATACAAAGTGAGTTTCTTGCTGCCGCCAAGCGAAATGCTCGAACTCGTCTGGTCGAAAAAGAAGGTTCAAATGTCCAAAGGAGATCGGCGACTTCTGGAACAGATGGTCGAGCAGCATCGTTTCGAAATTCTCCGCGAATGGGAACAAGTGAATCCCCGTGAAAACTGATGTCGAATTCATTCCTTACGGTGAGATCTCCTCGGAACTGACGAAGAGCCGTTGGCAGAAAAGGAGTCGGCACGTTCGCCTCTCCAATTTCCGGCAGAGCACGAGAGAAGCACCGCAACGGATTTTCATAACGTTCTCCTACGACCTTGATGAATCTTTTGGGAAGGTGTTTCGCAACACTGCAACCCGGGAGACTCGTCTTCTCATATTTAATGAGGGCGTATCAACCGACCGCTTGATCTCGAAAATCCTGGATCTCCGGATCCGCAAGCCCGAACGCTGCTACGTTGTCGAAACAAGGTTCGGGTGTGGGAAAACGACCTCCTTCCAAACATGGTTGGATCGCTTCGTCGCGACTTTCGAGGCGAACGACGAACGGGACCGAATCTTCGACGCCGGAATCGAGCAGAACATTCTGCGGGTTGTATCTCCCGAATTCGTCCGGTTGGAAGTCCCGCTCTCCAAGATCCCGCAGTTCAAGAATGCCAAGCCGGCCCAGATTCTTAACTTCGAGGTCGATGAGGATGGATCGTTTATATACTGGCCTGACCTCGACGTTCACCTCGGCTGGAGGCAATTGCAGCAGTTGATTAGCCCTGAGGCGGCTCTCAAGGCCTCGCAAAAGAACGAGGAATTCAATCGACGGTACGGCAAGGCCGTTCAAGAGCTCCGCAAAGCGGCTGACCTCGAGCGAAGCGATGTCCCAGGTCTAAGCGAAAAACAGCTCGGACGGATTGAAGCAGGAAAGTGTCGCCTGACCACAAACGCTATTGAAGCGCTTTCCAAAGCCCACAAGGTCGGTAGGAACGAATACATGAAGAAACTGGCGAAGATGCTAGAATGAGCCTTTGGCGCAGCAGAGCCACCGCGCCAAAAACCAGTTTCACGCCGCCGCACAGGATGAAATTGATCGCCGAGGCCATCGACCGAATCTCGAATATGCCTGCCGTCACGGCGTTGGTGCCGTAGCTCATCCCGTAGCGGCTGTACGGGGTGAGCGTGACGCCCATGTCCTTTGCCAGCCGCGCTTGATTCGCCAATGGGTCCAGGTCCGCCCGGTTCTGCCGCGCTCCAACAACGACCACCAGCGCCATGAACGCCGAGGTGAGAATCAGCAGAACAGGGTGCGACAGGCGGAAAAAAGCGCTTGAGATGAACCACAGTACCCCATAGCTGACCCAGAAGGAGATGAAGAGGATGACCAAGCCCCCGAGAAAGCATCCGGCTGCGGAGAGGACATTCCAGGCCATGGCGGCCCGTAACGTTCGTCTCAGCCAGTGCCGAACCAAGCCGGTGTTCATCGTACGCTGTCTATTACAACAATGGAAACACTCCGAGCTTGCCGCCTCTCACCGGCTCATTTTGATCCCTCCTTCGCAATTCGGTACTGCGCGCTATCGTTCCGCTCGATGAGTCGCTGGGCCAGCAGCGCAGCCAAAGGCGCGTCCACCCAATGCGGGTCCTCCTCGAACACTCTGCGTTTGAGCGCCTTGCGCGCTATCTCCCGGCGCGCCAGGAACGACTCCGGCGAGCCTTTCAAGAACTCCAAAATGGCGTTTTCCTCATAAGTCATGATGCCTTGCAGTTTACGGCACAATTGGCAAAGCGCCAGGGATAGTTGCTCGCCCCAGGGCGGCCATTGAACCGGAAGAGGGACCGGTCCCAATTCGTCACGTTGATGAGGTTTTCCAGGTTACTGCGAGAGCCTGAAGAACTCACTGCCGGTCCCTATGGGAAGAGTGACCTGATTATTGGTGTAGTCCACGCCGGAAACGGGCTGCCACGCAGGAGCGGACAGGCTGGAGGTGCTTTGCAGTGTAAAGCCGGTGGCGGAGACCGGCCAGGAGATGGTTAGATTGCTTCCGGAACGGCTGACGGTCAGCGGGGGCGCCACGACGGTGGTCGAGGGTAGCGCCACGGGGATGCCGTCGGGTGATGGACCTCCCAAAGCGGCCATTTCGGCGTCGGTGAGCTTAACGCCGCTGACTTGGATACTCCGGACATAGACCGTGCCATCGTGGTCGTCGCCATCGCCGTCGGCAAAGAGAATGACCGTGTGCTGCCAGGCGCGCCGGGGGGCGTCGAGCGCGTTGGCGCTGCTGACCCAGTCCTCCTGCTTGACCCCATCGACCCACTTGGTAATCAGATCTTTCGACAGGTCCACCGCAAAGGCGATGCGATGCCAGCCGTTGGTGATGTTCTGCTGCATGTTGTAGCCGCCTGAGCCCTGGCCCATCGCCCCGTTTTGAAGGAACAGGCTGCCATCGGTGTTGTTGTTGGTGCTCTGGCAGTCAAAGAAGGGGATGGTTCCTCCCGAATAATACATGTCCCAGATGATGGTGTATTGATTGACCAATTGGCCGCCACCATTGGGCGGAATCTGGTGGTCCATGATATAGCCGAAGTTGCTGTTGCCGTTGACACCGGCGCCGCCGGGCACTTTCATAACCTTGGTATCGACGCCGTTGATGCCAGGGATGCCGAAGGAACTGCACGTGCCGAACTGTGTCAGGCTGGCGGTCGTTCCGTTCGCTCCGTCCAGGTATTGCAAATCCTTCCCGACAGAAGCCGACAAATCGCCAAATTGGAAATTCCATTCGCCGGTTACCGCGGTGGCGGGAATAGTCTGCGGGATGCCAGTCGGCGAAGGGCCGCCCAAGGCCGCCATCTGGGCGTCGCTGAGGCGCCCGTTGCGCACCTGGATGCTTTTGACGTACACGGTGCCATCATGGTCGTCGCCATCGCCATCGGCAAAGAGAATCACCGTGTGCTGCCAGGCACGTCGGGGGGCGTCGAGCGCGTTGGCGCTGCTGACCCAGTCCTCCTGCTTGACCCCATCGACCCACTTGGTAATCAGATTCTTCGACAGGTCCACCGCAAAGGCGATGCGGTGCCAGCCGTTGGTGATATTCTGCTTCATGTTGTAACCGCCCGAGCCCTGGCCCATCGCCCCGTTTTGAAGGAAAAGGCTGCCATCGGTGTTGTTGTTGGTGCTCTGGCAGTCAAAGAAGGGGATGGTTCCTCCCGAATAATACATGTCCCAGATGATGGTGTATTGATTGACCAATTGGCCCCCGCCATTGGGCGCAATCTGGTGGTCCATGATATAACCGAAATTGCTGTTGCCGTTGACACCGGTGCCCCCAGGCACTTTCATGACCTTGGCATCGACTCCGTTGATGCCTGGGATGCCGAAAGAACTGCACGTGCCGAACTTTGTCAGGTTGGCGGTCGTGCCATTGGCCCCGTCCAGGTATTGCAGGTCCTTCCCAACCGTGGCGGACAAATCGCCGGAGTTGAAGTCCCATTGGCCCGTGACCTGGGCGACAGCGCTGCCGCCGGCGACAATGGTGAATGACCAGGCGTTGGTGAAGAACTTGGGTGTTGGCGCATTATCGCTGAAGACCAGTTCGACGGTATTGGTCACGATGTTGCGGGTGGCGTTGGGGTTATAGGTGATGGTTGTGAGCCTTCCGGTCTTGGAAACGGCCGGGGTCACTTTAGGGCCATTGAAAAAGAGTTGGACGGAGTTGGCGCCGACCTGCAGGTCGTCGTCGCTCAGGACGATCTGCACCGGGGCGGAGGCGGCAAATCCTGAACCGCCTGGAACCGGATAGACCTCGGCCACATACGGTTCGCGCTGGATGGTGCTGACCCGGTAGGCGGGGATGGAGCCTGCGGGGTCATTGATGAGGGTCCGCTGGCCGGTTGCCTGGTCCACGTAATACCAGCCCAGGTCGGAAGCGCCCGTGGTCTGCCAATGCACGAGCCGGAAGGGATACACGCCCGCTACCGGCGCTACGAAGGTGAACTCGTTGGTGTTTTGCTGGTCGTTGAAATTGCTGCCGGTACGAACGAACTTGCCCACTACCGTGGAGAAAAAGTCCCGCGGATTGGCGCCGCAGAATAACTCATAGCCGTCATCCTCTCCGGGCTGGGCATCCACCCGGCCAATGCCCACATTGACTCCAAAGGTGTAGCTTCCGGCGGCCAATCGAAGATAGGCGATGGTTTCGTCGGCGAAGTTCACGGTGCTGCCATTGACACCGGGAATGCCCGGAAACGTATAAACAGTAAAAGCGGGGAGATGATAGAAACTTGAGCCGTTGAGGTCGAAGGCGATGGTGCCGGACGTGCCTTCGAACTGGTCAATGAAGTAACTGCCATCGGGTTGCGCGCCTGGCTCGGTCAAGTTGGCCTCGTTGGTATAGGGGACGCCGTTTGTGTCCACCAGGGTTCCATCCAGTTGTTGTTGGGCGCGGACAAAACTATTGGCAAGGTTGGCGGACTGCGGCGCCTGGACAACCCGGAAGAGAAAGCCGGGCGTGTTGGCCGAACCGACAGGCCCGGCGGCGGAGGCGGGCAGCGAGACATAAGGCCCTACGTAAAACGAATACTGGGCGCCCAGCGAATTGGAATCGCTGTCCTGGTAGGAAAGGGCCACGACATTCAGAGACCCCGAGGCGAGCAAGTCCGGCACTTGGTAAGTGACGGTGGTTTGCGGTGCGGCCCGGTCGATCTGGGCGGAAACGGCGGCGCCGTTGAGCTTCAACTGAACTGTGTTGGTGTTCACCGTGGCCGCGCCGTCGTGCAAGACCACCTCAATCAATGGGTTTGGGGCGACCGTTGAGCGGGAAGGGAACCGCAGATCGGAGGTGGGAGATTCGGAGATGACATAGGGATTCGGGGGTGGGCCGGTCAGGATACCGGTCGGGACAGGAGCCCCGAGCGCCTGGATGAGGCCATCGGGCAGCTTCTGGTCCTGGAACTGCAGGCTGGCGATGTAGCCGGCTTGAGAGTTGGTGTTGGCGTCGTCGAAGAGCGTGATCAGGGAGGAGATGGCGTAGGGGCCATCCACGCCGCCGGGGGTATTCTCTTCATCGACTTTTGTGCCGTCGATGAACAGAGACGTGGTGCTGGCCGTATCGACCGCGATGGCCACCCGATGCCAGACGCCGGGCGAGAGCGAACCGAAACCGCCGCCGCCCCCCAGGCCAATTCCATCGCTGGCGGTGGCCAGGAACTCGCCCGGGTTGCCGAAGTAATCGGTCACAAACAGCGCCCGGGCCTTCCCGGCGGAATTCGTGGGGAAGAGGATGTCCATGATGACGGTGTATTGATTAACAAGAGAGCCGCCGCCGTTTGCCGCCGCGCCAACCAGAACGCCGTAGCCCCCGAATTCGTCGGACAACTGCGGGAACGCCATAACCGCCACCGACTGGCCGCCGATGGGGGCAACGCCAAACGAGGCCGTCATCCCGAATCGCGTGCCGCTGTCCGTCTCTGGATCCAGAGGGAAAATGGCCTGTCCGATGGTTGGACTGTAATCGCCGGATTTGAAATCCCATTGGCCGGTGATGGCGGCTCGGGAGGATGCGGAGCCGAAAATCGTGAGAGCCAGCCCCAGAGCCGGGATGAACGCCTTTTGTCGTGCCTTCATAGGTTTCGTGGTGTAATGAAACACAGTAAAGGCGAAGTTCAAATTGTCAACTGAGCGGGGAAGGCTGTAGAATGAAAGGCGTGAATCGGAATGCAAGCGACGACCCTCCTCACCCTGAGTCCTGGTGGCGAACGTTGGCCCTGGTCCTGGCGCTGGTGTTGCTGGTTTGCTGCCTGCTCTGGGGCGGCATGTACATCACGGGCTGGAGGCTTCAGCCCCCGGCTCGGCCACCGAGCCAGCCCGCCTCCGCGGAGGTCTGGTCGCCGCCAACTCCGGGAGAAAGCGTGGGGAACCGGGTGAAGCGATTGGCGCACGAGCTGGCGTCTTCGTTTGCCTCAACCAACCGGCCTGACCCGGGCAAGGTCCTCAACGAGGGAGAAACCTTGGCGCGGAGCGGCCACTATGAGGAGGCGCTCGAACGCTACATCTGGTATCATAACCATTCTTTGGAATACCCCGGGCAGGGCGGGGTGCGACTTTCCTTCGCGCTTTCCGATTGGATCGCGCTGGGGCGCAAGTTTCCCAAAGCCATGCGAGCATTGATTGAGATTCGGGATCGGGACGTAAATAAGCTTGCTGCCGGCCAGGGCGATTTCGGCCTATTCCAGGAGGTGGCCGCCATAAATGGCCATCTGAACACCGCAGACGCCACAGCGGAGGCGTTCAAGGCCCTCGCGAAGCGGGACCCCAAACTGGCGGCTCAGTGCTACCCATTAGCCGAGGATTCGCTCGTCCAAAGAGGTGACTATGGCTTGTGTCTCCGCTTCCTGCCCGACAGCCAGGCCAGGTTTGAGGCCATCCGGAGCTTCCGCGAAAACCTGACGGGAACCCGATTTGCCAACGCTCAGATGAAGAGGTTCGCCAACGATCAGTTCGTCAATCAGACCCGCAATCTGATCGAGATTCTCGTGGCCACCGGCCACGAACCGGAAGCGGAACGAATCCGCTCCCAGGCCCTGGCCATCCTGAACGACCCGCGGCTAAGCTCGGCAATAACCGATGCGCAAGAGAGGGTGGGAAAGTAGCCGACCCGGTTGCCCCCCAGAGTCACTCGCGCGCAGACGCCAAGAGAAAAGGCCCACCGGCACGAAAAGGTCCGCCAGGATGCCCGTGGCGGGGGCGCTTCCCCTCTCGTGTGTCGCCGGAGCCTACCGCGAACAGCCTCTCGCGCGGAAGATAGACCTTGACACAAACGCCGTACCATGTCGTAATATGCCATGATGGCGCCGTGCCCTGGTTGGCGGAGAGCGGCGATGCCATCCTCCGATGGTACGGATTTCGGCATTTGCATTGCTTGTTCCTTTTATGAGACCGCACGAACTCCTCGTGGTGGCGCTGGCAGCCATTGCGACTTGGGGCGACGCAGTTGTCCTCGCCCAGACAAATCCGGTCGTAATCAGTGGCTCCCGTGAGTACTGGGGTAGCGCTAACCATCTCGACTTATCGGGCAACTACCTGTTCCTTTCTATCGACCGAGACCCCGCGTACTTGCACTGGGTTTACGATATTTCTGACCCCACGAATCCTGTCGCGGTGGCCGGCATGGCCCCCTACGGAGAGTCTATAACAACGTCGGGAGGCTACGCGTACGTGGAGAGCCTTTCTGCCGTTTACATTCTTGGTATATCCAACCCCACCGAGGCCGACACTGTCGGTTCTCTAACCAGCCCAGGGAAAGTGGCGGTGTCCGGCAACTTCGCCTACGTGGCGCGTGGTTCGTCCGGCCTGCGCATCTATGACGTTACCAACCCGGCAACCCCAGTCGCTGTCGGTCACAGCACGAATGACTTCGGAGGTTCCGCTGCGGACGTAGCGGTTTCTGGGAACTATGCTTACGTAGCGAATGGCGCTGACGGCCTGCGGGTGTTTGACGTCTCCAACCCGGCGGCGCCATTCAATGTCGGCCCGAGCGGCCTCTCCCCGGGGGCCGAGATCATTACCATTTCCGGCGATTACGCTTACGTTGGTGTGACGCGGACCAATTTCCTCGATTGGGGCACCACCGTTTACGACATCACCAGCCGTACCAACCCTGTCCGGGGTGGGCATATTGCCGGCATCTGTGGGGGGACAAGCGTATCAGGAAACTTCCTATACATTGCCAATGGGCCGATATGGGTGTTTGATGTCTCGGATTTCACCCACCCGTTCCGCGTTGGTTACTACGACGACGGGAGCGAATGGTTCACGGATATCAGGGTTAGAGGTGATTACGCTTACGTGTCGGCAGGGTACAACCCGTTCTATGTGTTCTGGCTCGGGGCGCCGCCCCCGCCGCGGCTCGCGATTACCCGGCGCTCCGGCAACCAAGCTCTTGTGCTGTCGTGGCCCGCCCCATCTGGCGCTTTTTCTGTTCAACAGAGTGGCGGCCTGAGCACTGGCCATTGGGTAACCCTGCCTGACATTCCTGCTGTCGTGAACTCCCGAAACGAGGTCACCGTGCCAACCCCACGTGCAACGACCTTTTATCGGCTTGCCTCCACGCCGTAAATGCGGGGCTCATGACGGCGACAATCCGCGAGGCCCCCAAACCAAATCCGGGCGAGAGCCAAAATGGACACATCGCGCATTGACGAAGCCATCTTCGCCGCCGCACAGCCTTCCGGGCAAAAAGTCGCGATGGTCATTGCGACTGTGGCGGAGGGTGGAGGCATTGGTAAGGCCGACGATGGACATGGACACAGACTCATCGCCGCTCGAATCCGGGCGCTCGTCCGGTCCGGGCGCTTGGCAGCACAAGGGTACCTTCGGAAGCCGAGATTCAGTGAGATTCGGCTCCCAAGTCCCCTTTTGGAGCAGCAGCGCGGTCGTGCCGTTGGCTGTGACGCTCGCCCCGGTTCCCCGCTCCCTGCGTGAGTGCCTCGGCAGCGAGCCTCAAGACCTCCTTCGAGGAGTAGTCTGGACGACGTTTGCGGGAGCGGATGGGCAGAAAGACCTCGAGTTCGGCCTGCTTGCGGACAAGTCCGCGAAGGCCTCTTGTCGGTCATAAGAAACCCCAAGCCGGCCAAAAATGTACCGGTGCGACTCGAAATGGTCACAGTTAGCTCAGGTCAAATAGGAGGGCCTGCGTGGACTCGGAAGCCGAGACGGCCAGCTCGCCGGGTTTCTCGGCGCCGGCCCCGTCTCCGGCGGCCAGTTCAACGCCGTTCAGGTTCACTGAACCCTTCGCTACGTGGAGCCACGCACCGCGACCGGCCTTCAGGTCGTGCTTTACGGTCTGGCCCGGCCGGAGCCGGACGAGGTAAATGTCGGCATCCTGATGAATGGTCGCCGAGCCATCCCGGCCATCCGGGGAGATGACCAGCACCCTGCCGGCGCTCGCCTGTGCCGGCTGCGGGCGCCATTCGGTGTAGCTGGGCCTCAGCCCGCGTTGACGGGGCTGAATCCAGATTTGCAGGAAGTGAAGCGGTTCCCTGGAGGACGGGTTGAACTCGCTGTGGGTGATACCCGTCCCGGCACTCATGAGTTGTATCTGGCCGGGCTGGAGTTGCTTGCCGTTCCCCATGCTGTCCTTGTGCGCCAGCGTGCCTTCCAGGACGTAGCTGAAGATCTCCATGTCCCGGTGCGGGTGCGTCCCAAAGCCCATCCCAGGGGCCACGCGGTCGTCGTTGATGACCCGCAAGGAGCGAAAACCCACGTGCGCCGGGTCATAATAGTCCGCAAAAGAGAAGGTGTGATACGTGTTGAGCCAGCCGTGGTCGGCATGGCCGCGTTCACCCGCCCGCCGGACGGTCAATTCGGTCGCTGTCGTTTTCATGCCAGAACCTTGCCGCCGTTTCGCGACTCCGCTATATTCATCCGCATAATCGACTAGTCTCAATTTGACACAACCGCCTTGTTGCCGCAACGGCTTCTGGGTATGGTCGGCTGATGCGAATCAAGCGCGGCATTGTTGTTCCGGGGGTCGCGGGCCTCCTGCTTCTCGTGCTGTCCTTGTGCTGGTTTGGCCGAGGGGGAACACCGCCCTATAGCAGTCTTCGCTTCCGGGCCCGCAACGGCCCAATCCAGCCCCGCTTCGTTGTCCTCACGAGGGGGAGGCCCAAAGCACTGTCCTATGTCCCGGGCCTGGGCGGGCCGGGTATCGGGTACGTCCATCATATTTACATGCGCCCGAATTCCGCCGGAGCCGTGCCCGTGCCGCCGCTTCTCGGAGAGATTGAGTCCGACATCCATCGGGCTTTGCGGTGGGCGGGCATTCGAGCGCAGTTCGGGATCTTCGCCGAAAGCAAGCTGCCCACGAGAACGGATACGGCCCTCCTTTGGGTCGGGTACCGCGCGACGAATAATCTCCGTTCCGAGGAAGTAGCACTGGCGTGCCGGAACGGTTCGCGCCTGGGCCTCACGCCGCAGATCGGCAGCACCGAGCACTGGACAAACCAATGGACTTGCTGGGAATTGCCCTCACTGCTGACAGACCGCGGCACCTACCGCTTAATCCTTCCGAAAACGCATCAGAGCCTGCTCTGGTTCGACTGGAACTGAGGCGCGGTGATTTACCGCCCCGCTCGCCGCTCTTTCCCTGAGTTCCGCGTATCCTGTGGTTTCCTCGCTTCTTGTCTCAGAACGCCTCATCCCCCGCGCGGTGTTTTGCGGCGCATGGAATTTCGGCGACGAGCTTTTGCTTCACCTGAAGCAAAAGCTCGCATTGCCTTTGGCCGGTCCTTCTCGTCTCATGGCGCCAAGCGCCAGCGAGTCGAGGTTCTCCGTCGCACACGCACGCAACTGGCAACGTTCTGGGATTGCCCGGCTTAACCACCTTTTGCTTCACCTGAAGCAAAAGGTTGTGCGTGTTGCAAGTCCGGGGGGTGGGGCCAGGAAAAGGTCCGGTCTGTTTCCACGGGATCAAGGGTGCTGTGCCTCGTGTTCCGCGCACTTCGCGGCCCTCACTCCCCGGGCGCAGTGTGTTACAGCAAAAACAGTTGCCGACCGCTCGGCTCGCGCAGACTGGCTACTCCCAGACCCAGCAGGCGCAACGGACGCGAGACCAGTTTCTCCCGGCCCAGGAGGAAGCATCCCAGGCGGTATATCTCCCTGGCCTCGGTCAGCGGGTCTTCCACCGAGATTTGGCGCGTGAGCGTGATGAAATCGCCATAGCGCACCTTCACCTGGACCGTGTGCGCCCCCAGGCGGCGGTGCTTGAGC
The DNA here is from genome assembly GCA_021784555.1 of bacterium. GTDB lineage: Bacteria > Verrucomicrobiota > Verrucomicrobiia > Limisphaerales > UBA8199 > JAJYHY01. The sequence goes on from JAJYHY010000081.1 coordinate 18,321, forward strand.
CGGGCGGAAATATCCTCCGCCTGCTGGCGCAGGCAGGCCCGGAGCACCTGCCGGTCGTCGGTATCCTTCAGGAAAGTCTCTTCGCCGCTGATGCTTTTGATTTCGTCGCCCGATTCCAGGGGACGGTCATCGTGGCCAAAGGCGAATTCCTTAAGAGTGGGGCCGAATGAGCCGACGAGCGCGCGCAGGTCGCCGGGAAAATCCTGGAGGTCGCCGACGGTCTGAAGTCCTTCCCGGTTGAGGATGGATTCGGTCACCCGGCCAACGCCATAGAGGGCACGCACCGGCAATGGACGAAGGAACTGGACCTTCTCCTTTTCGGGCACAAGGGTCAGACCATCCGGTTTGCGGTAATCGTCGGCTGTGGCACTCGGCATGGCGGAACGTACGCCGAACTTGCGGGCTTCGTAACTCGCCGCGCAGACCACCCCGCGCTGGGTGGGCGGAGTGCCGACGATCACCGGTCGGCCGCGCAACGCCGGATTATCCCTCTGCTCGACCGAGGCGTAGAACGCATCCATGTCCAGATGGAAGATGACGCGGAACATCAGCATGGAGCATGACACAATCCCCTCCGGGCGCAAAGGCGTTCCCATCACACTCTCCAGTCTGAGACGATGCCAGAACGGATGCGCCGGGCGGCTTGTCAGTTGGGGGGTGACTGACATATCGCTTTCAGGCGGTTGCGTTTGTCTGATGTCCGCGCTTGAGGGGGTCGCCACGCACGACGTTTCCGCTTCAATCGGGCCGGCAAGGATTTCGTTCTGGCAGGATGGAGGAGGACCAGGCATCATTTATAGCAATGAAGCCAAACAGGTGGCCGGATTTCCTCTTCACGGTTGCTGTGCGTCTGGTCTGCGGCGCGGCCCTGGGCATGTTGGTGTGCGTCCTGTGGAGTTACCGGGACATCCTTCGCTCGTTCTCCGACAATCATATCGGGAGTGTCGGCGTGTGGATGGGCTTATGGGGAATAGTCGGGGGCATTGTCGCGGTGTTCACGATTCCTCGTTGGCAGACACCCTGGTATCAGAGCGTTAGGTGTCCGGCCGGCTGGTTCAAGCTGAAGCCAGGGATCACTCGCCAACGCTTGCTCGCCAGGCTGGGCGAACCGTCCGGCTGGTCTGCTCCCGGCGAGGATACCTGGCAGGAGGGAGCCTGGCAATTGCTCGTGACCTACGACGAAGGTGGTCGGGCCATTGCCATTGTTCGCACGCTCGCCACGAAATGAGGCTGCCGACCACTGATAAACCTGCCGCCGCTCAAGCTGAGCCGGCCCTGGCTCGACCCTGGTATGCGGGTGTGACTCGTTACCAGTGGCTGGTGCTGATTATCGCGTCGGCGGGCTGGATTTTCGACGTTTTCGAAGGCCAGATTTTCAACCTCACGCGCCATCAGATGTTGGCGGATGTTATGGGACACGGCGCGACGGGGTCCGCCATCAAGGATTACGGGGATTTGTTTCTGGCCGTGTTCCTGCTGGGCGGAACGTTCGGCGGACTGCTCTTCGGCTCACTGGCCGATCGCTGGGGCCGGCGCCCGACCATGGTGGTGACCATCTTGATGTATTCGGTTTTCTCCGGAGTGACCTGCCTCTCCCAAACGCTCTGGGAAGTCGCCGCCGCGCGCTTTCTGGTGGCGATGGGGGTGGGAGGAGAATGGGCGGTGGGGGCCAGCCTTGTGGCGGAGGTGTTTCCGAAGGAGGCGCGGGCGCACGCTTCGGGCATCTTTCACGCTTCGAGTGTGCTGGGGGTTTGGGCGGCGGCGCTGGCCGGATTGGCCGTAGGCGCTCATTGGCGCTATGCCTATGTCATCGCCTTCGTGCCGGCTTTGCTGGCGTTTTGGGTGATGCGCAACGTTCAGGAGCCGGAGGGCTGGTCTCGGCTCGCCGGGCAGGCCAAAGAGACCGGCGTCGGGGTCAGCCCTCGCTCTTTCCGGGGCAATGGAAGCAAAGCGGCGGAAATAGATGCGGGACTGACCCCGACGCCCAAGATGGGGAGTTTTCTGGAGTTGCTGAGGAAAGGGCCGTGGCGGCGCCGGGCCGTTCTGGGAATGTTGCTGGCCGGGGTTGGCCTGGGCACGTTTTGGGCGGTGACAGTGGCCGGACAGGATCTGGCCAGAGAGTTGCTCATCCGAACCGGCGTCCCACGTCCGGAGGCGGCCCAAAAAGCCAAGTTCGCTTACGGCATTGTGGAGATTACCGGGATGGGACTGGGACTCTTGGCCTTCGGGCCGCTCTGCGTGCGGCTGGGCCGGCGCCCGACTTTCGCCTTGATGCACGCCGGGGCGCTCTTCATCGTCCCCGCCACGTGCTATCTGCCATCGACCTACGGCCAACTCTTGTTTCTGCTGCCGGTGTTTGGGTTTTTGACCGGCGGCATCCACGCCGGTTACGCCATTTACTTCCCGGAGCTGTTTCCGACCCGTCTCCGAGCCACGGGCGCCGCCTTTTGCTTCAATGGGGGCCGGATTGTGGCCGCATCCGCCCTGGTGCTCTCCGGCTGGCTCAAATCGCTGCCGGGAATGGACCTGCGTTGGGCGATTACGCTGCTGGGACTGCTCTACCTGCTGGGATTGGTGATTATCGTGTTCCTGCCGGAAACCAAGGGGCAGCCCCTGCCCGAGTAAATCACCACGCGCGGGCACGTTTGAAGGCGTGGCAGGCGCGGAATGCCTCAGCCGCAGTCACACTCGCTTGGCTGCCGCGCGCCTGGGCCTGCAAACGCATCAGGCGGTCGAGCGGGGAAAACTCCGTGTCGGCGCCGCGCTGCAACTGGCTTTTGTGGCAAGCCAGGAGCCGGCTCTTGAGCTCCAGGTGCGCGGTGATATCAACAAAGAAGCCAGGGTCGAAGCCGCTCATGTCTATCGTGTCCATCCACCATAGCGCTGGAGGCTCGAGCAGGGATGGCGAGCGGGTTATGTGCCCGCGTGAGGCGCAGAACCAAGAGCAGGCTTCGGCCAGGGCCGACGCCGCGCGGTGGTCGGGATGGTAGTCATTGGGCGCATGAGCCAAGATGAGGGTCGGTTTGAATTGGCGATAGATTTCGATGAGCTTGCGCCTTTGCGCCGGGGTATCCGCGAGTTCGCCGTCCGGGACCCCCCCGAGGAACAAGCCGGCGCCCAACAAGCGCGCGCTGGCTTCCATCTCCTGGCGCCGAACCGCGGCCAGGTTGGGAACTGGGCGGCTCGGCTGGCCCTTGTCCCCGCGGCACATCACGCATACCCCAACAGGTGTCCCATCCGCCTTCGCGCGGGCCAAAGTCCCAGCGCAAAGCAACTCCGCGTCGTCCGGATGAGCGACCACGGCAAGAATGCGTTCGCTAGTGAAATCAAGTTTCATGCGCGGTAGAGTCCTTAAACTTCAAAACATCCTACAGACAAATCGAGTTCTGCGGCGCGGGAGAAGCGGTCCGAGGCCGCGGCGCGCGTAGCGGCATTTTTCATTAGGCATTGGGCATTTAGCATTATTCATTGGCAATGCCCAATGCCGAATGCCTAATGAAAAATGCTCAACGGCCTGGGAAAAGCGGTCTGAGGCGGAGCCTCGCCAGGTGCTCAGTCGCTCCTCGCCGAGACGATTCCCCTGGCCCAAGCGGCCTCTTCTTCGGGTAAGGGCGGGTGGGGCGGCTTGGTGTAGTCGATGACCGAGCCGTAACGGCCCCGCTCATAGACCTGGTCAACCAAGACCTGCAGGTCAAGCGCAACGTCCCGGTCGGTGTGGCGCAAGGGGACGCGGATGGCCGGAAGGCGCTGGCGCAATGGCAGCACGTAAAACTCATGCCGGGTAAGCCGAGGCGGGCGTGTCACGCAGACGTGGTATGTTACCCGCCCGGGCGCCAGGGGCTTAAGCAACGAACGGTCCGGCAGCGTCCAGGCTCCACCCCGGAGCAGATCGATTTCCACCACGTTGATACCCCCGCGCAGGTAATCCATGCGCTTGGCCTTCCAGTCCAACCGTGAGCCGGCCTCCTCTTTGTTCGACGGGGAGAGCAACTCGATGGCGGTGATGACATGCGCGCGGCTATCGACGATTTCCAGGTGGCGCAGAATCCCTTCTCCGAAATCGACCACCGTGGGCTCCGCCGCCGCCATTGTCTGGCCGCCGGGCCCCAGCGCCGGCCCCGCCGGACGGTCCCAGGATTCGGTCACCGCAATGTCCGGCACATAAGCGCGGGCCTCTTCTTCCTCGGCATCGACCGCTAGCCGTTCATCGATGCGAGCCTGGAGGCCCGGCGGCAGTTCGGCATTCAGGTTGTCGCAGGCATAGACCAGGAATTTCGCATGCACATCGCGCCAGAACTCTTCCAGCCACGGATTCATTCCTGGAAACGGATTCTTCATACCGCCATTCATACCACGTCCCCGCCCTGTCTGCACCGCAAATGTGGGACCGCGGTTCCAGGAGCGGCATCTGGGTGGGTCGGAATTGTGTTTGAAGCGGCTGTTGGGCCAGGCTCTGAATTGCTGCACAGGACCTTGGGACAGTCGGAACGGAGCGTTGAGGTGAAGGAGTGATGGAAAACCCAATACTCCAGCACTCCGACACCGCACTCGCCCGTGTGCCAATGTTGGTTGCTTTAATTCAGTTAGTGCCGGTAGCGAAGCCGCCGACTTCCTTGGCCCAAGCAGCCTCTTCTTCGGGCAAGGGCGGGTGGGGCGGCTTGCTGTAGTCGATGACCGAGCCGTAGCGGCCCCGCTCATAGACCTGGTCAACCAAGACCTGCAGGTCAAGCGCAACGTCCGGGTCGGTGTGGCGCAAAGGGACGCGCATGGCCGGAAGGCGCTGGCGCAAGGGCAGCACGTAAAACTCGTGCCGGGTAAGCCGAGGCGGGCGTGTCACGCAGACGTGGTACGTCACCCGTCCCGGCGCCAGGGGCTTAAGCAACGAACGGTCCGGCAGCGTCCAGCCTCCACCCCGGAGCAGATCGATTTCCACCACGTTGATACCCCCGCGCAGGTAATCCATGCGCTTGGCCTTCCAGTCCAAGCGTGAGCCGGCCTCCTCTTTGTTCGATGGGGAGAGCAACTCGATGGCGGTGATGACATGCGCGCGGCTATCGACGATTTCCAGGTGGCGCAGAATCCCTTCTCCGAAATCGACCACTGTCGGCTCCGCCGCCGCCATTGTCTGGCCGCCTGGCCCCAGCACCGGTCCCGCCGGACGGTCCCAGGATTCCGTCACCGCGACATCCGGCACATAAGCGCGGGCCTTTTCTTCTTCGGCATCGACCGCCAGGCGTTCATCGATGCGGGCCTGGAGGCCCGGCGGCAGTTCGGCATTCAGAGCGTCGCGGGCATAAACCAGGAAGCTGGCATGCACGTCACGCCAGAATTCTTCCAGCCACGGATTCATCCCTGGAAACGGATTCTTCATACCGCCATTCATACCATGCCCGCGCCCCGTCCGCACCGCAAATGTGGCTTGGTGATGGGGAAAGGGCGCACGACAAGCAAACTGAAGAAACGAGGAGTTATATCGGCAGCTTGCGCTCACACTGATCGAGCCAAATAAGAGCGCCCACGAACCATAAGAGAATGAGGGGGTAATAGGCGAATTCCAGGGCCGCCATCGCCGGGTGGAGCGGACCGGGGGCATAGCGGACGAGCGGGGTGAGCACGTTCATCGCCAGCAGCACGGTCATGAGCGCGGGCCAAACCAGGCGGCAGCGCCTGAGGAAGACGGCCATTGCTGGGGCAGCCGCCACCACATCGTATGCATTATGATAAAGAGGCAGCAGGCTCAGAACCATCATGGCGGCGAATTGGCAGACGGAGTCTTTCATGCGCAACACCACCGCAAAGAGGGCGAACCAGATGCCCCAACTCACCGCCGATGCCGCGACCGGCGAACGGATGAAGGGCGCCACCACCCGCCGGAGACATAGGTAATCATATTGGGTCCAGCCACCGACGGAGGCCATGGCGCCTCTGGCCATCTGGAAGGCCGCCGAGGGGCTGAGCCGCGCCCATACCAGGGCCGCAATGCCGCAGATGCCGAACACCGCGAAAGGCAGGATGAGCGTTTTGGGCCGCTTGAGCAGGAGTCGGAGATACACCGGAAAGACCAGGGACTGCTTCATCGCCGAGAGGGCCAGGAATCCTTGCCTGCCCGCCGAATCAAACGGGTAGGCGGCCAGCATCGCCGCGAGGCAGACCAGCGCGAGGTTTCCCAAACCGATCACCAATCCCGTTCCAAGCCAGCCGCAGAAGAACGCCGGCAGGAGCCATTGCTTGATGCCATCGAGGCCGGTTAGTCGGGCCAGGCGCCAGCAGATGTAAGCAACCGAAGCGACGTTCAAAAGAAGCATGAGAACCCGCGCCACCACCCACCCGAAGATGAACAGCGGCGTCAGCACCAGCCAGGTATGCGGCAAGTAAAGGGACTGGCGCAGGGCGATATCAGCCAGGTCCCGATAGCCCATTACCGTCCAGATGGAGTAGTAGGTGTAGAGGTCGTTGGAGCTGGCAAAGAGGATGTAGAAGGAGCGGCAGATTCGAAACACGCTCCACACCACCGCTATTCCCAGCAATAAAAATGCCGCGACCTTACCCCGGCTTTCCGGGTTGCGCAGCCAGGCAACGCCCTTCATCATCGCATTAGAGCAAAGCGAACAGGGCGCGTCAATTTGCGATTGGCGATTTGGGATTTGCGGCGCAGAATGGGCTGGTATCCGCCGCTCGGTGTCTGAGCCCCTCTGAACCGAGGGCTAGCTCGGCACGGGCCGGGACCAGTGAAACTGCAAGAAAGAGAACGATCATGACGGCGATAACCAGACGGACATTCATGAGACAAATGGCAATCAGTTCAGGAGCGGCTGGAGTTCTGGCCGCGAGCATAACGAAGGCGGCGGCCAATCCCCTGGGCCTGCCTATCGGGAGCCAGGTTTGGCCCATGCGCGCCAGCCTTAAGGACTTTCCCGCATTCGCGAAGCGGATGGCGGGCATAGGTGTGACGCGGCTTGAGCTCTGCTCGCCAATTGGCTACGGCGCCCAGTTCGCCTCGCTGTCCAACGCCAAGGAAGTGCGGCAAATCCTGGCCGACCATGGAATGAAATCCGAGAGCTCTCATTTTACCATGCAAGAGCTGCGGCACAGCCACGAACGGGGGATTGAGTGGGCGAAGGAAATCGGCATCCGGCAGATGATCACCGCGAGCCTGGGTGACGGCAACGGAGGCAGCCACCCGACGCTGGAGCAGATCAAGCGAGCGGCAGATGAGTACAATAAGATCGCCGCGGTGACGGCCGCCGCCGGCCTGCAGCAGGGCCTGCACAATGAGGGGTTTGAGCTATCCATCGTCGATGGCGTGCGGACCTACGACCGGCTGTTCGACCTGCTCGACCCGAAGCTGGTGAAGTTTCAGTTCCAGATGTCCACAATCACCGAGGGCTTGGTCGCGGCGGATTACTTCACAAAGTACCCCGGACGCTTCTTCTCGATGCACCTCCAGGACATCGACATGAACGACCCGAGCCATCCGCAGGTCCCGCTGGGCCAAGGCAGCATCGATTGGGTGAAGACCTTCACCGCGGCGAAGGTCGGCGGGGTCAGGAACTACTTCGTTGAGCAAACCTGGCGCCTCACCCGGCAGAGCGTCGCGTATCTCAAGGGCCTGAACGTCTGACAAAGCCGGCGCCCAGGCAGGGGCGCGAGCTGGAAGGAGGATTTCTCCAGGCATTCGCGCCCTGCGATCCCTGAACCGGAAAGAGCTCAACCTCCGGCATTCCATGGCCAGCGACAAAGTCCGCGGAAGCTGGCTCCGGCACACCAGGTATTGTCCGGTGCGGAGATAGTGCAGCACTTTGTACAGCACCCAGTGCTAGCGCGACACATCCGCCGGCAGGCGGGCCAGGCGCCCGAAAAGCAGCGGCGTCCTTGAGGATGTCGAGGGCGCCGAACCCGGCGGAGCCCTTGGAGTGCGGCGC
>JAJYHY010000469.1 GCA_021784555.1 bacterium
AGCTCCGGCAATGGGCCGGCGAATACCGCCGCTACCAGCGCGCGCGGGCCGTGCTGGTCAAACGGCACCTGCACCTTTTGGCCATAGTGGATCAGATGGCCGAGCAACGGCTCTTAACCTGGCCCGAAAAGAAGGAGCAACCCCACGCCTGAACTAACCTTCATCGAACATCATCCAAAGCTCTGGTCAAGGTCCGTCAACTGGAGCAGAGTTTCCTGACGCCTCTGGAACATCTGCGCGCGCCTCCGTGACGCTGCGGCCTTCCCTTTGGTCGCCGCAAGACGGGGTCTTCTGTCCCCCTGGACGGAATGGCCCCCGGCGGCCTTTTCCTTAGCCAGCAATCCTAAAACCTCAGATCGAAACGAGGCCCGGCCTCGAATCCCTGGACGCCGGGCGCGCAACTTCTGCCAGCCCCCCGCGCTCCGCCATCTTCCCTGCCTTCGCCGTGCGCCACGCGGACCAACCGCTAGCCCACCCCTCTCCCTTCCCCCAGTGTCTGAGTCGCAGCCAAGGACCTCCCGCCATTGACGCCGTGAGCCGAGTAGCTTATATTACGCCAAGGCCATGAAAAGCAAGTTCGTCAAAAGTCGGGCGGAGGTGGGGTGCGCGGAGTGTAAATGCTTTACCCTGGTCGAGCTCTTGGTGGTTATCGGCATAATCACCATTCTGGCTGCTCTGCTTTTTCCCGCCCTGTCGAGCGCCAGAGAAAGAGCTTCTCTGACAGTGTGCCGGAACAACCTCCAGCAGTTGGGATTGGCCCTCAACGCATACCTCGGCGATTGGCAGGCCTACCCGCCGGATGATGGACGAGCGTTCGTTCCCTATGTTGGAGAAAAGGACGTCGCCGTCGATACGTCAGTGCCTGGGTTTGCCCAAATACCGAAGACAAGCGTCTATAACTGCCCGGACTATGTTCGGCTCGGCGCTTTGCGCCCGCCCCCTGAGTGGGGCTTGTCATCCTACGGTTACAACTACAATGGGGTTGCTTGGTATGCACCGCAGCCTTGGTTTTCCGGGCTCGGCCTCGGTGGCCAGGCCATTGTGTTTACCCGGCCCTATCCTCGGCCCCACTACCGGGCGCTCCGAGACACCGCGGTCGTGCATCCGGCAAATATGATCGCATTTGGGGATTCGTGGTTCTTCCGGGTGGGTTGCTACCTTTGGGGAACCCAGTTGCGGCTCATGGGCGCCAATGTTCTAACCCCGGGCCCGCTAAAGGCTACCAATTCCATGGGCGGACCATGGCCAGGCCTGGGCGACGGAGTTTTTCAGCGCCGACACAATCTGCGCTTTAATGTCCTTTTCTGCGACGACCACGTCGAAACATTGAAGCCCGAAAAACTGTTTTCCACCCGTCCGGATGTCTTGGCCAGGTGGAATGACGACGACCAGCCGCATCAGGAGTTTTTGACGAATTGGCAAGCCAGATGGTAGGCCGCAACGTGGCGGCGCAGGATGGCATCCTGCTGTATTGCGGATTTGCAATCCCAGGCCCTCGCGCAACGCAACCGGTCTCGAAGAACCCGCGCCCTGCTGAATGCAATTCGGCGATATCCCGACGCGTCGGGGCAATCCCGCGCTACGAAGAATTCTGTCGTGCGCCCACGCTCCTACGCCCGCGTCGAGAAGTCTTGACCGCAGGCTGCGCGAAATGTTACACGTTTGTCACAATGGTCCTGCAAAGGACAGCGGTTGAAGATGAACCAATCTGCGCCTGTGTGCCTGAATGCTTCCTCGGCTGATCGGTCCCCGCACGAACCGCGGGTGCCGGCCGTCACGGCTACCTCCGCCCATCCGAGCACAACGGTTCCGGTCCTATCCGGGGGCGCCCGGTCATCAGTCTCTACATGGACTCGCCGGACTGGTGCTTCTTCCGCCAAGGCTTCACCGGGCACAAGAACCGCATGAAACTGCGCATCCGCTTTTACGATAATGAGTGGAAACGTCCGGCGTTTCTGGAAGTCAAGCGTCGGGTGAGTGAGGTCATCCGCAAGGAACGGGCCATGATCTCGCGCGAGGGCGTGCGCGAAATCCTCACCTCGGGCTGGCCCGCCCAACCTTACTATGCGGACTGCGCCCATCTCCTCCATGGAAAACGGCGGCAAGATGTCAATGAGGATTTTTGGGGCTTCGCCAATACGTCGCGAGCGGAGGCAACAATCTACGTCTCCTATTTCCGGGAGATCTGGGAGTCTCCGGAGGACGAAGAACTGCGCGTAACCTTCGACCGGCGGATTCGCGGCAGCCGCTACGACGGCAGCGGCCGGCTCGAGGTTCCCAAACGCGGGTGGCAACCATACATGCCACCATACCTGACGCCATTTCCCGCCGACGGAGTGATCCTGGAGTTGAAGTTCGACGAGCGCCCGCCCAAATGGATGGTTGACCTCGTGCGAATCTTCAATCTCCAGCAGACGCCCGTGTGCAAATACTGCGCGCTGGCTGTGCTTCCGCTGCTCGTCTCTATGATGATGGTGGCGATGGCTAACAGCCTCATTGTCGCCTTCGGCCTGTTGGGCGTGTTTGGCGTCGTCCGTTTCCGGAATGTGCTCAAGGATACGCGCGACACCAGCTTCATTCTTTGGGCCATCATGGAGGGGATGGCCCTTGGCACGAGGCGGTTCTCGACGGCTTTCCTGGCCTTCCTCGGCATCGCTCTGGCCTTTGTGTGCCTGCGCTTTGTCTCCTTCGGCACCCGCGCCCGCTATGACGCCGTGCTCACCTTGCGCGTCACCGGCGACGTGGCGTCCGGTCTGGCCGCCCTGAAACAGGTTCTCAAACGGCACGCGACCCGGGTGGACCTGACCGGCGACCGGCGCTCGACCGCGGAGGGCACCGACTTGAGCTACCGGCTCCTGCTGCGCGACACCGCCCGCTCGGCCGACCTGCAATCAGAACTGGCCGGCACGTACCAGTTCGAGAACGTCTCGGTTTACCTGCACGACGATGAGGCGGAAATTTAACGTAAGAGGGCTAAAGCTCTACGGCCCCAACAAGAGGTTGCCGTAGGCCATATCGTCATAGACGCCATAGCGCGGGTAGGCCTTCAACGAGAACGTAAAAGCGACAGTGACGTCCTGGGGGCCGGTGGGATTGTCCCTGGTTCTGAAGGTCAGCGCCGCGGTCCAACTGCGCATGTCGCGATAGACGGTGTAGGCCTGTTCCTGGAGCGCGCCGGTAAGGGGTTCAAAGCGGTGATAAAGGCGGAAGCCCCAGTTCTCGTTGACGCGGTAATAGAAAATGCTGATCAGGGAGTTATTGCCGAGGCCGGGGAAATCGGGCACGTCGTTCGCGAGATAGAAATGCCCGATGCTCCAGCTCCAGGTGCTGTTTGGCCTCAGCGTCAGGGTATGATATGCCAGGTTCAACTGGCCGCGCTCCGGGTCATAACGGGTTATCGATTCCAGGCCGAGCCAGGAGCGGGGACGCAATTCGAGGTCGGAGTAGAGGTCGGAGAAAGTGGTTTGGTCCGCGCGCGGTTTGATGCGCCAATCCGTGTAGAGATTCCAGTCGAGGAAGTTGACCACCGCCCCGTTTCGTTTGGTCTGGAGCTTATTGTGGATGCCAAAGCGCATAACATTCTCGCTGTCGATGGAGTCGATGTCGTTGTAATCGGGGAAATCGATTGGCAGCAGGCGCAGGCTCGGCAGTTGGTAATCGAACTGAGGCAGTTGGCTGGGGGGCACGGTGGGCGCAGGAACATAGACATAATTGATGGAAGGCTCGACGATGTGCCGCACGCCGTCCAAATCGAGCGCCCCGCTCTGGACGGACGGCCAGAGTTGCGAGGCCTTGAAAGAGACCTCGGCGCCGGTGTTGAACACGCCCCGCGATTGCTGTTCGCTGGGCTGGCCGGGGCCGGAATCGCCGTTGTAATAGGTGTAGCGTCCGCCGACTCGGGGCGCGACGTTGAGCCACCCAAAAAATGTGTGGGGCAAGGTGATCTGGTGATAGGTATCGACCCGCCCGGCCTCGTAGTTCGTGCCCAGCGTCAGCGAGTCCAGTTCGGGGAACAGGCGCCGGTAATAGCCGGCTGAGCTTTGGCTCTCGTAATAAAAGGGCGAGTTGCCCAACTGTGTGCGGAAGGCGGTCAGGCGCACATCGGGGAGACTCTCCACCGTCTCCAGGAAATCGTTCACGCGCGGCTGGGCGTAAAGGTCGAGGCTCAAATTGTTCCAGAACCTGTTGGCTTCGATAAACGTGTTCGGCTGTGGGTCATCCCGGTATTCGCGCTCAAAGAACTCGCGGATGATGTTGGTGTCGCCCTGGTAGCGAACCATGGCTTTGACGTTGAAATTCGTCTGCGGATTGGCCTGGTAGGCGAAATAGACACGCTCTCGGTTCTGGGGAATCGAGGCCCCGGCCGCCGCATCGGCGTTCGGGTCGATGTCATGGAGATAATAGTAGCGCAAGGCGCCATCGCCCCAGCGGCCCAGGTGAAAGTTTAGGTCCGGACCGGCGCCCACGCCGCGCCGCTCGCGGTAATCCAGGTGCAGCTTCCCGTCCAATTCATCATTCAGGAACCAGGTATAATCCGCCAGCAGGAATGGGCCGAAGCTGCTGCGATAGCCGGGCACAAAATTGAAGGTGTTGGCCCGCGGCCCCAGGCGCCGGGAATAATAAGGGAAATAGAACATGGGCACATCCATGATATACACCACGGCGTTGTGGGCGATGATTCGTTTGCCGGGCTCAACCCGAATATAGCTGGCCCGGATTTTGACCGACGGCTGGGCAACGTCGTCGCCGGTAACGACCGCATTGGTCGCCACATAGACCCGGTTGGTCAATTCGCCGTGCAGGCCCTGCCCCCCGGCATACGCCGGCGGTTGGCCCATGCGAAATTGCCCGGCCTGGAGTTGGTGCGTGTAGAAATTATAGGCCAGGTGCTGGCTCACCCACGTCTCATCGCCTCTTTGAACGCGGACGTCACCGTCGGCAATCGCCTCTCCACTCCTCTCATTCCAAGTCACGGTGTCGGCGGTGAGCACCGTGTTTTCGTACTTGATGACCACCCCGTTGGTGGCGGTGGCAAGCTGCTTCTCGAAATCATACACCACCGCGCCCTGTCCCCAGGGGGAATAAACCTCCCAACCCGGCCTGGCCTGCGCCATTACCTTGAGGGAAAGGGCCAGCAGGCTCAACACCAGTATAGCATTCAGGCGCGGTCGCATCATTGAGCGCGCCGACTTAACCAGAACTTGCTGCCCATGCCAAGCCCGGAATGAGCCCGCGGAGAAAGACCAAAAGACAGCAGCGAACCACAGAGTACACGGAAGACGGTGGCAGTGGAAGCGACAATCTGGGCGGCGAGGTGCCTCCAGGCCCGTCTCGCGGACTTCGGTCCACCG
>JAJYHY010000082.1 GCA_021784555.1 bacterium
ATCCTCTCGGCCATCCCCAGACCCCTCCGGGCCGACTGGACCTGGCGCTACGGTTACGAACCGTTGCTGCTGGAAAGCTTCGTGGAAGGGCCCCGCTTTTCGGGCGCCTCCTACCGCGCCGCCAATTGGATACGGGTCGGAACAACTCAAGGGCGAGGCAAGCTGGAGAAAAAGCACCAATCAGTCCTCCCGCCTAAAGACATCTGGATTTATGCCTTGCACCCCGGTTTCCGGCAGATCCTGCGCGCTACGCCCTGACCTTCTCCCCAGGCGGGGTTTACCGAATGTTTAGGCATAATTTGATAACATACTTTTCTAAGCCGTTGTAAATAAGCATGTAAGAGATGTGCTAGGAGAGACTACCAGTCGGCGCTACGACTTTGTCCATAGCCGCGGCCGAGGTCGGATAGCCAAATTTATGCTTGCGATTATATTCAAATTGAGCTCACGCTTACGACTCATGGAACTCGAAACTATTACTCGCCGCTGCCTTGAACTCGTCTCGCCGCCTGCGGCAGGCATCCCCCGCGACCCGCCCAGCCGCCCGGATCCACGACACGCCTTCACCCTGATCGAACTGTTGGTGGTTATTGCGATCATCGCGATTCTTGCGGCAATGCTCCTTCCGGCCCTGTCTCGAGCCAAGGAGAAGGCCCAACGGACGCGCTGCCTGAATAACTTGAGGCAGATAGCCGTTGGCATGAACGTCTATGCGGCGGACAGCAATGACAAGGTCGTCGAGGCGCGCAAAGAGAATCCAACCGCCCCGGCGGGCCCGGGCAATGAGCCCATCGTGCAGCTTGCCATTAACCAAATCGAATCGAAGCTCGCGGCGACCGTCGGGCTCGTCGTCGGCTCCAATCACATCACTTCCATTTGGACCTGCCCTGAAAGACCCACGTTCCCGGATTGGGAACCGGAATACCAGCAGTGGTCTATCGGCTACCAATACTTCGGAGGCATCCCCACCTGGCACAATCCCGCCGGCGCCTTTCCATCGCGCAGCCCAATCAAAACCGCCACCTCGCGCCCATCCTGGTGCCTGGCGGCGGATACGGTCATCAAGATCGACGGCAGGTGGGGCGGTGGCCGGGATACGGCTTACAAGGATGCTCCTCCTCATCGCCGGCCGGGTTCACCGTTGCCCGAAGGCGGCAACGAGGTGTTCATCGACGGTTCGGCTCGCTGGTTTCAATTCGAGAAGATGTGGTATCTCCATACCTGGAATACCGACGGGTCCCGTATCTGCTACTTTTACCAGGACCCCTCCGACTTCGACCCCAAGATGCAGGCCCAACTCGCCACTACTCTCCGCGCCAAGCCCTGAGCCAGAGCCCGGCCTGCTTGCGTCTAATGGAATGGAGCTGCAATCTCATTGCGCCTTGAGCACTAGGCATTGACCATTTTGGCATTGGAGCCGGAAGGGCTGCCCAATGAGCGACCAAACCCCGGGCGGGGTCTCAGTTGCACCAGAAACTGGTGCGCACATAGGCGAACGGGCTGCCAAAACCTGACTTTTCATAAGTTGTTACTGCCGTGATACTTGCAAAACGAGTTTCTGGAGAGCGACGACCAATGCATAATGCGCACTGAGAAATGCCGCTATGCCCGCCACTGGGGCACGGCGGTTGACAAACTCGTCACGCGGGTCTCCGAACCTGCTGCATCGCCGCCGTAACTGGTCAGCAGCTTGTGGAGGCAGGGACGCGGCGGTGCGACCTCCGCTGGGGTTTGGACATTTCATACCAACCGGGGCGTCGGGAGCCAAAACGGGTTTGAGCACACCTTGCAAGGTGTGCTCATACAACTCAAGCCGCTCTCAGGGCAAGGTGGCCGTGTTGACGGTGGTGTCGTCTCTGCCGAAAAGGGGCAGCCGCTCGGTGCCTCTGGAAATTGTCCGAACTCCCGCACTCCGCGCCGCTGGTCTGATGGACCAACTCATTGCGCGCCGGCAACACGGATGCGGTACCACTTGGCATTTCCGCTGGGGGCGGTCGAATCGGTATAGTTTGTGGCTGCGGGTTGCGTGCCTGGGATAACAATTGGGGCACTGAGATCGCTGTAGGGCCCGGCGGGTGAATTGGTGGAGACCTCGACGAAATTGGTCGTGCCTCCAACGGTGTCCCATGAAACGCGGAACGAGGCGCTCGCCCCGGAACCCAGCATGTCCAGACCGGTGATGGTGATGTTCAAGGGGGCCTGTTCCTGTTTCAGGCTCCAGAGCTCAAAATCGTTGAGTCCATCCCCGGCCGCCGAGAAGCACAGTTGGCCGTTATAGACGGTGAGGGAGCGCGGGAAGGAGCTTGCGGGGCCGGGATTGATGTCGGCGGCGAGCGTTACGGACCGGCCATCGTATTGCCAGAGTTCATAGCCAGTGGCGGGAGTCGTTGCCACGAAGTAAAGCGCGCCGTTGAACACGGTCAAATCTTCAGGGAAAGAATCTCCGTTCGGGTTGAGATCGGCAACCAGCGAGGCGACCTGGCCGTCGAAAGACCATAGCTCCCAGCCATGGACGCCGTCATCCGCGGCGAAATAAAGGCGGTTATTGAAGACCGTGAGGTCTTTCGGGCTGGAGCTCCCGTTCTGATTGATTCTGGCGGCGACGGTGGCGTTGGTTCCGTCGAATTTCCAGAGTTGGTAGCCGTCGGGGCCGTCGGTGGCTTTGAAGTAGAGGGCGCCCTGGAAAGGCGTGAGCTCGTCGGGGTTCGAACTGCCGCTGCCGGGATTGATGTCTGCGGCCAGTGAGACGTTCGTGCCGTCGGTCTTCCACAACTCGAAGCCGTGGGCGCTGTCGTAGGCCTGGAAATAGAGGGTATTGTTCAGGGCGGTGAAGTGCTTGGGGTATGAGCTGCTGGAGCTGTCGCCGGGGTTGATGTCGGCCAGCAGCCTGGCGGCTGTCGGGTCCGCGGTCCAGAGTTCGTAGCCATGGGCGCCGTCGTCGGCCATGAAATAGAGTTGGTTGTTGAACACGGTCAAGCCCTGCGGATAGGAACTGCCATCGGTGCCGCCATCGGGATGGATATTGGCGAAGAGCGAGGCCTGGGAGCCGTCGAAGCGCCACAGCTCATAATTGAGCGACGGGCCGCCATTGGCGCTGAAGTAGAGCATGTTTTGCATGACGGTCAGGCCAGATGGCCACGAGCTGTTGGGGTTGGATTTGACAGTGTCATTGGCATCGGGGTTGATGTCGGCCGCGCGGGTGGTGGTGGTTCCATCCGTCTCCCATAGCTCGCCGCCCCGGCGCGGGTCGTAAGCGGAGAAATAGAGCTTCTGGTCATACTCGCGGAAATTGGACGGGTAAGAACTGTTGCCCTCAATGAGGCCGCCTCCGAGGTCGGTGACGGTATCGTTGATGTCCTTGACCAGGCTGAGATTTGTGCCGTCGTACTTCCACAATTCCCACCCGGTGGCCTGGGTGTAGGCGCTCAGGAAGAGCAGCCCATCGGCGACGTAGAGATTCGTCGGATAGGAGCCGTCGGGTCCGGGATTGAGGTCGGCGACGCGGGAAACTGTCTGGAGGATCGACCCGGCTTGCGCGGGCTGGAGGCCGGCGAATAAGCCCAGCGCAGTCATGGCAAGAAGGGCGGTTTGGACGAAACGCGAAGGCAATGAACGACGCACGGCTATTGAGGAACTTGTAGCGCAGGCCTCCGAACCTGCCGTATCGCCGGCTTCCCAGCCGGATGGCCGCTCAGAGGGTCTGGGTCGGCGGGCTTGGAAGCCCGCGGCACAGCAGACTTGGAAGTCTGCGCTACGGAGTGCCGACCGTGTCAGTCTCCGTGACGGATGACGTTCAGACGAGGATTTGGAGTGGGCGGTTTTCATAGGGAACGCGGGCAGGTCCGCGAGTTTAACTGGCCTTGGTTAATGATTCGGAAACGGCGCGTTCGCCCCACTGGGCCTGGTAAAGCGCCGCATAAAGGTTGTCGTGGCGGAGGAGCTCCTCGTGGGCGCCTTGCTCCTGGACGAGGCCCTCTTCGAGCACGACGATCAGGTCCGCTTCGCGCACGGTCGAGAGCCGATGCGCGATGATCAGCGTGGTGCGCCCGCGCATGAGCTGGCGCAGGCAGGCCAGCAGCGCCTGCTCGGTTTGGGTATCCAAGGCAGAGGTTGGCTCATCCAGGATGAGGATCGGGGCATTCTTGAGAAAGGCGCGAGCGATAGACAGGCGCTGGCGCTGGCCGCCAGAGAGGGTAACGCCCCTCTCGCCGATGACGGTGTCATAGCCCTGGGGCATGGCGCGTATGAACGCGTCCGCCTGGGCCCGGCGCGCGGCTTCCGTGATTTCCTGTGGCGAGGCGCCCGGCTTGCCGTAAGCGATGTTCTGGGAAATGGAGGTTGAGAAAAGGATGGGGTCCTGAAGGACGATGCTGACCTGCCGCCTGAGCCAGGCCAACTTGAGGTCTCGCAGGTCGTGGCCGTCGAGCAGAATGGAGCCCGCGCCGGGGTCGTAGAACCGGAGCAACAAGCTGGCCAGGGTGGTCTTTCCAGCGCCGGTTCGGCCGACGAGGGCCAGCACCTGCCCGGGAGCGACTTTCAGGCTGATTTCCTTGAGCACCGGCAGGGCGGGTTCATATTGAAAAGACACCTGCTTGAATTCGATGGCTCCGGTGACGGAGGGGAGGCTGATGGCGCCGGGACGGTCCTTGATGTCAGGAACGGCATCGATGAGGGCGAAAACGCGCTTGAGCTGGGCGCCTGATGACTGGACGACCCCGGCGCTTTGGCTAAAGGTGTTCATGGGCTGGTAGAGCATTCCCAAGTAGGCGAGGAACACCAGGATGTCGCCAATCTGCAACTTGCCTTGGAGCTTCAGGTGCGCCGCCACCCAAACGACCGCCGCCGTGCCGATCGACACCGCCAGGGCGGCGCAGGCCGAATAGAGCAACTGAGTCCGCGTCATGCGCTGATTGGCGTCCAGGCTCCGCTCGGACTGCGCGCGGAACCGCTGGCCGGTCTCCGGTTCGAGGGTGAAGGCCTGGATGGCCCGGATGGAGGAGAGAGATTCCTGCATAGTGGAGACGAGCGCGCTTTCGTGCTCGTGGTAGCGGCGGGTTTGCTCGTCAATGCGCCGGCCAAAGCCCCGGATGATAAAGAAAAATAGCGGTGCGACCGAAACCGTCACCAGGGTCAGGAGCACATTCATGCGCAGCATGATTACCAGGGCGCCCAACAGGACCAACCCACCGCTGGCCGCCGGCACCAATGCGCCATTGAGAAGAGTTTGCGCCGCATGGGCGTCGTAGGCCACACGGTAAAGGGAGTCTCCAACCTTGGTGCGATCATGATAGGCCAGGGACAGACGGTGCAAGTGATCGCAGGCCTCGCAGCGGAGCCGCTGCACGATGCGGGCGCCGGCCCGGATCAGGAGGAAATTGCCCGCGGCCAGACCGCCCCGATGCACCAGCGCCAGGACCAGGATGGAGACGCACACGGCGGTAATGGCGCCGACGCTTTGCCGGACGGTCAAGCCGGGCCAGATGCCGCTCAACCAGGCCGGCACCGGCTGAGTGCCAAAGACGTAATCAACCAGCCATTTTAACGGCCAGGGCTGGAGCAGTTCAACCAGGGTCGTGAAGAGCAGGACGATGCCTCCGAGAACAATCTCCGCGCGGGCGTTGCCCCAATATGTCAGGACGCGAGAGAGCATCAGGGATACTTCGTGGCTTTGGGCATGCCAATGGGCCAGCCGCACTCCATGGCCATTTGGGAAACGGCCTGGGTCATCGTTTTCCGGGCCTGCACATACCGGCGGAGCACCGCCACAATAGGTATGGCCATGGGCGCCAGGTAAAGCACCTGGGTCAGCCCTACGAGCAGGGCCATTAAAAAGGCGACCATCAGCGGCGCCTGAGGCTTCATCCTCACCTCCACCCGGTAACGGATGTAATGGGAGGCATGCTCCAGGATTTCTTCATAGACTGAAGAGAGCTTGAGCCGGTATGGGCCCGGCCCCAGCACCTCGATGTCCGCGTCGTCCCACTCGTTGCAGGCCCGCGCCATCCAGCCGCAGGATCTCATGTGGGCCAGGAGGTGGCGCAGCCATACGTCGCGCTTGGCCAGGTTGCCGTAGAGCAGGCCGGTTTCCAGAAACGGGCTTTGGGTCTTGCGCAAGCGCCAGCGCCCCTTGACGCGGCCCGCGGAGCGGGCCAGGGGCTGGAGCAAATGCAGCAGACCGATGGTCAGCAGGCCGCGCCACCGCTTCCAGCCTTTCCACCCCTTCCTTTGCGCTCCGCGCCAACCGGCCAGCAATCCCGCGCCTGTGCCCAAGGCGGCCAAGATGGTCCCCAACGCGAGAAAAGCTGAGCTCACCCAGTCCGGGCCGTAGAAGCAGGCCAGGATACCGGAGAGCAGAGAGCAACCCGCCATCACCAACCACTCGGTCGTGGTGAAGATTTGGAACCACCAGGTCATGAACGGCTGATATAAGGTCTGAAATTGGGCGCCGCAGAAGAGGCCGCGGTAAACGCGCGGACTGAACACGACGGGCAGCCCTTGCCGGCGAAGTTGAGAATGGAGACTGTCATAGACGCCTCCTTCCCAGACCGGGTAACCGAAGAAGTTGAATCGTCCCGGGTAGCGATGCTGGAGATGCGCCTCCGCGAAGCCGTAGCCGCTTTGCTGGCGCAAATAGGCGCGGATCGTGGGCCGGCGGTGGTGCCACACCAGCGCGCTGGAGTGGTAAGCGATTCTCTTTTCGGCAGCCAGGAGGCGCCAGCAGAGATCGACGTCGTCGCCTGCCGCTCGGTGCTGGCTATCGAACAGGCCAACCAACTCGAAGGCCTGGCGCCTGAAGGCCATATTGCACCCGGCGATATGCTCGGCGCGTTCGTTATCGACCAGCACGCAAGTCGGATTTCCAGGGGATTCATCCACGCACTGGGCGGTGAAGCCGTCCCGCGGTGGAGAGATGTTCGGGCCGCCCACGGCAAAGGCCTCATTCTCCTCCAGGCCGGCCACAACGTAGTAGAGCCATTCCGGGTCGGCGCTGGCGTCCGCGTCGATGAAGGCGATGATCTCGCCGCGGGCGTTTTGAATGCCCAGGTTGCGGGCGCCGCTCAGGCCGCCATTGAGCACGCGAATGCAGCGAACTCCGTGGCGCTCGACAACGGAGTGAGTGCCGTCGCGTGAGCCGTCATCGACGACAATGACCTCAAAGTTCGGATAACGCAGAGCCTTGAGCGAGCGGAGGCACTCGTCGAGGGTCGTGGCGGCGTTGTAACAGCAGACAATGACCGAGACCAGCGGCCACGGCGTGGTGCGGAACTGGTAGAGGTTGCCGAAGTAAATGCGCTTGACGGCCTCCAGGGCCATTTTGGGGCGGCGTTGCGCGTCGGTAAGCCCGAAGCTCCAGGTGTCAATGTCCGAGTTGAAAATGCCCCATTCGTCTGTCCACCCATAGACGATGGCCCCACACAGGCCTTTTTCGAACGCGGCCCGTATCTGCCAATCGAGGAACCTGGCCTGTGCCGCTTCGCCGTGCCGGCGTGAATCCAATCCCGCCTCGGCCAGGAGCACTGGTTTTTCGTGGGCGAGGGCCTGCAGCCGGGCGAGGTAGCCGCGCATCTCCGGCTCACTTTCCAGGTACACATTGTGGGATTCCACATCGATAAACGGCAGGCTCAAATACTCGGTGGGCGGGTGGTTGACGTAGGTGGTCAGGGCGTGAGGCGCCTCTTCTTTGACAATGGCATTGAGGTGGCGAAGGAAATCCTCCACGCGGCGCTGTCCGTACCAGCGAACAATCAAGGGCGGGATCTCATTCCCAATTGAGAACAGGAGCATTGACGGATGCCCGGCCAGGCGCCGGCTGTGCTGGCGTGTCCAATCGAACATGAGCTTGAGGCGGCCGGGCTGATCCAGCTCGCACCGCCTGGGGCCCCAACAGATGTCGGCCACAATGTAAAGACCCGTCTCGGCGGCGGCGTCGGCCAGCCAATCGGGCGGGGGGGTATAGACTCGGACGGTGTTGATGCCGGCCTGGCGCATTTGCCGGAAATCCTCACGGACGGTGGCGTGGGCGGGAAACGGCTCACCCTGCTTGTTTGGACGGAAGGTGCCGTAGGTGACGCCGCGAACCCAGAACCGGGCGCCATTGACGGTCAGAAAGCGCCCCGCCACCGCCGGGCGGAGGTGCTCAGAAACAGTAAAGCCGCCGGTCGAGGCGGTGTCCGAGGCGCGACCGGGCCCGAGCACCGTCGTGACTGCGGCGCTGGCGGGGGTGGGTCCGTCTTGCCGGAATTGGCCTTCGATGGCTTCCGAATCTTTGTCTGCCCGGTTGGTATGCATGTTAGACCTTGGCCGGGGTCAGTCCCGCACTCTTTTCCGCCACTTCCCTTCCTTCACCGCGGAAAAAGTGAGGACTGACCCCGCGCCTGACGCCGCGGCGCTCGTTTTGAAGCGCAAATCGCAAATCGCAAATTGGCTGTTCATGTTGGATTGCTTAGGAACCGAGGTCTTCGCTGGGGTGTCTCGAATTGCTACATCGGGGACGCCAACTATTGGTCAATAGCACGTATAAACGTTCCTATCCTGAATGCTGCCTTTGCGGAAATGCTCTTCATGGCCGTCGCCCATCAACGCGTTGACCCCTTCTGAATGACGGTAGCGGAAGTTGGATCCCGTCGGGTCGCTGGTGGCGAAGGCCTTGTCCACGTCAGCGCCGAGCGGGATGGGCTTGCCGGCGTTGGCGGGGTCGCCATTGTTCCAGTAAATGAACTCGCCGTCACTGCCCTGGACTCCCCAAAAAATGGCGTGAGAACTGCCGTCACTGCTGTACTGAATGGCATCGGAAACGACAATGGTGTCGGCTGCGCGCCGGAGCGTATCGGCTTTGACCTGGCCCGCGGCCGGGGTAATTTCCTTGCAGACGTTGGGATTGGCCGAATAATTCAATTGGGTTCCCACGTCGCCCACCCGGACGGATGGGCACATGAAGACCGCCGTGCGTGCTTCCGGGATGAGGGGGTTGTTCTTTCCCCCGACGTAGGGGCCGACGCACAGGTCCCACTGTGTGACTCCCGCAATATGCCCCGGCGGATAATAACCGGTCTCGTCCGTGTACATGGCCATGGCCAGTCCCTCCTGCCTGAGGTTGTTCAAGCAGGCAATTGCCCGGGCGCGCTCCTTTGCCCGGCTCAGCGCCGGCAGCAGCAGGCCGGCCAATATCCCGATAATCCCAATGACGACCAACAATTCGATGAGGGTGAACCCCCGCTCGCGGTCTTGGCCTCCGCTTCCATACAAAACCGCCCGCGTGTCCCGGGCAGGAACCATGAGACCAACGGGCCTCTTTGTAGTCATAAGAGCTTTCGCATTTCTATGTTTGGGCGCCGGCCGCCCGAATGCTCACGTTCAGGGCGGCACGGCACTTTTGTAATAATAGCATCTTACAGGCCAAAAATCCGAGAAAACGTCGGCATCAGGTGAACGGGCCACGGCTATTGACAAAGTCATCGATCATGGTTATCGGTAAAGACGAGTTGGGCGTTGGCATTAAACCATTGCACGTCGTGTCGGTGGAGGACCTGAAACCTTCGGACCTGCCGCCCAGGGGTGAGATTAACCCCGGCTAGTCAGGTGATTGAGAAGACACGAATGACACGCCTCAGTCGTGGTAGTGATTACTCAAAGCGCTTGGTTTTGGACAGGAGTTTGATCCCGGTAATCCGCATCTTTTTATCAACCGCCTTGCACATGTCGTAAATGGTCAGCGCCGCGACGCTGACGGCGGTGAGGGCTTCCATTTCGACGCCAGTCTGAGCGGAAATCTTGGCCGAGGCGGTAATGACGATGCGGTCCTGTGATGGGGGGGTTTCAAAATTGACCTCGCAATGGGTGAGGGGCAATGGATGGCAAAGCGGGATCAGCTCGCCGGTTTTTTTGGCGGCCATAATGCCGGCCAGGCGCGCGGCGGCCAGCACGTTGCCCTTGGCCATTGTATGGGATTGGATAAGCTGCAATGTGGCGCTCCGGAGGCGGATTTCGCCGCGGGCCACCGCCTCTCGGACGGAGGGCGGCTTGGCGGAGACATCGACCATGCTGGCCTCGCCCCGCTCGTCAATGTGGCTTAATCTGTTCAGGCGTGATGCGCCCATTTTAGCCTCGCTCGCCATCCATCACCGCCTTCTTCCACTCCCCCACCACGGCGCGAATCTGCTCGGCGGCATTGAGCCTGGGTTTGACGTGCTTGAGGTCGTACCAGGGGAGCATGCCGAGCAGGTCGGGGGTCACCAGAATTTGGCCGTCGCAATCCGGCCCGGCTCCGATGCCAATGGTCGGAATAGGGAGGCGCTCCGTCAGTTCCTTGGCCACGGAGGCCTTGACCAACTCCAGGACGATCGCAAACGCCCCGGCTCGGACCAGGGCCTCGGCGTCCTGGAACAGTTTCTCGCGCTCGCTCTCCTTCTTGCCCTTGACGTGGTAGCCGCCCTCCTCCAGCACGTGTTGAGGCAGCATGCCCAAGTGGCCAAGAAAGGGAATGCCATTCTCTACAATGGCCCGCACCTGCGCCTCGATTTCCTGGCCGCCTTCGGCCTTCACGGCCTCGGCGCCGGCAAGAACCAGCCGGGCGGCGTTGCTGCGGGCGCTCTCCACCGTCTGACAACTGCCAAAAGGCATGTCCGCCACCAGCAGGGCGCGAGGCTTGGCCCGCGCGGCGGCGCGGACGTGATGTTCCATGTCCGCCATCGTCACGTGCGTGGTGTCCGGGTAACCAAGCACAACCATCCCCAAGGAATCGCCCACAAGGATCAGCGGGATGCCCGCTTCATCCAGAAGCCGGGTCATCGGAAAATCGTAGGCCGTCAGCGACGCTATCCGCCGTCCCTGCGCCTTGGTGGCGCGGAGTTGTTCGGCGGTGATCTTGCCCGAGTGAGTGTCCATCCGATGGTCCCTTAATCGAGAAATGCGGTTAACGGGCTGGTCGCCGAAGCGGTCTCCTGCTGCGCCGCCAGCCCGGACTCGAATGCGGCGCGTCCGGCCTGGACCGCCATCCTGAAGGCCACAGCCATTCGGGGCGGATCAGTGGCGACGGCAATGGCGGTATTCACCAGCACCGCGTCGGCGCCCATTTCCATTGCCTCGGCGGCATGGCTGGGGGCGCCCAGGCCGGCATCCACAACCACCGGGACGGTGGCCTGTTCGAGGATGATGCGAATCTGGTCGCGCGTTTGAACGCCCCGGTTCGAGCCGATAGGTGAGCCCAGAGGCATGACGGTCGCGGCGCCGGCGTCCTGCAGGCGTTTGGCCAGCACCGGATCGGCGTTGATATACGGCAGCACCACAAACCCTTCGCTCACCAACGCCTCGGTCGCCTTGAGCGTCTCGACCGGGTCGGGCAACAAATAGCGCGGGTCGGGGTGTATTTCCAGTTTCACCCAGTTGGGCAGGCCCGCCGCCACCGCCAGGCGCGCCATCCGCACCGCTTCCTCGGCGTTCATCGCGCCGCTCGTATTGGGAAGCACCAGGAAACTCGATGAATCGATGAATTCCAGGATATTGGCGAACGGGTCTCTGCGCCCGCTCAGGTCGGCCCGCCGCAACGCCACCGTCACCATCTCCGCCCCGCTGGCCTTGAGCGCGTCACTCATCGCCTCGGGAGAGGAGAATTTGCCGGTGCCGACAATGAGCCGGGAGCGGAAGAGCCGCCCGGCAATCATTAACGGTTGATTCTGCAAAGACATCCAGAGGCCAATGTGTCGCAGCATGGCGGGTTTGTCGAGGGTAAGTCGGGATTGCCGGGGGACTGGGACAGTGGCGCGGCCGTCCGGCAGATGCGGGAATGGAGGTTGCGCCCGTGAAGCAGTTTCTTGACACCTCTATCCTGGTGGAAGCCTGCCTGAGCGAGAGTCCGAACTCGGCGCGGCAGACAAGCAAGGCCCCGTCGCCCGGCGCATCGTGCGCGCCTATGGCGGTGCCGGCGTCCCGTTTGCGGCCCAGAGTGGGTTGTGCGGGCGGTGGTCCCGGGTCAACCTCCGGGCCGCCAAAGGCTTGCTCAAGTCCCACAAGGCGGCAGGACGGAGACTCTCAGTGTGGCCGTCGCAGAATACGACGTTCCATAGCCCGCCATGCCGGCCACGATAGGCCCTGGCCACCGGACTGTCCGGCAGACCTCTCACCGCTTGGTTGTAGAACCTGCCTATATCGTCCAGCGGCCGAGTACTGGAAAAGCCGCAATCGAGCAGGAACATGCCTAGGGGAGGTCCTTTATCCTGGACCAGGAAATCCGTTGCGGATATCATGGTCGAGTCGGCCAGCGCGAGCATGTCGCTCGGCACGGCCACCTGTCCCTCGCGGACGGGAGCGGAAGCATTACCATTTGGACCGCCCTGCATACCTAACCCGCTCCAAGGGAGCTCTCCATCAGGGTCCTTGCCGGGCGTCCGGCCACCGCCCCAAAATCCCCCCATGCCTTCGGCGTTGTATCCGTAGCTTCCGGAGTATTCGAACGGCTGCGACTCTGGGCCGTGGACGCCAGGGGGCGGGTTACTCCACTGGAACCTGCCCCTGACTCGGCTGTAGCCGGGGCAGCAATACACGCCACGTCGCGGGCCAATGTAAGTCCAGAGCTCCGGTATGGTGATGGTCGTCGGCGTGCCGCTCGCACCGGTGTAATTGTTCGCCGACCACGGGGCGCGAATGACCGGACGGAGCTCCTCGAACACGTAACGCGTGAGCGGATAGCCGCCCTCCTGCATGACGTACATTTCCAAGCCCAGGCCGAGTTGGTGCAGATTGCTCCGGCAGACCGCCGAGTCGGCGCTGGAGCGGGCGTGGCTCAGGGCTGGCAAGAGCAACGCCGCCAAGATGGCAATCACGGCGATGACCACCAGCAGTTCAATCAAGGTAAAGGCAGTCCTCCGCTGTGGCGCCCCGACCACGCGTCGCGCGCGCTTCACCTTTGCCCTGGCATCCGCCTTTTTCACAGGCCATCAAACCCGCGCCCCGCCTGGGAATACGGAGCGGAAAGACAGCCATTCTTTGCCAGAAACTGGGCCAGATGTCAAGCGCGACAATTTTTTTCGTGCTTTCTCGATGCCAATGGGCTTAGACTCGCCTTCATGCTGAAGGCAGGCATTGTCGGGCTACCGAATGTTGGGAAATCCACCTTGTTCAACGCCGTCACCCGGACGCACAAGGCGCCGGCGGAGAATTATCCCTTTTGCACGATTGAACCGAACCTGGGCGTGGTGACGGTTCCGGATGAGAGGCTCGGACAACTGGCCAAGGTGGCGCAAGTCAGCAAGCTCATCTCCACGACGGTCGAGTTCGTCGATATCGCCGGTTTGGTCAAGGGCGCCTCCAAAGGCGAGGGGCTGGGGAACCAGTTCCTGAGCCATATCCGGGAGGTGGATGCCATTGTGCAGGTGGTGCGTTGCTTCGAGGACCCGGACGTGGTGCATGTGGCGGGCGCCATCGACCCGTTGCGCGACATCGAGATTGTCGCAACCGAGTTGATTCTTGCCGACCTGGAAGCCATTCGCAAGCGCCAGGAAAAGATCTCGCGCGATGTGAAACGGGGCGACAAACGCGCGCTCATCGAAGCCCATTTGCTGGAGCTACTCGCCGCGCATCTGAACAAGGGCCGGGCCGCCAACACGCTGGGCCTGCCCCTCTCCCCGGAGGAGACGGAGATTGTCCGCGGCTTCTTCCTGCTGACGGACAAGCCGACGGTCTTCGCCGCCAACGTGAAGGAGAACGATCTCGCCGGCAGCGATAACAACCCGCAGGTGCTCAAGGTGCGCGACTACGCCCGCACGCATCACGGCTGCGAGACCATCGTCATTTGCGCGCAATTGGAGAGTGACTTGGCCGACCTCTCGCCGGAAGAGGGGCGGCAGTACCTCGAAGAAACCGGCGTGAAAGAGACCGGCGTCTCGGCGCTCATTCGCGCGACCTACCAGGTCCTGGGACTCCGCACCTTCTTCACCTTCAACGAAAACGAGGTGCGCGCCTGGACGCTTCACGGCGGGGATACGGCAATTCGCGCGGCCCGGACGGTTCACACGGATTTCGAGCGCGGGTTTATCAAGGCGGAGACGGTGGCCTGGGAGAGCCTGGTCAAGGAGGGCTCTGTCGCGCACGCCAGGGAGAAAGGCCATTACCGGATTGAAGGCCGGGATTATGTGGTGCGGGATGGAGACGTGCTATTGTTTAAACACAGCGTATGAGGCTGGGGGGACGAGCAACCAACAACCAAAAACGAACAGCGAACGTCCAACAACGAACGTCCAACAACGAACGTCCAACAACGAACGTCCAACAACGAACAGCCAACATCGAACAACCAACAACGAACAACCAACATCGAAGATCCATCATCCATCACCCACCATCCAATGCGCAACTCTGACCAGACCCTTACGATCGGCGAATACCTGATTCAGCGCCTCTACGCCAACGGGGTCCGGCATGTGTTCGGAATACCGGGGGATTATGTCCTAGGATTTTTTGAGCTGCTCTCCAATAGCAAGTTGCGCGTTGTTAACACGTGCGATGAGCAGAGCGCGGGGTTTGCCGCCGATGCCTACGCGCGGGTGCGCGGCTTGGGCGCGGTCTGCATCACTTACTGCGTTGGCGGTCTGAAGGTGGCGAATCCCATCGCGGGGGCCTTCGCCGAGAAGTCCCCGGTGGTCGTGATCAGCGGGGCGCCGGGGGTGAAGGAGCGGGCCAAGAATCCCTTGTTGCACCACAAGGTGCGTGAGTTCGACACACAGAAGAAGGTCTTCGATCAGTTAACCATCGCCTCGACGGTGTTAGAAGACCCACAGACCGCTTTCCAGGAAATCGATCGGGTGCTGCACACCGCCCTGCGGTTCAAGCGCCCCGTCTATATCGAGTTGCCCCGTGACTGTGTCCTGGTGCCGGGGCTTGGGCGCCATCGTGCGGCGGAGATACACGAGCGCAGCGACACCCATAGCCTTCAAGCGGCCCTGGCCGAGGCCGAAGAGATGATCAATAAGGCCCGCCAACCGGTTCTTCTGGCCGATGTTGAGGTGCATCGCTTCGGGCTGCAGGAGGAGATGCTTGAGCTGGCGCGCAAGACCCGCATTCCGGTGGCGGCGACTGTCCTGGGCAAGTCCGTCATTGGGGAGCAGCATCCTTTCTATTTGGGGATCTATGAAGGGGCCATGGGCCGAGACGACGTGCGCCAATACGTTGAGGGCAGTGATTGCCTCATCATGCTCGGCGCCTTCATGACGGACATCAATCTGGGCGTCTATACCGCCCGCCTTGACCCCATGCGCTCCATCTCAGCCACGAGCGAGAAACTCTCCATCCGCTATCACACTTACGAAAATGTCCGGTTCAAGGACTTTACTCGCGGACTGCTCGGCTTGCGCCTGCGCCGGCGGTCGCTGCAAGGGATTCCTCACGCCCAACCGCTCTCCTCTTGGGGCTTCAAAGCCACGCCGGCCAAACTGACCGTTCGGCGCCTGTTCGAGCGCCTGAACCTGTTCCTGTCCGAAGCCACCATGGTGGTCTGTGACGTCGGGGACGCCCTCTTCGGCGCCACCGACCTGTTCATTCGCCACCGCACCGAGTTTCTGGGGCCGGCCTATTATGCCTCGATGGGATTTGCGGTGCCGGCAAGCATTGGGGCGCAGGTGGCAAACCCGAAGCTGCGCCCCTTAGTATTGGTAGGCGACGGCGCCTTTCAGATGACCGGCATGGAGCTGGCCACCGCCGTCCGCTACGAGCTCAATCCCGTGGTGATTGTGCTCAACAATTCCGGCTTCGGCACTGAACGCCACATGCAGGACGGCCCTTACAACGATGTCGCCACCTGGCATTACAGCCGGCTGCCGGAGGTCCTTGGCGCCGGACGCGGCTTCGTTGTTGAGACCGAACAGGAATTCGACCGCGCCCTGCGCGAAGCCGAGAACTGGACGGAAAGCTTCTGCCTCATCGAGGCGCGCCTGGCCCCGATGGACCGTTCACCCGCGCTTGACCGCCTGGCCGGACGTTTGGCCAAGCGGCTTTGACCAGGACCCCGTTATTCGGCCAGGGCCATCATCCCTTCAATGGCCGGACGGTCCTTCTTCCTGACCTTGGCGCGAAGCTTTTTGAGCGCCTCATTCTGAATCTGTCGGATGCGCTCACGCGTCACGCCAAAGAGCCCGCCGATTTCCTCCAACGTCTTGGGCGTTTCATCTTCCAGCCCATAGCGCATGGCCAGCACGGTCTTTTCCCGCGGTTTCAGCGTGGCAAAGACCTCCTTGAGCAGGTCGTTATCGCTCTCCTTGAGCAGGTGCTCAAAGGGCGCCGCCGCGTTCAAGTCCGGCACGACCTCAGAGACCTGGTTGGATTCCTCGTCCCGCCCCAGGGGAGCTTCCAACGACACCGGAGCCATCGAGGCCTCCCGGTACTGGCGCAAGCGCTTCGGGTCCAGGCCCAACTCCGCCGCCACCTCTTCGTCGGTTGGGTCCCGGTCAAAGGCCTCCCGCAACTTGACCTCGGTCCGGCGAATATGGGCCACCTTGTCCACCACGTGAACCGGCAGCCGAATGGTCTTGGATTGATTGGCCAGGGCGCGCTTGATGGACTGCTTGATCCACCACGAGGCGTAAGTGGAAAGCTTGGCCCCTTTTGCCGGGTCGAATCGCTCCACACCCTTCATCAGGCCGATGTTGCCCTCGTTGATGAGGTCCAACAATGGCAGACCCAGCCCCTCATAGTCGCGGGCGATCTTGACCACCAGCCGCAAATTGGCCTTGATCATCTGCTCCCTCGCCTGTTCGTCCCCCTTGTGGATGCGCTTGGCCAGCGCGACCTCTTCCTGTGGAGTCAGCAGCTTGACATGCCCAATCTCCCGTAGATAAAGCTCCAAGGCGCCCCCCTCGGAAGGCGCCTGCGCAATCCGCCGTTCTTCGATTTCAGGAGCCTCTTCCTCGCTCTCGGATGGGACAGCGGCCTGAGGGACCGCCGGCTCCTCATCGGCGCGCTCTTCCTCTTCCCACACGTCGGGCGCTTCGAAACGTCGGCGGCGGCCCGGACGATTCTTCGTCCTCACTGGATTGAGTCTTATTGCTTTTGTTTTCAAATTTCCCGTTTCCCTTGAACTTGTATGTATAACAATATAAATTACACGATTTCGGCCTAAATGCCAGTCCAAACTCGGGTGCGGTCAAAAGTGTCGGTCAGGCGCGGGGTCAGCCCTCACTTTTTCCGCGGTGAAGGATGGGAAGTGGCGGAAGAAGGTGCAGGACTGACACCGGCGCCTTCCGTGCCCGATGCGTTTAATCACACCCTCCAAACTCACGAGAAAACGGAGTTCAGATCCGCCGTTAGCCCCGTGGCGGGGTCTTTAACCTGACCCTCAACGAAAGTTTTAAACGTACCGTCCGGGGTATAAATGGTGAGCGCGCGCTGGGGCGGGTTGACGACCCAGCAACTCTTGACCCCATTCCGCAGATAGCATTGGACCTTCTCCATTACCGGCAGTGAGCCCTGCGTCGGGGAAAGGATTTCCACGGCTGTGAGTGGCGGTTCCTTAAGCTGGACCTCGTCATGCAAGACGTCCATGGGCTGCCGAACATACACCGACAAATCAGGCGTCAACGGCCGGCCCCCCAATTCCAGTGACAACTCACTGATGACTCGGTGGGCCTTGTCCTTGCCCAACTCGATGGCCAGGTTCGTCTGAACGATTCCATGATTCTTGCTGGGTATAGGCTTTCCCCTCTGTTGCTCATAGCTTTGAACACCTTCCATTACGACCGTATTCACAACCCTCTTTCATCACGGCAACGGCGGCATGGAAAGGGCATCTTTGCGCAAGATCCCACAAGATGAGAACATGAACAACGGCCCTGCCGGCACACTGTTGCCGTTTTGTTCCCGGCATGAAATATTCGGACTAAAGGCTCCAGCCCTCGCGGTAGGGATTACGGACAAACCGGTTCGCCTCGTCCAGGTTGCTGAACCGCAAGTTCTCGGAGTCCCAATGGAGCTTGCAGAGCGTGAGGTCCTGCCGGAGTTGAACCCTTAGCGCGATGTTTCCAAGCAGAACGGCCTCCGCCAGGGGGCCGGCCCAATCGAAGTTCGAGCCCGGTTTCTTGCCGCCTTTGCAGGCCAGAATCCATTCCGCGTGGTGGCCGGGGGAGCGGGCGATGGTGCGTCCGACCTCGGCGGCATCCTTGGCGCAGGATTCCGGAAAGACCTTGTCGCCCAGAATGAATCCCTTGTCGCCGACGAGCAGGCGTCCGTTGTCTCCCATCATCTCGCCGTCGGGCAATCCCTCGGGCCGGGGCGGGCGCAACCCGCCGTCGTACCAGGTAAACCTGCACGGCGGCATCTCGATACCGCCCGCGGCCGCGCCACTCAATCCCCGGATAAAGGTATCGTTGGCCTGGGGTTCGGCCGAGCGGGCGCCGTATTGGTAAGTGACCATTGAGGCGACGGGATAGGTCTCCTTATTCACGCGCGAGGAGGCTGCCTGCACGGTAAGCGGCGCATGCAGCTTCAGAGCGCGAAAGGCCGGGTCCATCGCGTGGCAGCCGATGTCACCCAGGGCGCCCGTGCCGAAATCCCACCAACCGCGCCAGACGAAGGGCAGATAGGCCGGGTTGTAAGGCCGTTCGGGCGCCGGCCCCAGCCACAGGTCCCAATCCAGGGTCTCAGGGACAGGCGGCGTGCCCTTTGGGCGGTCAACACCCTGCGGCCAATAGACATTGAACAGCCCGTTGGAGGGACGGTCCGTCCAGATATGCACTTCATGGACTTTGCCAATCACCCCGGCCCACACCATCTCGCAGAGCCGGCGGGTCTCCTCGGAGGCCTGGCCCTGGTTGCCCATCTGGGTGGCAACTTTGGCCTCCCGTGCGGCGACAGCCACCTGGCGCGACTCCCAGACCGAATGTGTCAGGGGTTTCTCGCAATAGACATGTTTGCCATGCTTGATAGCGGCCATGGAGGCGAAGGCATGGTGATGGTCGGGTGTGGCGATGACCACGCCATCCAGCTCGGGCATTTCGTCGAGCATTTTCCGGTAATCGGTAAAGCGGCGGGCTCGCGGATACCGCCTGAAAACGTGCGCCGCATGCCGCTTATCGACGTCGCACAGGGCAACGATGTTCTCGCGCTCGACCTCCCGGAGGTCATCGCTGCCGCGGCCCCCAATGCCGATGCCGGCCAGGTTCAGTTTTTCATTCGGCAAAGTCCCTCCTCGCAGTCCCAGCACCGCGCCGGGCAGGACCATGAACGCGGTGGTGGAAGTGGCGGCGCCGCGCAGGAACTGACGGCGGGAGAGTTTGGTTTGGCTGACTTTGACTGTTGCTTTCATAACGAATGTGGATTGGGCTGTGTCTCAGTTTCCTAAGAACAACACGAAAACCATCCCACGCGCAAGTCGAATCCGCCCGTGTTGGGGTCACAACACGGGCACCGAGCAGGTTGACCCGACAAGGCTCAAGCACTATTCTCGCGAGGTCGGCTACTGTTATTGGAATATTGGCCATGATCCCCAATCGCAAATCGCAAATCGAAACGATCGAGAACCTCACCCGATTCGCTTTCCTGCTGGCAATAACGCCCCTGGCTCACGCGCAGGAGCGGTGGAGATTCAAGACCCTCGATACTTGCCTAACCGTAACGGTCAGCGCGGGTCAACCGGCTATCGCGTCATTATCCTTTACGGGCGCCGCGGCGGACTGGATTCAGAGGCCGGTTCCCATTCCTCTGCCGGACCATGTCCTCATCCATAACGAAACTCAGCCGGTGCGCTGGAGATTCCGGGGAAGCGCCGCAAGCCAACGGGCCGGCGAAACGCGCCTGCGATTCGTTTCCAGTGACCCGGGACTTGAGTTGCTCTCAATCTGGGAGGCGCGTCCAGGCCCGGGGCCGGTCGAGCACCATTTCGAGATCGTAAACCGGAGCAGCCAAACCCTCGAGGTGCCACTGCCGCCCAGCCTCGAAGTGGCCTTGAGCGCGCCGGCGGGACACGGCCTGGAAAACTGGTGGGTGGAAAAGGGCGCCAGCCGGCCTTCAGATACTGGCACGCACTGCGAATCGGTCACCAACGGCTATCGTTTCAACGGACGATCCACTCCCTATTCGGATGCCCGCGAGATGATTCCCTGGGTATCCCTCCAGGACCCAACCGGAAATGCGGGCCTGTATCTGGGAATTGAGTTTAGTGGCCGAGTGGGCATCAACATGCGGGCCGCCGGGGCGCCGGTGCGCGTGAGCGTCACGGCCGGGCTGGATCCCTCCGAACGCGGTTTTCGCAGCCGGTTGGGGAAGGGCGAACGTTTCGTGACTCCCACCGTATTTATCGGTTGCTACCGTGGTAGCGTGG
This sequence comes from bacterium, assembly GCA_021784555.1. GTDB lineage: Bacteria > Verrucomicrobiota > Verrucomicrobiia > Limisphaerales > UBA8199 > JAJYHY01. Next base: position 20,300 of record JAJYHY010000082.1, read on the forward strand.
ATGACGGAGCCAACCGCTTGCATCGTTTTGTCGAGCATTATTTGCGCCCGCCGCCGCCGGACGCGCGTTACCCACTGGTCGTAAATAATACCTGGGGCGGCGGCATGGCGGTGGACGAAGCGTTGGCGCGGCGCATGATCGACGATTCCTCCGCCCTTGGAGTCGAACTGTTCCACATCGACGCCGGCTGGTTTCGGGCCGTGGGCGACTGGCGTCCCAACCGGGCTAAGTTTCCACACGGTCTGGCCGCCGTGAGCGATTACGCCCACCGCAAGGGAATGTTGTTCGGGCTGTGGGTGGGCTGGACCCAGGGCGGGACGGAGGTCCGCGGCATGGAGACACTCGCAGTGACAAATCCCAAGCAGCGCGATTGGTTCACGCAGGACTACGCGCCGGACTGGCGGCCATCCGATTTCACCGGCGCCACGGTCTGTCTCGGTGATGCACAGGCCCGCGCCTGGTGCCTCGGTGAATTGCGGCGCATCGTAACCGCCTACCGGCTCGACCTCCTTGAACATGACCAGGTTATGATCGTGGACCGGTGCGACCGCGCCGATCACGGCCACACCTCCTGGCCGGCCGACATTGCCTATCATGCGGCCCGGGGCTATTACTCCGTCTATGACCAACTGCGCAAGGAGCATCCAAAGCTCCTCTTCGAGGACTGCGTCAACGGAGGGCACACGGTAGATTTCGGCATCGTCCGCCGCGTCCATTACATCAGCATTACTGACAGTTACGATCCGTTGAGCAACCGGCGGGCATTCTACGATTCCAGCTTTCCACTGCCCCCTTCTATGTGCGAGTGCTACATCGAGAATGACCCGGGACCCTCCTTGGCCACCTTCAAGACCATGCTCCGCAGCGGGATGATGGGCTGGTGTACCCTGATGTGCAATACTACCGCCTGGTCCAGCCAACGGCACCGGGTGGCACGACGCCAGATTGAGCTCTACAAGAACTGGATTCGGCCCCTAATCAATCATGCCGACCTGTTCCATATCTCCGCCCGCCCAGACCCGGCGCGCTGGGATGGGATGGAGTACGTGGACTCCGGGTCGGGCAAGGGGGTCGTGTTTGCTTTTCGCGGCACAAAGGATACCGAACCGTCCCATCTCTTCCAGCTCAAAGCACTCTCCGGGGCCGCCTCTTACAAGGTGTGGTCCGAAGATGGCTCGGTCCCCGCAGGCCAGGCCTCGGGCGCACAGTTGATGAAAGAAGGACTGAAGGTCAGGCTGAGTGAACCTGGGGCATCGGAGTTGATCTTCTTCCAGGCGCAGTAAATCGAAGCTCAAGACTGCCAAGGCGCCAGTGCTTCCCCGCGCCAGGTCTCCTGGGTCGGCTGGCGCCGCCGGACAACCGCGGCACGCCGGCCCCGAACCAGCACCTCTGCCGGGAGCGGGCGGCTATTGTAATTGGAGGCCATCACTGAGCCGTAGGCCCCGGCGCTCATCAAGGCGAGGTAATCGCCCTCGCCCAAGGATGGCAGTGGACGATCACGACAAAAATAGTCACCCGATTCGCAGATAGGCCCAACTACATCCGAACTGATGCGCGCCCCGTTTCTGCGCCGCAACGGCACAATTTCATGGTATGCCTCGTAGAACGCGGGCCGGATCAGGTCGTTCATCGCCGCATCCACGATCACAAAGGTCTTCTTGCCGGTCCGCTTCAGGTACTGAACTCTGGTCACGAGAATGCCCCCATTGCCGGAGATAAACCGGCCAGGCTCCATCAGAATCCGCATCCGCAGCGGTTCGAGCAACGGCAGCAGCCGGGCGGCGTACTTTGCCGGGGTGAGAATCTCTCTGGCCTGGGCGGTTTTCCACCATTCCGGAGAACCGCTGGCCAGCGCCGGGTCATAAACGATGCCCAACCCGCCCCCGATGCTGAAGAACTCCAAGCCGTGCCGTTGCTGAAGCCGCTTGACCAGTGGCAACACCTTGCCCACGGCTTTCGCGAACGGAGCGACCTCGGTGATTTGCGAGCCGATGTGCATCTGGATGCCACGCAGACGAAGATGCCGCAGTTTGGCCGCCCGTTCATAGACGCCTTCAATCTCCTCCTGTGCGAGGCCGAACTTGTTCTCGTAGGTCCCGGTCGTGATCTTCCGATGCCCGCCCGCGGCGACGTTCGGGTTGACGCGTACCGCAACCGGCGCGACCTTCTTCAGCCGGCCCGCGATACGGTCGATACGCCGCAACTCCGGCTCGCTCTCAGCCGTAAAGGAATAAATGCCGCGACGGAGCGCCAGTTCGATCTCGCTCTCACTCTTGCCTACCCCCGCAAAAACACAGCGCCCCGGCTCCCCGCCCGCCGCCATGACCCGCTGCAGCTCCCCGGCGCTGACGATGTCAAAACCGCCGCCAAGTGCCGCAAGGGTCTTCAACACGGCCAAGTTGGAATTCGACTTAACCGCAAAGCAAATCGTGTGCTCGATGGAGGCCATGCTGCTATCCAGACGGCGAAAATGCTCCGTGAGGGTGTGTTCTGAATAGACGTAGAGCGGCGTGCCAAACTCCTTTGCCAGCCTCTCGACTGGAAGGCCCTCACAATATAGCTTATCACCTCGGTAACAGAAATCATGCATAGGGTCTGGATTTGCCCACAAGAACGGCACAGCGGCCTGGGGTTGCGGCACTGCTCGCGCGCCCACCGGCATTTCTCATTGGGCATTATCCATTAAGCATTGCCAGGAACTTACTTGCCGGTAAGGATCTTCGCGCGCTGGGCCTGGTATTGTTCCGGGCTGATTTGATCGGCCCGGTAGCGCTGCAGCAGCTCGTCGAGCTTCCGCTGTTGCTCCCTGGAGACGGCGGCAGGAGGAGGCGGCAGAGCCTGGGAATACGACGAGGAACCGCCCGCGAATGGACCGGGCGTCGCGGTGGGCAGCCCTTGGGCTTGACCCGGCCTGGTTGTCTGTGGTTTCGCAGGCGGCGTGGTCTGGGAATTCCGAGAGCCGGCCTTCCCCATCGGAAGCGAACTGAACCGCGAGGACCGCGGGGCCTGAGAATTCCGGGATTTCCCTGCTCGGGCGGCAACGGAACGCTCAGGTTCGGACGTTTGCGGCCGTGTTGCCCGTGGGCCTCGCGTCGCCTGATGGGTTTGACGCGGCGCGGCTTGGGCCGCCGAACCTTGGCCCGTGCCCGCTTGGAGGCCGTTCAATTGAGCCATCTTCCGGCGAAGGGCGGCGCGCGCCTCGGAAATCTGCTTGGACTCTTTGGGCTGCGGGCTTTGACCGCTCGACAATTGTTGCATCGCGCGTCGCATTGCCTCCCGCGCTTTCTCGATGGCGCTCGGGCTGGCCGGCTGAGGCAAACCTTGGGCCGTCGCAGGGCCTGAGGAAGGTGGTGTGTTTGTTTGGCCAGGCGTTTGGCCGGTGGCCTGAGGGGCAGCGTCTTGGGACTGGCTAGTAACTCCCCGTGAAGAGGACGCCACACAGAGAGCGGCCGCAACTCCCAAAACCAGGGGTGATTTTAGTATCTGCATACGAGGTCTTCATACGGCAAGTTGCGCCGGGATGCAATACTATTGTCAGGCGCGGGGTCAGTCCTCACTTTTTCCGCGGTGAAGAATGGGAAGTGGCGGAAAAAGGTGCAGGACTGACCCCGGCGCCTTCCCGGCAAGTTGCGCCAGGACGCAATACTATTGTGGGAGAGTTCCTCGACCAGCGCAGCCGTGTCCATACTCAACCCATTTCGCCTGTGGCTGGGTCGGGAGTGCTGAGACGCCACAGCCAAAACATTCCCGCAACGAGGATGGCGTAGTAGAGCGCAACGGACAAGAATGGCGGGAGACCTGCCGCAGTGCCGAGGTTGGGCTGGAACTGCCCGCGCAGGAACATCGGGACGTTCAAATCTAACAGGGGGTTCGGATGCGTGGGAAATGGAGGAGACGCGTTGGTGAGCGTCGCCAAGCTGGTAGTGACGATGGAATAGGCGGCCAGGAACATCCCGGTTTTCGGAAACCGGCGGAGACCCAGGGCGCAGGGCAGCGCCAATAAGGGAAGGATGGGGGCCAGGTATCGTGGCCCGATGGTCGGCCCGGCCGGCCAGTCCCATGTCCGGCCGGAAATGACGACGATCTGAAGCACCGGCACGGCGTAGGTGAGCCAGAAGAGCCGCTTGTCCTTTCCTGCCAGGTCCCAATAGCCGACGCCGGCCATGACCAGGAAAGGCGACCAGAAAAACAGGCCCCGCGCCGGGCTGAAGAGCAGGTTGAAGGCCGTCTGGGCGTCAGGCCATTTGATGGCGTAGAGGCCCTGCTTCATTTCGGGAAAGGAGGCGTTCAGGCTGTAGGGCAGAACGAAGGGGTGCCGGAAACAGAGCCAGCTATAGAGCGGAATCAGGAGCAGGGGTGGAATGGCGGCCAGACAAAACGGGATGAGCCGGCGCCATCCCTGCGACATCAGCCACAGGCCGATTCCGATGACGATCAGGCCCGAGGTGTATTCGCTGGCCAGGGCCCAGCCACACGCAAAACCCGCCAAAAGCCCCCACCGGTTGGCCTTGGCCCAAACCCAGACCACACAGAGTCTATGCAATCCCTTCCAAACGCAGAGACGCGAATGAGGCAGAGGAGTCGCCGCAGCCCAAGGCTCCGCGTGACTCGCGTCTCTGCGTTTGAAGCCGCCCGCTCCTCGACCCTCCTCGCTTCGCAATCCGCGCTCCGCACTCCGCACTCCGCCTTCGCCCTCCTCCATTCCGCCTTCCCCATTCCGCACTCCGCACTCCCCATTCCGCACCCCGCCTTCGCCCTCTTCCATTCCGCATTCCGCATTCCCCATTCCGGGTTTGGCCTCTTGCATTCCGCATTCCGCACTCCGCATTCCGGGTTTGGCCTCTTGCATTCCGCATTCCGCACTCCCCATTCCGGGTTTGGCCTCTTGCATTCCGCATTCCGCACTCCCCATTCCGCATTTGGAAGCGCTCCACAGCGCGATCGAGATCAGCCCCACCACCAACGCATGGGAGAACATCATGGTGGCGTACGGCAGCGGCGCGGCGCCCATATAGACCGCCATCGCGGTTATCAAGGCCGCCTTTGCACCAGCATGTTTGGAGAGCCAAACCAGCAGCAGCGCCACGCCCAACGCCGCCTCAATTCCGTTGGAACCAACCGTGGCCGCCCAACTCGAATAGAGCCAGCCCCGCTTCGAATCCAGGCCCACCCCCGTTGCCCGAAGGGCCGCCCCGCTCGCCGCAAACGCCGGCCACGCCAGGACAACGGTTCCGGGCGCCTTGTCGCTGTAGTAATGGCCTTGGTACTGCGCCACGTCGGGCGTGTTGGCGCGGTAGGCGTCGATTTGCACGTGGCCGTGAGCCAGTGCATGGAGCAGGTCCAGCCGGGACAAAGGCGTCGGGCAATGCGCCGGCTCCTGCTGGATATAGACCGAGGCGAATAGAAACAACAGGCCCGCCCAGAAAGGGAGCGCCGGGATTCTACACCAAGGGGGCTGAGAGAACAAAGAACGCCGGAGCGCGCCCCGTCCGGGTGTAGCGTCGAGTTCTGCGCGATGGTGTTCGTCCATGAGGGCCTGGCTCCAAGAGTCAACGTTCAACCTCGAGGATGCAACGTTGAAGTTCAAACTGGTGGAGTGGTCGACCAGCTATCAAAATTAAACAACGAACCACAAAGAACGCAGAGATCACAAAGAAATCCCTGAGTTCTTCCAATCTCTTTGTGCTCTTTGCGATCTTTGCGGTTAAAATGGATGTGCGGCTCAGGGCTGGACACGAAAATTTGGGACGGGCAGAATCGCCTGTTGCAAACGGCGCAAATCCGCCAGGTCGGCGGCGTTCTCGGCCCGTTTCCAATAGCTCTGTTTCTTCTTGAACTGCTTGGGCCATTTCCATTTCCACCGCTCCACCCGCCCATCGGCGAAGGAGAGAATGCCGATGTTCCCATGCCGCCCGGCCGGCA
>JAJYHY010000083.1 GCA_021784555.1 bacterium
GAGCTGCCCCCGTTTCCCGAAGCTCTGAAGCGCGCAGGCAACCCCATGGTCTCCGAGCCGCCCCTGCCCCCGGAGCTCCTGGCCCTGCGGCGAAAGAGGGTGGACAAGAAGGTGCTCCTTCGCCTCCAGTGCGCGCCCTATCACCGAACTGCCGAGGCGCGACTCAGAGCGCAGCGAGCGCGCCTCGAATCCGAACCCCATCTGCGCCGCCGGCTGCGCGTAGAGTGCATGGAAAGCTGGGTCTTCGGCCAGATAGCGTTCGCAGCCGGCGGCTTCCGGCGAGCTGGAGGTCGCGTTAGGCGGGAGTTCGTCCGGGCGGCGCCTGGAAAGGTCGTGGGCGGCCATTGCGCGGGTAACTTCATGCGCGCTGGGATGGTCCAACCCGAGGAACTCGCACACGGATCGTACGCTTGGCTCGAAGTCGCGATGGAACTGCTCGAGGGATACCCGGAGCCTGTCGAGAAGATGGTCGGAACTTGAGGCGGCCCTGGCGGCGCCAAGAATCTCCGGGTAACAGCGGACCGCCTCGATCAACAGTCCGCGCTCCACGCTAACGCTGTTCAGCGCCTCGCAATAGCTGACCTGGCAGCTTCGGAGGCGAAAGACCCGCCACTTCAGCCACGACACGCGCTCTGAAGGGCCGCCCCGCCTGTGGTAGAGATAGGCCGATCGCACCCACTTGATCGGGTGTCTCACAAAGTGCAGAAAGCGGATGCCGTCCGCAGGCACGTCGATCTCGTGCTCGAACCATGTTTGCAGGTACCACAGCGGCCGTGAGGCGTATCTTCCGAGAACGAGCGAGAGAGGGAGCTTGCGCTCGTCCCAGCCGCCCCGCATGACCTGAGCCGGGAAGTAGTCCCTGGCGGCAAGCTCGTTCAGGAGGGCAATTAGGAGATTGCTGCCGGTCTTGTGGTGACACGCGATGACGAGAGTCCCGGTTCGCCGTGCGCTCGGTGGCGCGCCACGGGTGAAGGCGCCATGCGGGGGATCGTCGAGCAAGGTCATGGTCCGAGAAGGCGCTGTTTTGCGTCGGCGGGCAGGGTTGAGTGCTCGATCCAGGCGGAGGCGGCCGACCTGTCCTCGCCGAGCCAAACGCGCGCGACTATCTCCGCCTGCCTCTGTCGTTGTTGCGCGTCACCGATTGATTCGGCCCAGGTCGCGGCGCTGGAGGGGTCTTCCTGGGCCAGGGTGCGCGCGAACGAGCCAACCGCGGCGTCCTTTCCCGGCCCGGCGGGAAGGGTCTCAAGCCAGCCGGCCTCCCCGGTGGGGTCCTTGTTCGCCCAGAAGGACGCCACGGTCTGGAGGGCCCGATCGCGCACCGCTCCTTGCGGGAACTGGCTCACCCAACCGGCGGCGGCCCAGGGGTCAGACATGGCCCACGTGTTGACGACGCTGGCCGCCGCCTGGTCCTGGGCTGGTCCCGCTGGCAGGCCGGCGACGAACGTTGCCGCATCTTGCGGCGACTGGTGCGCCCAGGTGGAGACAGATATCACAACGGCCTGGGTCCGCCGCCGACCCTCGGGAAGCCCCGATGCCCAGCTCGCGGCGGATGCTGGGTCGCTCGCGGCCCATCGCATGACGGCCGTGTTGAGGAGCTCGCTCTGCGCGCTCCCACTTGCCTCGTTCGAGGCAAACGCGACCGCGGCCCGTGGGTCGGCGGCAGCCCAGGAACCGACGGCACTGTCCATCGCAGCATTGCGCGCTCGGCCGGCGGGCAGGTCCTCCACCCACGCCAGCGCATTTGTCGGGTCGGCGCCCGTCCAGGTTCGCGCAACGGTTTCTATGAGGCTGTCGCGCGTCCTTCCAGGGCCTAGCGCAAGGACACACGCCGCGGCGGACTGCGGGTCAGCCTGCGCCCAGGCAGGCGCAACGCTCTGCAGGGCCGCCGCCCTCGCCTGGGCGTTTGTAAGTTGCTCAACCCAGGCTGCAGCTCCCTCAAGGTCCGTCTGGGCCCAGTGCCTCGCCAGGCTCTGAACCGCCCCCATGGCCTCGTCGGCGGGCAGCGAGAGGGCGAAGGCAGCAGCCTGGCTGGGATTCGCCGCCGCCAGGGAATCCGCCAGCCCCAGGACCGCCTGGCGCTTCAGGCGGGTGCTTGGGAGGCTGTTCAGCCAAGCGGTCGCAGCGGATGGATCTCTCGCCGCCCACGAGGCCGCAATGTCGCGCAGAACCGCCGGGTCGCTTACGTTCGTAGCGGCCCCGGCCGCCGCGGCCGGATCGCTCCACGCCCATTGACGCAGCACGGCGGTCCGCAGCCCGCGGTGCGAGGAACCCGCCCCGAGCGAGTCAATGAACGCCAGGGCGCCGGCTGGGTCCCGACCGGCCAGAGCGCCCACGAGGTTCCGCATGAGCACCCGCTTTCCCGGTTCTTCAGGCAAGGCCGTCACCCACTGCTCGGCGGGGCCCGGGTCCTGCCGGGCCCATTCGGAAACGACGCAGGCCAGAGCTGACCCGCGAGCGGAAGACGGCGGCAGCGCGCAGGCGTAGCCGAGCGCGGCGGTCGGGTCCGCGGCAGTCCAACGCGCCAACAGGCGTTGGGCCAGTTCCTGGCGCAGGCGGGGATCGGGCCGAGTGGCGAGATAGGCCAGTGCGGCGGGCATTTGCGCCGGGTCGATTGACGCCGCAAGCCGGCGTAGCGCGTCGTCCTGCTGGTCGCGGCTCTCCAGATCGAAAGCCGGGCCTGTGGCCAGCTTCAGGAGTTGCGGGTCGAACAGGTTGCGGCCGCGACGTCCTGCGGGCACCGTGATGCCCTGGGCGAAGGCGAGACTCCTTTCTGGCAGGCTCGCGTGCGCGATGACCGGCGGCTGTGTCGGTTTTGGGATGAGGCTTGGAGCGTCCGGTGGCGGCTGCAGGAACCGTCGGTCAATGGCGATGCCCAGCCCGAAGCCAAGCAGCACGGCAGCGGTTATCGCGAGCGACACCGTTTTCATATCGAAAATGCAGCGAACGCTGCCTCCTCAGCCGCGGCGGCGGTCGCGCCGGCGGGTCCCGCGCTGGCGCCGGACTCGCCCTCGGGGGCCGGGGAAACCGTTAGCAGGTGAAAGATGGACGCCAGTTTGGCCGCCGCCCGCGCCCAGGTCCAATCCCGCCGCGCCACGCTCGAAGCCAGCGTCCCCAGCGCCCTGGCCTCATCCTGGTGCCGATGGACATAGCGCATCAAGTGGACCAGGTGGTCCAGATCAGGCTCGACGTGGTAACGAAGAACCGTCCCGTCCCGTCCGCGCTCTGGGATGGGGTTGGAGTGGCGCAGCGTGTAAGCCCAGCGCGGCGAGAGGAAATCCGCCGGGCCGCTCCAGGGCGTGGCAATCACCGGCAGCCCGCAGGCCATAGCCTCCAGAATGGTCATCGAGAAGCCTTCAGCGCGGAGTGGGAAAACGTAGCAGTTCGCGCCGGTGTAAACGCCGCCGCGGCCGTTCGGGCCGATGTCCTCCTCGAGGAGGAGGATTTCGGGCGCCCCCGGTTTGCCGCGTGCCTCGCCCACCAGCCTTTGCAACTGGCCGAAAGTCGATTGCCGCTCCCCTGCGTCCCGAATTCGCGGCGTGCGGAGCACCAGCGCCACGTCATCATGCGCGGAGAACGCCCGGGAGAAGGCCTGCACCGTAAGGTCGAAGCCCTTCTCGGTAATCCATGGGAAGCTGGTCTGCAGGAACTTGAACCCCTTTTCCGTTGGGTAACGCCGCGGCGGGCTTTCGGGGGAAAAGGCGCTTGGGTCAACCCCATGCGGAACCACCGCGCCCTGGGCTCGCGGCAGCCCCGCGTCCAGATAGGGGCGGAGGACATGCCGCGAGGGCGCCAGGATTTTCTCGAAACACGCGGCCAGTTGCCGCGCCGGACCGGCCGCCACTGTGTGGTTGCCGGTGGTGTAGAGGACCTCCCGCGGGCCGAGGCTTGGAAACGTCCCAAAGCGTGCCCCTCTGGCTCCTCCCCTGAACATGGAGAAATGCACCGTGATGGCATTCTCGGGGTCGTAGTCGCGACCCAGGCTCTCTACGAGCCGCTGGTGCTTTCCTGACGCCGCCGTGCGCACCAGATCCTCCTCGCGATGGACGTATGGCTTCGAGAAGACCGGGTGGTCATCCTGCGCCACCGCCGGCACGCCCAACTGAATGAGGGCATTTGTCAACTCGAACATGACCTGGGCCAGACTCGCGTTGCAGAAGAGTTGCTGCCGCATCACGAGGTGCGTCGGGCACGGCGCCAAGGTCAATGCCGGGGCTGGCACCTTCTCCTCTATGAGGCGTTGCAGATGCCCGAGGGCGGCCGTGGGTTCCTCGCCGCACTGAGCGTCAGGTTCGAGGCCCGCGAGGAACGGCCACGAGCCATCGGCGCCGGGCGGTGGAGCGCTTGGCCCGGCTGCGGCCCGGGCAGGCCCACTGGACTGGGATCTCCCATCTTGAGCCTCCGTCGGCTCGGGACGGGAGATGAGCGGGATGCCGCTTCGGGTCAGGTGTTCCAGACCGGGCCGGAACCTGTCCGATGGAATGCTCCACAGGGCCACGTCGGGGCGTTGCTGGGCGATGAGGGTCTTAAGAAAGTCCGCCGAATCGAGTGTGTCCGGTGGTATCGGGAAGACCCGAATGCCATTCCAAAAGTGCGGCGGCTCGACCGAACCGACGGCGAACCACAGGGCCACGAGGTCATCCCGCCGCGCCAAAGCCCTCAGCAGAACACGGGCCTCCTTTGCCGAATAGCTGGCGGCGTCCTCGCTGTCTCCGATCCAGGCCACTCGCAGTTTCATGGGGCTCTTTCCGGGCGCCCCGGCGCGGCCGCTGCGGCTTGGCCGTTGCGTGCGCCGCTGACGATTCTCCGCAGGATTTCCGGGCGCGTCGAGCGCAGCTCGTCGTGGACGTGGAGGACTTCGTTGTGGAGGATGCGCACGGCCTCGCAGTACTCCCTGCCCGGATCGTAAAAAGTGTTGGTCGAGTCCACGCACTCGGCGTAGCACCAGCTCCGGCAGGTCAGCGCCGCGGGGCAGTTCCGGCAGTCGCGCTTGGCGTCCTCGACGACATTGTACCTCAGAAAGGCGTCCCGGAGACGGTCGTTGAACGGTCCTCCGAGTCTGCCGAGCGTAAACTGGCCGGCGCACTGGTGCGGGCCGAAGCGGTGGCACGGCCACAAATCGCCGCGCGGGTCCACCAAAACGACCCCGCGCCCGGCCCCACACGGGAAATGGGAGGTTGGCTCGAGGGAGTGGATGTTCTGCAGTCCTTTGGTAAATTCCTCGATGTTTAGCGACTTTCCCGCGATGACGGCGTCGACGTAGAAGTCCCCCAGCCTCTCATACTGGCTGCGGAGCGTGGAGAAATCGCCCTCCGTCCAGTTGCAGTTCACGGCGGCCTTGAATGTCATCGATTTGAAGCCGAGGCGAGAGAAGTATTTCGCGCCGGCCAGTAGGGCGGGGGCGGAGAACGGCGAGACGGTGGCGCGAGCCATGACCTGCGGGCGGTAGGCCAGGATCCTTGGCACGTTCTCCTCCACGGCGGATGAGCTTGGCCCGCCGCCAAGAAACGGGCGGTTGTGGTTCTGGACCTCCGGAACGCCGTCAATCGAGCAGTGGAATCCCATGCCGAACCGGCGCCAGAACGCCATCATCTCGTCCGTTAGATGGGTGCAGTTGGTCGTGCAACCAAAATGCAGGTTTTTGCCCAACTGCCGCGCTCGCATCTTGCCGTAGGGGACGATCTTTTGGATGAGATCGAATCGGAGCAGGGGCTCGCCCCCCATGAAGTTCGCCTTCAGTTCGCCGCGAAATTCGCCGCTGGCCTCCAGCAACCAGTCGATGGCGCCCTTGGCGGTGGCCTCGTCCATGTGGACGGCCTTCTTCTGCCATTTGAAGCAGTAGATGCACGCCAGGTTGCACGCCTCGGTCACGTCGAGATCGAGGCTGTGGACGGAGCGGATGGCGGGCAGGCTGGAGTAAATCGACGGCCAAGACACGCTTCGCGGGCACTCGCCGCAGGCCGACGGCGCCCTTCCGGAGTTTGGGGAAGCGAGTGACGCGCTCATGGGAATCGTTGACCGGTTTATGCTGGATGCGCCACGGGCACGTAGCCGACTCCCTGTCCGCTCAGTTCCAGCCGCTCCCGTCCTCGCCGCGGCTGGCCCGTCACTGCCTCCATCTTGCTCCAGAGCATCTCCTCAAAGAGCCGCCGCCGTGGCTCGCAGTAAAGCTCGGCCAGCAGGTTGGATGCACCGTCGCAGCGGCCATTTTGCGGCGGCGATGCGGCCGCGGCCGAAGCCGCGGCGCCCAGGTGCCGCGGCGGCGCCTGGCCGCCGTCTGCCTGCCGATCCGGCGGCCGCGGCTTGGGTTCGCCCGAGTAGGCTGGGCGGGCCTGATGCTGCGCCTCAAGCACGAAGACCGCCGCGTGGAGCCCGCCGCAACGGAAGCGCCAGTCGCACCCTCGGCATCGTGCCACGTGTCCTGGGTAGGAAAATATTTCCGGCGTGGCGTCCAGGCGCTCCCAGCGCAGGCTCTCGCTCTCCTTCAGTACGTTGCCAATCCGCCAGCGTTCGACGCCGACGCCAAATTCGCTCGCGTAAAGTTCGCCGTCGGGCAGGACCGCAACCTCGGCGCCCGCCGTCGCGGGCGAGCAGGGCAGCGGGGACTGCGAGTCCATTCTCGCCGCTACCCAGGAGAGTGGCGAGATGCGCCGCAGCGGCGTGACCGGGTCCGCGTAGAGTTCCAGCAGCGCCTGCGCGTATGCGGCCGGTTCGGGCGGGCGCACCTCGATGTGCAGCCCGGGGAGGAGGCAGGCGGGCACGATGTCGATGCTCCCGCCGCGAGTCAGCTCCAGCAGCCCTGCCACGATCCAGGGCAACGCGCTCACGTTGGCGGAGGAGACCGGCAGCACCACATGCGGCCAGAGGCCGCCGTCGCTGATTTCACGCAGGTTCTTCAGCGCCGCGCTGGAGCGGCGGAGGCCCTCGAACTCATCCGGCCCCGCGCAAGTCACCAGCTCGGACGCCACCCACGCCAGCCGCAGCAAGGGCCGGTCATACACAAACCGCCACAACTCGGCGACCACGCCCCGCAGGTCCGAAAACAGGATGACGGGCGCGCCGTACCGGCCGGCTCCACGTAGAAACGCAACCACACTCGCGGCCGCTTCCAGGCCGTCGAAACCGGCGCCTGCCTCGTCCCACTGGCGGAAGTGGACCTCAATCCGGCCTCGCGTGGCAACCTGGCCGCAGACGGCCTCCAGCGCTCCCAGGACCACCTCCCTTGAAGACTTTCCGAGGAGCTTTACCAGGCGGTAACCGCTGCGAAACTCCTCGAGCGCGATAACCTGCCCTGCACGCGCCCCATAGCCAATGCTTTCCGGCCTGAAGGCGGCGCCTTCGGCTGTCCGCGCGGCCAAGCGCTCGAGAAACCGCTCCTGCGCAGCCCGCGAGGTTCCAAGGCTCCCCAGCGCCACGCCTGTCAGACCCAGTTCCGACTTGAGGACCTCGGCGTCCTTCCAGTAGGCGCTGCGGAAGGGAGGCAGGACCGAGGACAGGGCCAGCCGCCCCGCCCGCAATCTCACCGCGACGTTATCGAAAGGTCTGTTGTCCATCGCCATTCGCCTCATGTCACAACCTGGCCGACCCCGGCAGCGCGCCCGTGGCCGTGCCCTGCCGCCGGTACGTCCGCCGCCCGGCCGGCCCGGCCTCGCATGCCTCAAGCGCCAGGGCCGAGCGGAGAGCCGTCCGAAACGCAGAAGTCGTTGAACAGACACGAGTCCGAAGGGCAATGGGGCGCGTTGTGGGCCGAACAGGAGTCGTCGGCCAGACAAACGTTGACACCGCACTTGTTCCACCCCGTGCAATGGTCGTCGATGTTGCACGTATTGGAGTAGCAGACATCGGTGGCGCACCAGTCGCTGGCGCAGGCGTTGATCGACTCGCAGGAGTTGTACGATCCGTCGCACGTGTTCTTGCCAAAGTTCGCGCCGCTCGAACCACAGGTGTTGTTGCTCCCGCACACGTTTTCTGAGGACGGTGCGTCGCACGAATCGATTTCGAGGCACTTGTTGAGCGCGCCGCAGGTGTTGGGACCCAGATCGCACCTGTCCGTGGTGCATTCGTTGCTCTGCTGGCACGAGTTCGTTCCGACGTCGCACGGATCGTCCCCGTTGCACTGGTTAGACGCGACGCACTCGTCCCAGCCGGTGGTTTTGCCGCCGCAGCTGTCGTCCCTGTCGCACTGGTTTGTGGCGCTGCACGTATTCCGCACGGCGTCGCAATGATCGCCCCCCCAACCGCACGTGTTGGAGTTGCAGGTATTGTTCGTGCATTCGTTACTGTCACAGCTGTTTGTCGAGGAGCAGGTGCTCGTGTTGTTCTCGGGGCAGTAGGCCGAGTCGGAGGAGTTGTAGGAGCTGCATGTGTCGGACGTGCAGTTATCCCCACCGGTTCCGGTGCATGCGTCGCTGTATTCGCACGTGTTGGGTCCTCCGGTGCTCGTGCCGCAGCTGTTGGCGGTTTGGCAGGTATTGTAGCCGCATTCATTGGCGCTGTTGCAGGTCTCGGTGCCGCAGACGTTGGTTCCGCTGCAGCAGTCGGCCTGGGCGCTGCATTCGTGCGGGCCGTCCGTATCGCAACGGGTGCAGGTCGCGGCCTGCGCTGGGGTCGGGGCGGCCAGGCCGCCAATGAGAACTCCGCCGCCGATAATCGCCTTCGCGGCCTGCTGAAGGAAATCCCGCCGGGTTATAAAAGGTGCGCTGGGCGGCATCGCGCCCGCGCCGAATTCAGAATCGTCGTTTGCCATGTCACACCTCTGCGTTTGTCGTCTGCTCAGAGTTTCCCGCGTCGGCCCCAGCCGGGGCGTGCCCACGCTCGCCGAGTCTAGCCGGGCGGTCTCTGCATTTCAATCGTGGATGTTAATCCCCGGCGGGATTCGCGCCAGGGTCCAAAACTGGACCCCACCAGCGCTCATAGTTGGCATGCAATATGCTTCGAGCATATCACGTGCCATGTTGACCGGCAATAGGGGTCCAGTTTTGGACCCCCTGTGCGCCGAAACGCACACGTGACGGTGCCAGCCGACTCGTGGTAAACTGGAGAGGTTATGAAACTCAGAGAGCACACGCCATACGAGCCCAGCGCTGCCCGGACATTCTCTGCCCTCCTGAATTCTTCCCTCCTGAACTGTTCGGCTGCTCTCGCAGTCGTGCTCGTCCTGGCCGGGCGGCTTGGGGCCTTGGCCACCGAGCCGCTCGACCAATGGTCATGGCGCAACCCCTTGCCAAACGGCGACGGGCTGGACGCGATTACCTATGCCAACGGCAGGTTTGCGGCCGTCGGAGGCGGTATGGCCTCCACGTCGCTGGACGGGACCGACTGGCAGAGCCGAGTGATCGGCCCTATTTTCGGCGCTGCCACCAACTATTACTTCGGGGGCCTGGCGTGGGGCGGCGGCGTCTGGGTGGCGGTAGGCACAACCACGGGGCTCAGCTCCGGCTTCATCCTGAGTTCCCCCGATCTCACAACATGGACCGCGGACGCCGCGCCGGAGCACGTGTGGAGCCTGGGGGGTGTGGCTTACGGGAGCGGCCAGTTCGTTGCGGTGGGAAGCGCTTTCATTAATCAATCGCTGACCTACGCCTGTCTGACGTCGCCAGATGGACTGCATTGGACCAGGCAGCCGCCGATTACCGGCGATGCGGAGTTAACGGCGATCTCCTACGGCAACGGCGTCTTTGTGGCCGAGGCCTGGAATAACGGGGCGCCGGCGAGCATCCTGACCTCACCCGACGGCACGAACTGGACGGTGTCGGAGGATGGCTCTGGCGTCGTCGAGCCGGCCAACTTTGCGCCGTACGGCCTCGCCTACGGGAATGGAACATTCCTGACGTTCGTCGGTCTCGGGTACCCCGAGGGCGGCGGCGTCCTGACCTCTGCGGATGGTTTGACATGGACCAGGCGGGGCACCATGCCGCCCGTAGCCTCGCGTCAAGCGCACCTGGCGTATGGCGGAGGGCTTTTTCTGGCACCGGGCCCTAACGGCCTAATCGAGACGTCGCCTGACGGGACGAAGTGGACCGAGCATGCCTCCGGCACGACGAGCCGGATTGGCTCCGTAGCCTACGGCAACGGGACCTTTGTGGCCGGCGGCCCCGCCGCGCTGGTGGTCTCCACCAACGGCGTGAGCTGGCGGAGCTTGGTTTCCTCGGTGACGACGGCGCCGCTTCTGGACGTGGCATACGGCCAGGGGGAGTTTGTGGCCCTTGATAGTGACGGGGTGGTCCTCTGCTCGACGAACGGCGCCCAATGGGGCCTTGCCGGCCAAGCCATAGCTGCCGCCGACCCGGAGTCCCGGCTTGGCTATGGCGGCGCAACGTTCGTGATGGCGGGAGACCACGGAACCATGCTGGCCTCGGCCGACGGTGTGGACTGGACCGTCGCCACCAACGCCGATGTAGGCCCGCCCGGCAGCCTCCTTTATGATGTCGCCTATGGGAGCGGCCAGTTCGTGGCGGTTGGGAGTTCAGGCCTGGTCTTGACTTCGACCAACGGTTTGGCCTGGACGGCGCGGGATTCCTGGCTGGGATTCGATTTGCAGGCGGTCACTTACGGCGACGGCCTGTTCGTGGCCGGCGGCTCGGACATCGCCACCTCGCCCGACGGCGCCGCGTGGACGGACCATTACCTGGGCCTGCCGGGCAAGGGCATTCTGGCGCTGGGCTATGGGGGTGGCACTTTCGTGGCCGCTGGCGCGGGCGGTCTTATCATGAGCTCGACCAACGGCACGGATTGGGCCACGAACAGCAGCGGGACCGTGGCGGACCTCTACCGCGTTGCCTACGGGGACGGGACGTTCCTGGTCAGCGGCTATGACGGGACGTTGTTGACATCCACCAACGGCCAGGACTGGGTCAGCCGCGATTCGGGGACGATGATCGGCCTGGAGGGCGCCGCCTTTGGCCAGGATACGTTTGTGGTGGTGGGAGGGAACGGGGCAATCTTACAGTCCGGCGCGCTGCCCTCGCCCGCCGTCAGGCTCAGGCCGGTTCCGGGCTGGAGGGGCGGTGGTTTTGGGTTGAGCCTTTCGGGGCCGGCGGGCGGACACTGGGAGTTGCAGGGCTCGACCGATCTGCGGAACTGGACGGCGCTGGGAACGGTTTCGCTCACCAACGGCCAGGCGCCATTTGTTGATTCCAGCGCGACGAATTTCACCCGGCGCTTCTATCGCGCCGTTAGCCGCTAAGGGTTCTGGGAGCGCAAGTGGGGCGAAGCATCCGCCATGTTATGATTTGCGATTTGCGATTTGCGATTTGCGATTGGAGAGCGGCCCGAGGCGGTGGAGACGTCGGTGCGTCGGGCCGTGTGGCGGCTGAGGACCGGGTTGCGGAGGCCGACGCCGGGGTTCGGGAGGCGAGCACGCCGAGCGCTTTCACTCTCATCGAACTGCTGGTTGTCATCGCCATTATCGCGATTCTGGCGGCGATACTGCTGCCGGCGCTCAACCGGGCCGGAATTGCCGCGCGGAGCATGGATTGCCAGAACAACCTCCGGCAATGGGGCCTGGCGCTGGAGATGTACGTGGACGATTTCAATGTCTATCCGCCCTTCCAAATGACGGATGCTGAGGGCGCCCCTCCCGCGCGTTGGTGGGACGAGCGGCTGGAGCGCTACACGCACACTAAGCCGCCCTTCTGGAGCGTTGGCTACTCGCTGGTCACGACAAACATGGGGCACAACATCTACATCTGCCCCAGCTACCGGCGCCTGCGCGGCGCGTTCTGGCGCGGGCTTGGCGCCTACGGCTACAATGACTTCGGGTACGGCGGGCTCGGCCTTGGCGGCCGCGGCACCGGCACGATCGCTCCCGTCTCGCCTGGCCCTGGCCCGCAAGACGTCCGTCCGGTCGGGGCGAGTGAGGTGCGGGCGCCCGCCGACATGATAGCCGTTGGCGACGCGATTTTAGGCGGGTCGATAGACAACTCAGGCGGGGACGCGACGCAGACGGCCTGCGGCGGCTACAACACGTTGCGGGTGCGTCCCCCCGTCTATGCGCTCATCTCGGTTCCCTGCTCTTGGTTCAATCCGAAGGACAAGGAGCAGGTGAGGAGCGTGGATCTCATGCGCCGGCGCCACGGGGGGATGTGGAACGTGGTGTTCTGCGACGGGCACGCGGAGAGCTTGACGGCGATGCGGCTTTGGAACCCCTACTCCGCCACCGTTCTCCAGCGCTGGAACATCGGCCACCAGGGCTCTGTCGGCCAGACGCCCTTCCTGTACTGACCCCCAGGAGCATTTTAGATTTTAGAATTTGCGATTTACAATTAAGGGCTCAGATACCGAACGGCTATTCACCATGCGCAAGTCGAACTTCTTTGTCCTCTGTTCCAGCCCAGTTTCGTTCATGGTCCGACGCTCTGAGGCACGGCGCCAAATCGCAAGTCGCAAATCTAAAATCGCAAACCCCTAAGGCGGATTCCACCCCATGCCGAGCGGCTTGCGCGCGGTGAGCCCATGGTGGAGGATTGGTTCGTGCCATCTTTGCCGCGCGCAACGTATCGGATGCAGTTTCACCGGGGCTTCACCTTGCGTCAGGCCACGGGGCTGGTCCCCTACCTCCATCAGCTTGGGATTAGCCACGTCTATGCCTCTCCGCTGTTGAAGGCGCGGCCCGGCAGCCTGCACGGATACGACGTGTGCGATTGCACCCAAATCAACCCCGAGATCGGCACGGAGGCGGAGTTGGAGCAGTTCGTGGCCGCCTTGCGCCAGCGGGACATGGGACTGCTGTTGGACACCGTCCCCAACCATAACGGCATTGGGGGCAGAAATAATCCCTGGTGGTGGGACGTGCTTCAGCGTGGGCGCGGCAGCCGCTTTGCCGATTATTTCGACATCGACTGGGATTCGCCGGTCCCGGGTCTGCGGGGCAAGGTGCTCGTGCCGGTGCTGGGCGAGGAGTATGAGCAGGTCCTGCGGGATGGCCAGCTCAAGGCGGTGTTCGAGAATGGGGAGGTAACGGTTCGTTATTTCGACCACGTTTTCCCGGTCTGCCCCCAGTCGATTGCCGCGCCCGGTAAAATCCTTGACGAACTGGTCCAGGAACTTAACGGGGACGGTCAGGCACTGGAGCGTTTTCTCGATCTACAGCATTATCGGCTGGCATTCTGGCGCCGGGGGGACACCGAACTGAATTACCGGCGGTTCTTCAATATCTCCACCCTGGCGGGCGTTCGCGTTGAGCTGCCCCAGGTTTTCACCGACACGCACAATCGGCTGCTGGACTGGCGGCAGCGCGGCTTGATCGATGGTTTCCGGATTGATCATCCCGACGGTTTGCGGGACCCCCGGCAATATCTCGAACGCCTAAAGAAGGCCGCGTCGCGCGGCATCGGGGTCAGTCCTGCGCCCTTTTCCGCCCCTTCGCCCTCCGTTACCGCGGATAAAGTGAGGACTGACCCCGATGCCTGGCTCTTGGTTGAAAAGATTCTGGAGCCTGGCGAAGCATTGCCCTCGGATTGGCCCGTGGCAGGCACGACGGGTTACGATTTTCTCAACCGCGCCGGCGGGCTTTTCATCGACTCGTCCGCGGAGAAGGCGCTGACGGGTTTCTACGTGGAATTCACGGGAGAACCGGCGGACTACGAAGCCATTGTGCTCGAAAAGAAGCGCCTGGCATTGCGCCAACTCCTGGCCGCCGAGGTGGAACACTTGCTCCGCCTGCTCCGGCCCCTGGCGGCCAAGAGCGTTCGGGCGCGCGCGTTCTCCGAGGAGCAACTCCGCCAGGCGCTGGTCGAGATGGCGGCCTGCTTTAAGGTTTATCGTTCTTACGTGCGGGCGGAGGCGGGCCAGGTGAGCAAGGAGGACATCCGGCGCGTGCGGGAAGCGGCGGCCAAAGCGAAAGAACAACAGGCGGCGCTGGGGCCGGCGCGATTTAAAGCGTCGGTCAGGCACGGGGTCAGTCCTCACTTTTTCCGCGGTGAAGGGAGGGAAGTGGCGGAAAGAGGCGCAGGGCTGACCCCGGCGCCTTTGGGGCGTGTGTTCGATTTCCTTGCCGAGCTACTGTTGCTCAAGTCGCAGCGCAAGGCGGCCACCGACTTCGTAATGAGGTTTCAACAACTGACCGGCCCGGCGATGGCCAAGGGAGTCGAGGACACCACGTTTTACTGTTTTAACCGTTTTATAGCGCTTAATGAGGTCGGGGGCGATCCGGGTCAGTTCGGTCTTGATCCCGCGCGGTTCCATTCAGCCTGCCAGGAGGCGCAGGCCCATTGGCCGGAGGCGATGCTGGCCACATCGACCCACGACACCAAACGCAGCGAGGACGTCCGGGCGCGGCTGGCGGTGCTCTCGGAGATGCCCGAAGCCTGGATAGCCGCCGTCCGGCGATGGTCGAGGATGAACGAAAAACACCGGCGAGACGGCATGCCCGATCGCAACATAGAATACCTCTTCTATCAGAACGTGGTGGGGGCATGGCCCATCGAGGTGAATCGAGCGGTCGCGTTCATGGAGAAGGCCTCGCGCGAGGCCCGCCAGCACACGAGTTGGACCGAACCAAACCCGGAATACGACGCCACCCTTAAGGAGTTTGTTATCGGAGCGCTGGAGGACGAGACCTTCACCGACGACCTCGAGGCCTTTGTGTCGAGGCTGCTCGAAGCGGGCCAGATCAATTCCCTTGCCCAGACGCTGCTCAAGCTCACCGCACCGGGCGTGCCGGACGTTTATCAGGGGGCCGAGCTCTGGGACCTGAGCCTGGTGGACCCGGACAATCGCCGTCCGGTGGATTTTGCGACGCGGCGCAAGTTGCTGGGGGAGTTGGCGTCGGGGTCAGGCCTCAATATTTCCACGGGAGTGGAGGGCGAAGTGGCGGAAACAAACGCGGGACTGACCGCGACGCAGGTCTGGAGGCGGAGAAACGAGGGGCTGCCAAAACTCTGGGTCATTGAAAAGACGCTCGGTCTGCGCAAGCGCAGGCCCGAGTGGTTCGGCGTGGACAGCTCCTACACACCGCTGCAGGCCCAGGGCCAAGCCGCCGGGCATGTCGTGGCTTTCGCGCGCGCCGGCCGGGTGGTGACAGTCGTGCCGCGGCTGACAATGCGGCTGAGGGGCGTCGGGGTCAGTCCTCACTTTTTCCGCGGTGAGGAGGGGCGAAGCAGCGAAAAAAGATGCGGGACTGACCCCGACGCGAGGGAGGGCAACTGGGGGAACACGAAGCTAAAACTGTCCCCGGGGACGTGGCTCAATGAACTGACTGGTGAAAGCGTCGAGGGCGGCGCGCGGCTTATCGCAGACCTTCTGAGGAGCTTTCCGGTGGCGCTACTCTGGCGAAAGGAGACAATCTAGCGAGACATGTCTTGAAATTCAAGGACGCTAATGCACGAATTCAGAGTTTGGGTACCCACTGCGAAACGGGTCGAGGTTCAGATCGGTGAAGTTCGCTTCCCGATGCAACGGAGCGAAGGCGGCTGGTGGAAGGCGGAAATTGCCTCCGCCGGTCCAGGCGCCGATTACGGGTTCGTGGTCGATGGCGCGGGGCCCTTTCCGGACCCGCGTTCGGCTTGGCAGCCCAACGGGGTCCATGGCCTTTCGCGCGTGGTGGAGCACGAGAGCTTCGAATGGCAGGACAGCGGATTCCGCCAGGCGCCGCTTTCCCACGCGGTCATCTACGAAGTCCACGCAGGGACATTCACGCCGCCGGGCACCTTCGAAGGGGCAATTGAAAGGCTCGATCACCTGTCGCGCCTGGGCGTGACGCACGTGGAACTGATGCCCGTGAACGCCTACGCAGGCAACCACGGCTGGGGTTACGACGGGGTGGACCTGTTTGCGCCGCACCCCGCCTATGGCGGGCCGGAAGACCTCAAACGCCTGGTCAACGCCTGTCACCAGCGCGGATTGGCCGCGCTGCTCGACGTGGTCTATAACCATCTCGGCCCGTCCGGCAACTACCTGGGCAAATTCGCTCCGCATTATTTCAACAGCCGTTACCACACGCCTTGGGGCGCGGCCATCAATTTCGACGGCGCGCATAGCGATGAGGTCCGCCGCTTCTTCTGCGACAACGCGCTGATGTGGCTGCGCGATTATCATTTCGATGGGCTGCGCCTCGACGCCGTCCACGCCATTCTGGATACCTCGGCTCTGCCGTTCCTGGAACAACTCGGCGCCGAGGTCAAACAGTTGGCAGCCCGGCTGGGGCGGCCGCTCGTCGTTATTCCCGAAAGCAGCCTCAACGACCCGCGCCTGCTCTGGCCGGTGGAGCGGGGCGGCTTTGGGCTCGATGCGCAATGGAGCGATGATTTTCACCATGCGCTACACACCGTCCTCACCGGAGAGAGCAGCGGATACTACAAGGATTTCGGAACACTGGCCGACCTCGCCAAGGCGCTGGCCAATGCCTTTGTGTACGACGGCCAATACTCCGCGCATCGCCAGCGCCGCCACGGGCGCCCGCCCGCGGGACTCGACGGACATCATTTTCTGGGCTACGCGCAAAACCACGACCAGGTTGGCAACCGGGGCAGAGGCGAACGCCTGAGCCAGCTCGTCAGCCTCGGGCGCGCGAAGATAGCCGCGGCGTGTGTCCTCACCTCGCCCTTCGTGCCGATGTTGTTTCAGGGCGAAGAATGGGGCGCCAGCACGCCTTTCCAATATTTTACGGACCACCCGGAGCCTGAACTCGCGCGGGCCGTGCGCGAGGGACGGCGCAATGAATTCGCCGCCTTCGGCTGGAACCCGGAGGAGGTGCCGGACCCGCAGGCGCCGGAAACATTCGAACGCTCGAAGCTCGACTGGTCGGAGCTAACGCGAGCGCCTCATGCAGAGCTGCTGGATTGGCATCGCCAATTGATTCAACTCCGCCGCCGCGAGGCCGCCCTCCGCGATGGACGCCTGGAGAGGGTCAACACCCGCTTCGACGAAGCCGCTCGCTGGTTCGCCATCGAGCGGCCTCCGATTCTGGTCGTCTGCAATCTCGCCCCGCGCGCCCAGGATGTGCCCCTAACTCGCGCCGAGCACAAGACGGTTCTGGAATCAGGACCGGGAATCCAACTCGGCCGCTATCGCATTACACTCCCGCCCGATTCGGTGGCGGTGCTTACCACTTCTGCCGAGTTGGCGTAGGGCGCGATCATGGCGGAGCCGATCTCCACGCCTCGGTCCACGGGCCGCAGGCTCACTGCCAGCGTATTCATCTGACCGGAGCCGAAGTGCAGCCAACATGCCGGCAGGAAGAAGTCGCGCTGCGGACCAACCTCCCAGTAGCGGCCAATGGCGTGGCCATTGAGATAGAGGAAGCCGTTTCCGGCGGCTTGCAGGCTTAAGTGCCAAGGCACCCAGACGCCGGGTTTAGGTGATGGGAGCGCGAATGTCATTCGATACCAGGTGAGCAAGGGCGGGTGCTCCGGCGAACCGGTCTCGCCGCCAATCCCAACGCTCTGCCAACTGGAGTCATCCAGGCCCGGCCTCCACCAATGATGCTCAACACCGGCGGGACGGCCAAAAGAAACTCGCAACGATCCCTGCGTGCCGGCCGGCTCCTCGGAAAGGCTCGGCAATCCCAGACCACCGGCGCCATTGTCATTGTGGACGAGGACGGCGATGACGTTGCGTCCAGGGTGCAGGCGCGAAGTGACGTCGAAGGAGTAGGAGCGCGCCCAATCGCTCGCCATACCGACCCGGCGTCCATTCACGAACACCCAGCCCCGGTCGTCAATGCGCCCGAAGTTGAGGTCCCAGCTTCCGCCTTTCAATTGCGCGAGGGTGAGCTCGATGGCGGCACGATAAACTGCGGTATGGCCGGAGGGGAGGCTGTCCGCGTCGAGCTTGTTCACCGCAACCGGCGTCCAGTTGGCGTCATCGTAATCCGGTCTGACCTCGGCCAAACGCCGCCTGCGACCGACCTCGCGCATGCGCCAGCCGGCAATGGGTGTGCCGGCAGTGAGGGCGCCTGAAAGCAGGCGAGCGGAAAGGATGCCGCAAGGGTTCTGCATGGCGACGCCGCCATTGGCGTGGCCAAGATTCTCATACAGCAGGCGCACGTCGTCCGCGCCCGCGGGCAGGGAAAAGACCGAGCCGCTCTGGGTGCTGGAGGCGGGCGGGATGATGCGTCCATCCACCGCGGCCAGCAGGCCATCGCCCGCCGGGTACTGGACCATGAGATTGGTTTTGGCCGTGTCGCCCAACCGCGCCCGATAGAAGATGAAACCGCTGTCGGAGATGCCAGCCTGGGCGAGGTCCTCGCCGGGTGTGAGCGGTCTCCAGTGCGAAGGACCGGGGTCGGCCTGGCACCGGGCGGTGGTGATGGAGACGAACGCGGGCAGGTGGGCTGGGCGCTGGATGGGTGGGGCGGGCTTGGGGAGCCATTGGCCTTGGGCCGCGTCATTCACCCCGGGCGCCAGGTAAAGCACTTTGGAGCCGAACGGCTCAAGCGAGTAGTTGAAGACCAGTTCCACCGAATCGCCCTTCTGCAACTTCATATATGCGGTGCCGGAGCGGGGTTCATTGTGCTGATAAGTCCGGACGAAGAGGAACCGGCTGCCATCAGGGGCCTGGCGCACGGCGACGGTGACGTCGGGTTGGGTTCCGGTCACCATGCAGGGAACAGCTTTGGCGCGGGCGAGTTGAGCGCCGTACTGGCGCAGCATGTGGCCCAAGGCCCAGACGCGCTGGTAGCGATCCCCCACCCCGCCCCATTCGCGGCTGGGGGCGTCGTAATCGTAGGTGGTGGTGATGCGGCGCGCGGCCCAGCCGCCGGGGTTGGTGCCGCCAAAAAGCATGTAATAATTCAGGAGAGTGTCGCCGTTCTGGATGGCGAAGAGGGTGAGATTGTTGATTTGAGAAGCGCTGAGGCCGTCCTGGTCCACACTGAGCCTGCCGCCGACCTGGGAAAACCAGCCGCCCTGCAACTCGGTGGTCATCAGCGGGGCATCCGGTTGTTCACGGCGGAGTTGCTCGATGCGTGGTCGGATGCCGTTGACGCCCCAGCGAGGGTAAAAATTGCACGAGTCGAAGAGATGCCGCAGGAGCGGGTCGGAGGAGCCGCGCACCGGACGGGTCCAGCAGGTGAAGAGGGGCACGTCAATGCCATCGTCGAGGGCGGTCTGTGCCAGGGCCTTGACCTGGTTGATCATGACTTGGGCGGGCAAGCCGGCATAGTCATATTCGTTTTCGAGTTGAACGAGGATAACGCCGGGCTGGCCCGGGGCCTTGCGCGTGATCTGGTGCTTGGCGATGATCGGGCAAACGGCGTTGTACCAGTGGCGGCACCAGGCCAGGAAGACCGGATCATCGGTGCGCAGCCACATTCGGCTCCGGCGCGGCCGGGCGGGTTTCTTGGTCAGGAGCCACTGCGGAAAGCCGCCGGTGTCCCATTCAGCGCAAATATAGGGGCCGGGGCGAACGATAGTGTAGAGCCCGAATTGCTCCGCCATGGTCAGCCAATCGTCCAGGTCGGAGAGCTTCACCTTGGAATAGTCGTTGAGGCTGGCGGGCATCCGCCGTTCGCTCCAGTTCCAGGGGACATAGGTCTGGACGGCGTTGAAACCGGCCTGGCGTATCTTCTCAAATCGCTCACGCCATAGCGGTTTTGGGCAGCGGTAATAATGGAAGGAGCCGCTGTAGATGAACACCGGCTTGCCGTCGATGATAAGCGAGTGGCTGTCGTAGCGAATCCGGTCGGGATGGGCGAAGGGCCGCGGCGGCTCAGCCGCCCCGGCTGCCCATGCGCCGCAGAGCAAGAGGGCCAGGCCGGCGTGAATCAGGGCCTTCGGGAACAAACTCCGTTTGGCGGAGTTTTTCAAACAACAAATGTGAGGTTTGGGATTGGACATGCGTTTTAACTAGCAAACGGACGGAGTAGAATCGGCGTGTGCGTGAATTCGATTCAGACGCCCGAGGTTGGCGATTGATTTGCAGTCGAATAACAAAAAACGACCCATGCACAGCGGAGCGGAAGATAGCACCCCCCCGCGCAGACGGACAAGCCGGATGATTTGCGATTTGCGATTTTGAGGGCAGGCGGTTGCGCTCCTCAGCGCATTAAAGGACATCCGGCATCGGTCCTCGTCGGACGGTGAAACACACGGGATGGACTGCCGGCGGTCCGGGGTTCCTGATGAGAGCCGCGACAATACTTCACGCCGGCGCCCCCAAGGCAATGTCGCGCGCCCGCCACTGGCGGCGATCTTCGTCCGGTTTCTATCGGAGTATCTTGCGGGCGTTGAGCGAGTAAACCTTTTTCAGGACCTGGTTGTCCAGGCCAAGCCCGTAAAGCGGCCAATGGTAGCTGAAGAGGTTCCAGTCATAAAAATGCTCATCTGTGGTTTCGAGGATGCGGAAGGTCGTTAGGTACATATCCTTGGTGGGGCCCATGTCCGTGCCATAGACCAGGCGGTCCTGGTATTTCTGAAAAAATCTGGCCGCCGCTCGGGGAATGGGGGCGAGTTCGGCGAAGCGGGCGCCGATGTCGGCATAGAGATTGGGATATTTGTCGAAAAGGGCGCCGAGCTTGTTCAGGTCATAGCAGCAGTTGGCCAGGTGGCAGGCGATAAACACGGTGTGGGGGTGCTTTCTGACCGCGCGTTCGAGAGTGTCCACCAACGCATCGTGGGAGAGAATATTGGTCTGATTATCCAGCCGCCATTTGTAGGCGTTCATCAGGCCGTCGTTATATTTGTCCATCGGCTGGTACATCCACATCGGATCGGCGACGTGAACGCTGACCGGCAGGCCGAGTTGGCCGCACTTTTCGAGGAGCGGGTCCAGGCGCGGGTCGTCGATGTGCATACCCCAGGCGGGCGGTTTGCAATAAAACAGGCCCTTGCCCTTGTCGCCCAACTCGCCGACTCCCTGCGCCCCGGCTTTGAAACATCGCTCCAACTCCGCCACCGCCGCCGGACCGTAGCCGGGCTTGTCATAACCGGAGTAGTCAAACCCGCACCAGACAGAAAAGCGGCCTGGGAACTTCCGGTACCGGGCGATGATCTCATCAAACTTGCGGCCATGGGCGTAGCTTAGAATGACAGTCTTCCGGATGCCCAATTCATCCATCGTCCGCACCCATTGGGCGACTTGCTTATCGGTCCTGGCGTAATCATGAGAGTGCATGTCGATGACTGGGAAGCGCGCCCTGGTAATTGGGGTGACCGGCACGTGGTAGATCGACCGCGGCCTGAAGTCCTTGAGCAAAATCTGCTCCGGTGAGGTTTCCTGGGCAATCAGCGCCCCGGCGGCCGACAGTGAGAGCACGAGGCAGGTGGAGAGACCAAGTCCATGGGTTTTTGTGTTCATGCGGAGGGAAGTCTATCAAACCGCATCATGACTGTGAAGAGTTGATTACGCACCTAGGCGGTCGCGCTACCCTTTTCAAACCGGGCTCTTAAAGGGGCAGGCGGAAGAAATGGCGGAACTCTCCGTTGATCTCGCGCGTTGCCAGGACCTCGGCGCCTAAGCGGCGGTAGAGGGGCATCACCCTTGGGGCGGTCGTGCCGTAGCTGGTGTGGAAACCGCCGCGGCGCAGGTCCTCGAAGACGCCGGCGCACAGGCGCAACAATGAGGCAAGGCAAAGCGGCTTGACCGAAAAGAAGGTGAGGAACTCACCGCAGCCCGCGAGCGGCTCCGGCGGTGCGAACCCGTACGCCGCGGATTGGAAGCTGCGGAGGAGCAGATTGAACGCCAGACCCGCATTTACATCTCCCGAATCGGCACGTTGCACATAGATCCGCTGGTCCTCGTAAGGGACGCGCACGGCGAGCCGCTCCCGCTCGTCATCCCACAACCAGAGGGAACGGACTAACCGGTTGGCCGAAGTCCTTCGGAAAGCGGCATAAAACGCTCGTTCATAGCGCGCCCGCTCGGTGGCGTCGGACGGGTCGAGCCGTTGGACGGATTCGGGAATCATGAGCGGGGGATGAGGCGCAGGGGAATGGGCCGGTCGGGGACAAGGGTGATCTGGGCCAGGGAGCCGACCTCGCCGTCGTGGCCGGGTTGAATCTCATACCGCTGCGCCAGCATGGCCAACGCGACCGTCATCTCCGCCAAGGCGAACTCCTTGCCAATGCAGGTGTGTTTGCCCACCGCGAAGGGGAGATACGCATGCTCGTGCCGGGAGCGCCCGGGTCCGAAGCGGGCAGGATCGAAGACCTCCGGGTCGGACCAGTAGCGCGCGCTGCGGTGGATGCCATAGACCGAGATGAGCACGACCGCACCCGGACGGATTCGCATTCCGCCGAGGTCATCGTCCTGCACGCAGACGCGGCCCAGGCTGTAAACGGAGGGGTACAGCCGGAGCGTCTCGTGGATGACCTGGGCGGTCCAGGCCAGCTTCCGCAGGTCTTCCCAAGCCGGCACGCGCCCGTTCAGCACCGCGTCCACCTCCTCGTACCAACGGGCGGCAACAGCGGGGTGGCGGGCGAGCAGGTGCAGCGCCCAGGCGAGGGCCGTTGCAGTGGTCTCGAAGCCCGCGACAAAGAGTGTCTTCAACTCGTCGAGGAGATGGCGGTCGGAGGGGGCCTGTCCGGTTTCGGGGTGGACGCTCGCTCGCAACGCCCCCAGGATGTCCTCGTGAGTTCCGTTGGCGCGTTGCCGAGCGGCCAGGCGCGGGCCGAGATAATCCTCAAGAATCGCCCGCGTCTGGTGGAGGCGCCGGTTGGCGGCAGTGGGGACCCAGAGCGGAAGAGCCGCCCAAGCGGTGTTACGCTGCCGGACAAGGCGCAGACTGTCACGCACCGCCTGGCCGAACCGCTCCGCGTCGGACGGGCCGACCGGCTCCGACAGGAGCGCCCGGCTGATGACCGAGAGCGTCAGACGCTGCATTTCCCGAACGGCATCGACCGTACGGCCTGCCGTCCGCTCGGCTTCCCACCGTTGGAGCATCTCCGTCATGGCCGCGTGCGTGGCGGGCGCCACTTGCCGCAAGCTCATTCCCTGGAAGGCCGGCAGGGCCTGACGCCGCCGACGCAACCATTCGGGACCGTCGGTCGAGAGCAGTCCGCGCCCGATGACGGACTGGCCGGTGTGATAGTGAAAGCTGCGCTCGTAGCGCTCATGACGTTCCACGAGGATCTGCCGCGCCAAGTCCGCATCGGTCACCGCCGTGAAGACCTTGTGGCCCACGCGAAAGCGGGCGAGGCCGCCGTGAAGGTTGGCCAGTTCGGCGGGGAAGGCATGGGGCGCGCGGGCCATCGCGCGGGCATGGCCCAGCAGCCAATGGGCTTTGGCAAGAGGCGGGACACGCGGCGGCTTGTTCGTGTCCTTGATCATGCGGGCTGGGTCTGAAGAAAGCGGCTGGATTGTTCTTCGAACGCCGCGTCGAGACCGTCGGCCGTTTCGACAAGGTGAACGAACCGTTGCGCGAAACGGGCCAGCGCCATTCCATCGACGACGGCGTGGTCGGCCCCGGAGGAGATGCATTGAACCTTCCGCACCTCTGTCGTGCCGTCGGGTTGGGCCACGACACGCCGGGTAAGGTTGCCGATGGCCATGGTCAACGTGTAAATGTTGGGCGGAAAGACCCAGAACGGGCTGTGAAAGGCGCGCGTCTGCACGTTGGTCAACCCGATGGTGCCGTGGATGCGCCGCAACAGAAAGGGATCGCGAACGACCCGCGCGCTCAGGACGCGGCGAACCCATCCCGGCAGCCGCGCCACCCGGCGCCGAAAGCGCACCTCGGCTTCGTCCTGGAGGTCGGAGCGCGCGGCGCGGCGGAGTTCCCAATTGATCTGGGCCAGGCTCTTGCGGTCGGCGGCCCGAACAATATAACCGACCGGGACGCGCAGACCATCGGGCAGCCTTTTCTCCAAAACCGTGCCCACGTCAGCCTCCTCAAACGTTACGAGCCGGTTCCCGCGACGGTAGGTGAGCACGGCAGGAATCGCCACTGCGGCCTGGGCCAGACAGTGGAGGACAAAGCTATGAAACGATACCGCTATGCGCAGAGACCGCTGGTAACAAGCTATCCGATCCAGCGCCTCGGCAACATCGACCTCGCTGGCGCCGTAGGCGGTGTGCGGGCGGTGCTGCCGCAGCACCATACCCACGGCGTTCCGAATCGCGGGCCATTCCGCCTCTCGGTATCGGGGCGCCGGAATGCTCATGCCCCATCACGCCCGTGCCGACTCCGGAAGTCTCGCATGAAGTCGCAAAGCACCTCCACTGAATCCAGAGTCACCGCATTGTAAAGGGAGGCGCGCAGGCCGCCAATCGTGCGGTGGCCCTCCAACCCGAAAAGGCCCTCTCCCCGCGCTTCCTCCAGGAAGCACGCCTCCAGGGCGGACGAGGCCAGGCCGAACACCACATTCATCCTCGAACGAGCTTCGACGGCCGCGCGCCCTCGGTAGAAACCGCCGCTCTCGTCGATCGCCGCATAGAGCATGGCCGCCTTAGCGCGGTTGATACCCTCCATCGCCTCCAACCCGCCGATCTCCTCTCGCAGCCAGCGCAGAACCAGCATCGTCACATAGATAGCGAACACCGGCGGCGTATTATAGATGGAGCGGGCCGCGGCGTGCGGACGATAATCCAGCATCGAGGGCAGCCCGTCCGGCGCGCGCGCCAGCACGTCCTCCCGGACAATCACCACCACGACGCCCGAAGGGCCGAGATTCTTCTGCGCATGCGCATAGATGAGGCAAAAGCGGCGGGCATCGAGCGCTTGGCTTAGAAAATCGGAGGACATATCGGCCACCCGAAGGACGTCCTCGCGTCCTGGCACGTCGGGGAACTGCAAACCTTCAACGGTCTCGTTCGACACATAATGGAAATAGGCTGCTTGCGCATCCAACGGCAACCGTTCTTGGGCCGGCAGCCGCCTAAATCCTTCGACCTCCCCGCTCCAAACTACTTCCACCGGCCCTATCCGCCGCGCCTCCGCGATCGCCTTCCCGCTCCAGTAGCCCGTGTGAAGATACTGCGCCGGATGTGGCGGACCGTGCAGCAGGGCCAGGGGGACCATCGAGAATTGCAGGGTGCTCCCGCCCTGCAACAAAAGGACGTGATACTCATCGGGTAATTCCAGCAGCGCTCGAATGTGGCCTTCGGCCTCGTCGAGCACTTCGCGAAACCAATCGGACCGATGGCTGATGCCGAGGACTGACAGATGTTGCCCCGGCGCTTCCATGAGGGCCTCGCGCGCTGTCTCCAGCATCGCCGCCGGCAACGCCCCAGGGCCTCCCGAGAAGTTGTGCGCTTCCAGAGGGCGCTCCATCGCCTGGATTGCCCCGGCGCGCATGCTTGTTCTTTCTCCAACACAATTCCCCGATAACATAGAATGTAACTGCTCAGGCAAACCCGCCTGACGCAGGCGCCATGGAATGCGTACCCCTCGCCTCCCGGTCACCGAGTTCTGATTCCAGCGGCGGGTAACCTCCTGAGGCTGTCAATCTCTGACCATAGGCCGCTCGGAGCACGTTGGGGCTGGACGAGAAAACTCGCTCTCTTTCCCGGTTCATCGCGCGTAATGTCCGCCGCCTTCCACTGTCTGGCAAGTCCATAATCGCCAAATATTGTTGCGCGAGCAGCAAAATATGACTATCTCGCGCTGAGCAAACAAAGACTGGCAATGGCAAACGACTGCGGAAGTCTGATCGCGGAGCATGACCAGAGCGACCGGTTTCTGCTCGATTACGCGTTCTGAAACCCAGGCTCGACTGGGTTGGCTACTCCGGTTATACTGCCGATGATGAACTTGACGCGCTCCGCCCAATCCAGACACGACGATCCACTCCGGTGGGGAAGGGAGCTGGCGGCTCGGGTCGAAGCCGTTGTTTGTCAGCATCCCGAAGCTGAGCCCGAAAACATTCGCCTGACGTTACTGGCGCTCGAACTGACACCGGAGCAACGTCCGCAAAGGAGGCTGCGCCGTGGCCGAGGTTTCGCCGCTTTCCGACGCTGAGCTCCGGTTGCTAGACGCTCTGGTGCGCCACCAGGTCCGGTTCATGGTGGTGGGGCTCTCCGCCGCTGCTCTGCAGGGTGCGCCGGTTGTGACGGAGGACATGGATCTGTGGTTCGAGGATCTGCAAGACCCCCGATTGGCAGCGGCCAATCGTCCGAAGGACCGGCTCGTAATCCCGGTACTGCGCGACACCTTGTTGGGCAGGGCCGGTCTGTAAATCATCAACGCATTATGTTCCCGCGAAAAGCGATTCTCAGAGCCGTTCTGATCTGCGCCGGTGTCATCCTCCTCGGCTGGCGTGCTCAATGCGAGGGCTCGCAACCGCA
>JAJYHY010000470.1 GCA_021784555.1 bacterium
GAGTGCGTCGGGCTATCCACGCGAATGACCTCGAGCAAATCGTCGCCCCCCGAGGTCCAGCCTGAACTGACCAGAAACGTGCCCGCCCCAGGCCCGACGCCCCCAACCCCATAGACGTGCGCCGGCTGGAGCGTGCCGCCGCTTCCTCCCCCGACGATGGAATACGGGTCATAAACGGCGACAACTGGCGCCCCGTTGGTGTAAAATGGGAGCTTGTTCACGATCCAGAGCCGCGTGCCCTTGTATTTGTTTCCGGAGAAGGGGAACATATTGGCCGTGATGTACACCGCCCCGTCATCGACGGCCAACCCTGGGAAGTCCGCCCAAGTGCTGCCGCCGATGTTGAGCTTTGAATCGAGCGCCGTGAAATACCAGGCGCCGGTGGGGTCGTCACCGGCCGAGACGGCCAGCAGGATGCGCGACGTCTGAGCAGATGAGTCCTGCTCCAGGGCCACAACCAGGAATCGCCCCTCGTATTGGTCGTAGATTACTTTCGGATCAAACAGGCCGTTCACCGGAGAAAGCGCCTGGAAGAAGCTCCCCGTCGCGGTGGTGCCGTTGCTGCCCAACCGCTGGCGGTTCAAGAGCGTCCCGCTCTTCGTGTAGGAGTCGATCACGCTGTTGACCACCGAGACAAGATCATTCGAGCCCGCGGCCCCGTTTGGGTCCGGCGGGATTTCATAATAACCGCTGGTGCTGGCTTGCTGGTCGAAGTTGATACCCTCGATGCCTGTGCCGAGTTGGGCGGGCGCCAAAGCGCTGAGCGGCCTTGGCGGCGCCAGTATCCCCGGAGACAAACGCGACCGATGGGGCGCCCGTATCCGCGGAGCCTGAGAGCCTCCGGACGGCTTTGGCGCCGGGCCGGGGACAGGCGCACGGGCGCCGCTGTATTCCTGAGGCAGGACCGGCCATGCGCCCCCCAGTACAAAAAGGGCGGTTAGCAGCCAGGCGAGTCGCGCTTGCATCATGGCACGCATTGGGAACCATTAGCATCTATCGCGCCACTTACTGAAAAAGGCAAGGCCGATTGCGGTGTCGCGGCTTCACGGCAATCCTCGCCGGTCCCGTTGCCAAGGTGGCCAAGCCAACCACGCTTGCCCAAGCAGGGCTGGGGTCTTATGTTGCATCGTGCGAAAACCTGCGTGCTCCATGGAAGCGTTGCAAAGCAGTGACGTCGCCATCCTCGACCGAGTGATCCGCCCCCACACCGGTGGCTGGCCACGTGCCGCCGGCCGGTTCCAGAGGAATGCCTTTCTTTCCGTCCTTCTGCCTCCATCTTCTTGCCTCGCTGGTTTCATGTCCCTCTGGCCAATCACTCAGGAACAGTCTGCGAGCCTGGATTACCAAGTGAGGGGCTACGCGTTCGAGTCCGGGAACCTGGTTACTGGACGCGCACGCGGTAGAATCGCTGCCGGCTGGGGGCCGCTGGGTCGGTCAGGACCTTGACCGTCCCGTCGCCCTCAACCGCCTGCAAGGGCATCCAGCCGGGTCTGGACAGGGAATCGGTGTATTCCAGCATATACTGCCGCCCGCTCTCCGTTGGCAGAGACATCTGAAAAGCCCTTCCAGGGGATACGACCGGGCCAATGCGCAACACCACCGGCTCGACCACGCTCACCTCTCCGCTCTGCTCTGCAAAGGCGGCCTCCTTGAAGTCCACGCCGACCTCCCGCAGGGTTGGGGTATCACCTAGCGTCACCGCCGTGCCGCTGCCAGCCCGGCCAATCACCTCGAAATCTACCGCAAATATCTTGGTCCCGTCAGGCACCGTCACCCCCACCGCCTCCGGGTCATACCAGAGAAACGCCAGCCTGCCCTCTTCGGTCTGTGTCGTGCCGAAGCTGTCTGCCGACATCCCTCTGAGCCCGTAACCCTCAGTTCCAACGTACCGCAATACCCTCGGATCCCACTCCAGCGTGAACTGCGCGTTGTCCACCCCCCGGAACTGGCTCACGCTCACTGGCACTGCCACTCTTTGGCCGGTCATCGCCGACTGCCCGCCAAGACGAAACACCACGCCCGGCCCCACAGCCTGAGTGTCGGCTCGCTTTAGCGCCAGCGGCTGGCCTCCGCCAGGTGGGGTCCAAGAGTCGTTTACGTCGCCGAGTTTGATCGCCACGAAGTTCTGGCTAATCGCATCCGTTACCAAGTTCGTTGTCCAAACGCTGCTCGGCGCGTCCCACGGATTCTGCGGGTCCGGAAACACGTAATCGGCCGGCACAAACCGCCACAACCCCGCCGGAAAGCTGTTGGTGTAAGCCAGAATCAGCCGCTGGATCAGAACCAGGTCGGTGCCGTTGACATCGCCTGATCCGTTGACGTCGGCCGCAATGAGCTTGTACGGAGAGTCCAGCGGTGCCAAGGCGAGGATGTGCCGCTGGACGAGGACCAAGTCCGTCCCGTTAACGCCATTGGCAGCGCTGCCGTCGTCGCTCTTGCTCGGCGTCACGCAGTACGTGCCCCCGGCCGTGATGTTACTCAGCCCGAAGGCACCATCGCTGGCCGTAAGCACGCTCACGTTGGTGTCGCCGGTCACGTTCATCGTCACGCTGCCCACTCGCACCGACGACAGACCGCTGGCGGGATAGTTCGTGTAATAGGCCACCGTGCCGCCCAAGGAGACTGGCGGTCCGATGCCGTTCAACTCCAGCCCCCACCCCGCCAGCATGTTGGTGCCGCCGGTGGCCAGGTCCGCCACGTAAAGAGTCCATTGGCCGCTGGCGTCCGTGCCGGTGAAGGAGCTCAGGCTGGTGGTGCGCGGGCTGGTGTCGAGCACCTGGTCGGGATCGACGGCGCGTCCATCGGGCTGCCAGGTGCCGGTGAGCGGGTTTCCGGACGCGGGGATAGTCACGGTCTGATAGGTATGGATGTCGTTTGTCGAGGTGTCGTCAAAGAGGACATCCATGCCCGAATCGGCGTAACCGGACGAGTTGGTCGCTGACCGGCCCACTCGATTGAGCAGGATGCAGAAATTGGTGCCATCGCTGCCAACGTGACGCAAATAGCAGTAAAGGTCGCCATTGAACTGGCCGGCAACATTCAACGTCACCTTCACCGAGGCGAGGTTCGTTATCGAGGAACTTATTGACAGCACGCTGCTTAGGCCGGAGGCGTTGCCGTCAGGAATGGCTTCATTTACGTTCGTGGTGTAGGTCTCGACGATCTGCCCATAGGCGCAGATGCCGGTCCCGGCGAGCAACAAGGCGAGCATCACCGTTGCCCAGGTCGCGGTCTGTCTCGCGCGGTTGGCGTGTTTGTTCGGCACAGAAATAATCAACTCCGCTTTACAGGAAGCAGTCTTCGATCCAACTATCAGTTTCGATTCCGCCGCCACGGACGACTGCCCGCCTTCTGATCGACCCACGCCGGCGCGCAACTCTCCTTCCCGCAGCCCTATGCTGCCCCCGCCACGGCCATTGACAAAGTCCGCGCCCCGTGGCGCAGACTTCCAAGTCTGCTGTGTCGTGGGCTTCCAAGCCCGCAGACCGCGACCATTTCAGCGGCCTGCCCGCTGGGAAGCCGGCGATACAGCCGGTGCCACGACTTGTCCGTGGCGCCGCCTTCACCCCGAGGCGACTCTTCAAATTATGCTCACCCGGAATTGTCTCCGTTATAGCTCCCGCGACCGTTGGTGTCTATACATGGGTGGGACAATCGGTGCCAGTTTTGGGACATGGCTGGATTTGCGAATCTAGAATGGTAAAGGTTCTTGAGCGATGGTGAAGACCGCCATTCTCGATGGTGAATGAAACAACACGCAGCCTCGGTACGTGCTTGCCTCGGGCCCGATTCAGAGTACAGTTGATGCAGAAACGAACCGACGCCGGACTGGCTCGTCCAGACGGCAGATCCTGCGGCCGCCGTGCGTAAGCCCGGGGGCCGCAGTTGTTTTTAGAACCCTTTATGCTGATCTTTTATGTGGATGAGGCTGGCTGTCTTGGCGCGTTGCCCTCTTCCACATCTGCCGTCCAGCCGGTCTTCACCCTCGCCGGGACTATGCTCGAACAGGAGCGGCTCAAGGATTTTACGCTGGACTGGCTCCATCTCAAGGACCGCTTTTTCCCCAAGCTGCGGAACCCCAACTCCGACTTTCTCGACTGGATCAAGCTTGAAGTGAAGGGAACCGAGTTGCGCACACATATTCGCCAAGGCCCGCGCGATCGCCGCCGTCACGCGCTGGGGTTCATGGACAAGTTCCTCGCGTTGTTGGAGCGGCACGAAGCCCGCCTCTTGGGCCGCATCTACGTCAAGCCCGTCGGTCCGGCTTTCAATGGTCGCTCGGTTTACACTTCTGCCGTCCAGAGTCTCGCAATGGACCTCCAGCGATTCCTCCAGACCACTGATCGCCAAGGGCTCATCGTGCTCGACAGCCGGAACAAGCCCAAGAACGTCAACGTCTCCCACTCGGTCTTCACGCAGAAATTCCGATCCGCTGGTGACGCCTATGACCGGCTCGTCGAAATGCCCGTGTTCGGCCACAGCGACAATCATGCCGGCATCCAGGCGTCGGACATGATCTGCTCAGCCTTCCTTTTCCCGATGGCCGCTTATGTCTTCTGCCTTGGCCGGGTTAGCAATGTTCATGTCGATCTCCAGTACCACCGCATCCGGGCCTGTTCGCGGAGCGCCTGCGGCGGCTGCAATTCCGGTATCAGGACGGAAGCCAGCGGTGGCGCGGAGGCATTACTGTAAGCGATGCCCTCGGTCACCGAGCAGGCGGTCCTTTGTTCGCCCCATGATCATCGCTTGACAGTCCCGTCGCCCTCGATCGCTTCCAACGCCCTCGAGTTGGGCTCCGGCAGAAAACCGGTGTACTCCAGACCCGCCCCTCAAAGGCCGCCTTCTCGGCCCGCTTCGCCGCCAGCGTCTGGCCTCCCCCGGGCGCCGTCCAGGAGTTGTTCACGTCCCCCAGCTTGATAGCCACAAAGTTCCGCCCGGTCGCATCCACCAGCAGGTTCGTCGTCCAAATATTGCTCGGCGCATCCCACGGATTCCGCGGGTCCGGAAAGACATAATCCGCTGGCACGAACCGCCAGAGTCCAAGGGGCAAGCTGTTGGTCAGCCCCAAGATCAGGCGTTGCATCAGGGCCAAGTCGGAAGAGGTGATTGTGCCCGAACCGTTCACGTCGGCGGCCAGCAGCTTGTAGGGCGAATCGAGCGGACGCAGGCCAAGGATTTGCGCCTGGATGAGGGCCAGATCGAGGGACGTGACGCCACGGGCCGGGGCGGTATCGTCACTCTTGCCCGGGGTGACGCAGTACGTCCCTCCCGGCGTGAGATTGCTCACGACGTAACTCCCGTCGCCTCCCGTCAGGCCGCTCAGG
>JAJYHY010000084.1 GCA_021784555.1 bacterium
AAAAACTCCCAGGCCGCGTCCGAGGTTGGGAAGGAGACGGCGACCTCGGAGAGGCTGACAACGGTGGTGCGGATGCTCCTCGATCGGTTCTGGGAGAACCAAATGCCGGCAGGACCAACGATGCCTGTCCGCTGCTCATTGGCCCAGTGAGCCAAAAAGGTCGTGTCCGCTATCACTTGCGGCCTGCGGAGCGCCGTCCGCGTTCCCGGGTTATGCGGTCAAGGACGTCCGGATCCAATTCGGGCGGGGGCACGTCCTTCATCCGGTCCACAAGCTCTCCGGCGGTCTCGGCGGGCCGATTAATATGACGGAGGATGACCTCGGTAAAGGAGTCTCGCGGTCCCCGCTTCAAAGACCGGAGCAAATTGTAGGCGGGATCGTCTATCGTAATGCTCTTTGACACACACGAACTCTACACGAAAACCCGCTCCCGACCACTGCCGGGACGCAACGCCGCACCGGCGAAAAACCGCCTTGTCCGGGAGCTCCTTTCAAACCCAGCCTGACTTCCGACGCCAGCCTGGGCGGGCACGACCTCAGGTTCGTCTGGTTGACAAACTGGGCCAGGACCTCTTCCAGGTTGGTTACTCTCTCTTCGATTACCATTCACCCATAGAGTAGCCTCGCGGTGATGCGGGTCAAGCCTCGCCCGGGCCCACGCGCGAGAGAGCCGCTAAAAGGAGCGCAATGTCTCCAGCACGGCCCGGATGCGGGGCACCTCGTGCGTCCGGAATAGGTCGGTCTTGCCCAACGCGCCCAGAACGGCAAAGAACGGCTCGGCGCAACGGACTTCCTCGCCGAAATGCTCGAAGGCGTGCGGGAGCGCGTGGCAGACGGGGAAGCCGAGCGCCCGCAGCCGGAACGTGTTGAGGAAGACGGTCATTTGGCGGCGAACCCGTGTGGCGCTGTCCTGGAGGTTGCGATAATAGAAGCCCAGACCGGGGTCCAGGATGAATTTGTCCAGCCCCAGGCGAGCCCCAATCTCAATCTGGCGTTCAAAATAGTCCTTCATGTCGCTGATGGGATCGACGCTCAAGTCGAGGTCACCCACTTCGCGCACGTTCGCCCCTTGCACGTAACAGAGGATGACGGCGGCGCCGTGGCTGGCCGCCACACGAAACAATTCCTCACTGCCCTCTGTTCCGGTGAGGTTCAACACATCGGCGCCCGCTTCCAGGCAGGCCCGCGCGACGGCGATGGAGTAAGTCTCGACGGAGACCAGAATCGCCGCTTTTTTGAGCGCCCGGATGACCGGTAAAAGCGAGCGCGTTTGCCCCTCGTCCTCCACTCGCGCGGCGTGGGCGAGGGTCGATTCGGCGCCGATATCGACAATCTCGGCGCCCTGGGCGCTTAAGACCCGGCCCCGGCGCTCGGCCATCTCCGCCGTCAGGCACATGCTCTCCCGATACCATGAATCGGGTGAGAGGTTGATTACTCCCATGATGGCCGGGCGCGAATTGAACGGGAAATGGCGCCCGCCAATCGCCAATTCCTTTACGGTGGCTTGGGCCGCGGCGCGATGGCGCTCAAACAGGCCGGCCAGGTATTCCATTTCCAACATAAGCCGTTTTCCGTCAAGTTTGGGCGAGATAAGTTCCTGAGTGTGGCCCTTGCTCATGCTCGCCTTCGGGGAGCAAGAGCAAGAGCAAGAATGCGATTAAAGCGTAAGTCATTCAAATTTAATGACGCGGCCTACCGAGCCAAGATGCACCCGTCAGGACACGCCCAAGGGCAGCCACACACTCACGGTCGTGCCCTGGTTCAGTTTAGATTTGATCTTTAGCGTGCCGTGGTGGGTTTCGACCACGCGCGCGACGATGGCCAGGCCCAGTCCGGCCCCACGACGCTTGGTCGTCCGAAGGACGGATGAAAAGGCGCGCCGCCGTTGCTCTTCGGTCATGCCATGGCCGGTGTCTTTGAATTCTATGGCCACGTGGGCTGCATCAGAAGGGCCGCCCCCCGGGACCGAGTGTGACCGGATAGTGAGCACCCCGCCTTGGGGCATCGCCTCGGCCGCGTTGAGTATAAGGTTCAGGAAGGCCTGCTCGAGCTGGGTCGGCTCCCCCATGACTCTTGGCAAATCCGGCTGAAGCGCCCACTCCAGCCGCACGCCCTGGTGCTTGAGCTTGTGCCGGACGAGCAATCCCAGCTCTTCCATCAGCCGGTTCAGGTCCACCGGCTCAAACCGCGGTTCGGTCGAGCGGGCGAAGTCCAGGATCTGCTCGACGATCTTATTCAGGTGCTCGATTTTCTCGTCGATGATTCGGGCATCCTTCGTCCTCGGGTCACCGGCCGGAAACCGCAGGTCCAGCGAGTGATAGAGCATTTTCATCACGGTTAGGGGATTGCGGATTTCGTGCGCCACCTCCGCCGCCAGGAGGCCCAGGGCGGCGAGTTTGTCGTTCTGCCGCAATTGTTCCTCCACATCAACCACCCGCTCGTAGAGTCGCGCTTTTTCAATCGCGATGGCGGACAGTTCGGCCAGGGCCGACAAGGTGCGAATCTCTTCATTAGAGAAGCTGTAGCGCCGGCCGGTATAGACACTCAACACGCCGATGGCCTTGCCGCTAAACCGCAGCGGCACACTGAGCAGGGCCACCAAGCCCTCCTGCCGCGCTACATCGACATGTTGGTATTGGCTGGAGACCTGCACGTTTTCAATCTGCAATGGCTTCTGTCGCCGCGCCACGACCCCAACCGCGCTCTCCTGGACACTCAGCCGCGGCTTGGTGAGATAGGCCCTGCCGGCCCCGTAGCTGGCGCGCAAATCCAGCCATTGGCCGGTGTCGTCCAAGAGCATCAACGAGCACGTCTTGGCGCGCATGAGGATGCTGGCCTCGCGCGTGACCGCGTTGAGCGCGTCGTCAAGGTTCAAGGTGGAGTTGATGGTTTGGCTGACGGTGACGAGCGACTCGAAGAGCTGCGCCTTCAGCCGCAGTTGCTCGTAGAGCCACGTGTTGTGAATGACCTTGGCCGCCTCGACCGCCAGCGCCTCGAACAACTCCTGGTCTTCCGCCCCGAAGGCCTCCAGGCGCTCCGAATCCACGTTCAATACCCCCCGCACCTCGCCCTTGACCTTGAGCGGCACCGCCATCTCCGAGCGCACCTCCGGGCGGAGCAAAATGTAGCGCGCATCCTGCCGGACATCCCCAACCCGCGCCGCTTTGCCGGTGCGTGCCACCCAGCCGGTAATGCCCTGGCCCAATTGCAGCTTCAATTCCGCCGCGTTAGACGGAAGACCTTTAGCGGCCAGGATTTCCAGAAAGCCGGTGGTCGGATTGATGAGCACGACGGAGCCGCTGGAGCCGCGCACCAGCCGCACCGCTTCCTCCACGATCAGTGTGAGGGCCTTCTGCGGGTCCAGCGTCGAATGGATGCGGTTGCCGACCTGGTGCAGGAGCTTCAGCCGTTCGTAACGGGTCTTCAGTTCACTCAGTTCCTCGCTCACCGCCTCCGCATCCCTTCCAGTTCATCTGACACGCGCCGTCATCCACACCCCCGGCAGGCCGAAGGCCATGTTCGGCAACCAGGCCGCCAGCCAGGGTGGCAAGTAGCCGCCGGTGCCCAGCGCGAGCGAAAGCTGCTCCAGCACAAAATACATGAAACAGATTACCAAGCTGCTGGCCACGCCGACGAACACGTTCCGGCGCCCCGACGCCGCCCCAAATGGGATTGCTATCAACACCACCACCAGGCATGTCCAGGGCGCCGCCAGCCGGCCCTGGAGCTTTGTATAAAGCCAGGAGGCATCCGTCCGGGACAATGACCGGTGCAGCCGAAGGTAATTGAGGATCTCCAACATGGGAACATCCGGCCGCTTTGCCGAACCAATCGCCATGCTCCGGCTAATCTGGATTTCACTGCGAATCAACTCCGGGGTCTCGGAAAACTGGGGCATGGCCAGCCGGTTGGTCTCCAAAGTTGGAACCGGCAAGGAATTGGCCCCTGGCGGCTCCAGGTACTCCATGACATGGTAGAAAACCCAGACACGGTTCGTATAAACGCCTCGCGCGGCCTGGATGCGCAGGAAGGAACCGTCTGGCCGGGAACAGAACACCTCTGGATTGAACATCTCTCCGCTTTTAGGCTTATAGAGCTGGATGTGCCAGATACGTCCGTCCCGAGAGTTGGTGAATCCGAGTTGGCGCACGTCGTCCGTCGCCGGTTTGCCGCCTTTCTCCCGCGCGCGGCGCTCCAACATCTGGTCGGCGGCCTCCGAGTACCGGGGCGCCCACAGTTCATTGATCGGGAACGAGGCTAAACTGAGGAGAAAGCCCAGGGCCAAGTACGGCGCACACAACCGCCACAGGCTTATCCCGGCGGCGCGGATAGCGGTGATCTCATGGTGCCGAGCGTGGGTTGTCAGGGTATAAAGCAAGGCCAGGAGCAGGGCTATCGGCAGGACAATTATCAGAAAGGATGGCGCCTTATCCAGGTAGTATTCCAGGATTTGCAGTGCCCCGATGCCCTTCTGCTGAAACACATTGAGCATCGTGAATAAATCAGAGACAATCCAAAGGAGCAGAAAACCGCCCAGGCAGTACCCCAGGGGGATCAGCAACTCGCGCAATAAGTAACGGTCCAGCAGCCGCATTAGAGCCTGCAAACTATGGGGTGTTTTAGCGGGTTGACAAGAACGGGAATTTGCATACAATCCTTTTGTTCGGGTAGCAGTACGTTTCTTCAGCGGGGTTCCCCACCCCCACCTCCTTGGCGTCTGCTGCCCGACTTTTTATTATTTCGTTAACTCCGCTTGACCTCTATGGCTGTGTTTTATATCTTCTGAGGCCCAGTGCGGGGGCGTAGCTCAATTGGTTAGAGCGCTGCCCTGTCACGGCAGAGGTTACGGGTTCGAGCCCCGCCGCTCCCGCCATGTTTTTCCGCAGTGGCCGAGGCGGCGAGCTCCGAGCATCGCCTCCGCGGGCCGCAAGGAGCGTGCCAAAGAAAGCCGCGGACAAAAGAGCCGCCGCAACCCCCGGCCAATTTTAGAACAGGCTTTTAGAATTGCGCCCCCGGAAATTTCTCGCCGATGGCCTTCCTGAGCCGGAGCGCCTCCTCGGGGCGCAAGAGGCGTCGTTGAATCCGGCGCTGGACCGCATCCAGCAACTCCAGCCAATCTTCCAAGGGCGGTTCCAGCACCGCTTGCCATTGATCGTAGCGGCGTTGGCGTTGGAAGAAACGCCAATCCCTCCCCACGTGCCGGGCATAGACCTGCATCCGAACACCCTCTTCCGTGACCCGTCTCCAGCTTATCTCCGCCTTGGCCATGAGGTCTTATCACTCGATTCAATCGCGTCCCAACCGGCTCCGCGTCTCGGCTTTCAAGGCAGCTCCACCGCCGCCACCGCCATCGCCGCCATCCCCTCCTCTCGGCCAATGAAACCGAGTCGTTCATTGGTTGTGGCTTTCACACCGATTTGGCTGATGTTCACCCCCAAGGCTGATGCCATGTTCACTTTCATCTGATGGATGTAAGGCGAAAGCTTCGGCTGTTGCGCGACGAGCGTCGCATCCACATTGACGATTTTGCCCTCACGGAAGCTCACCAGGCGCGAGGCCTCGTTCAGAAAAAGGCGGCTGGGCGCCCCCTGCCAGCGCGGGTCGGTATTGGGGAAAAAATGGCCAATGTCCGCTTCGCCCAAGGCGCCAAGGACGGCATCGCAGACCGCATGCATGAGGACGTCCGCATCCGAGTGGCCTTCGAGCCCCTTGTCATGAGGAACCACAACACCTCCGAGGATGAGCTTTCGCCCCTCCACCAGCGCATGCACGTCGTAGCCAATGCCAACATGGACCATGGGCGGAAGCATACGGGGAGGATTGAACTCCCATCAATTATTTTCAGCGGCCTAGTTGCCGCTGTGCAAGTTCTGCGTTCCGTCCTTGCGGCCCGGGGCGAAGCTCTGCGGTGGCCTGCCGAAAACCTTCTTGAACTCGCGGCAAAAGTGCGCGTTGTTACAGAACTTAAGCTCAGCGGCGGCCGCTTTGCTCGAGTAGCCTCTCGAGATCAGTTCCTTGGCCAACCGGCACTGCAATTGCCGCAGCCAGCGCCCGGGTGTCGAATGCAGTTGCTGCTTGAAGGTCCGCTGCAACTGGCGCTCGGAAATCAGACAGATCGACGCCATCTTGCCAGGTTCGAAATCCGCCTGCCGGGCCACTTGCTCCCATTCCTGGGCCGTTGGAAACGCTCCTCGCATAGCTTACCTCAGCCTCGCGCCCCACCCAGCGGGCTCTCCTGGGAGATTCCCGTAACGTCTTTACAGTCAGAGACTTCGACTCGCCGGCGGCTGGCGGCGCGGCGCGGCCTGGAAAGATACTTCGCGTCCGATACATAACGATGGAAACCGGTCATACCTTCCATTAACAAGGCGGCGCGCCTGCCGTCAACGAACTCAGGCGCAAAATCTCGTTTGCCCTGACATCAGACCGCTGTATTTCCTCCCAGAAGGCGCCGGGGTTAGTCCTGCAGCTTTTTCCGCCACTTCCCTTCCTTCGCCGCGGAAAAAGTGAGGACTGACCCCGGCGCCTGACCGACACCTTTAATCACACCCAGGCGCAGAATCTAGTTTGCCCTGGCATCAGACCGCTGTATTTTCTCCCAATGGAAGATTCGAATTCCGCGAAACCAGTTTCATTTTTCGCGCGCTTTGCCATGGCGTGGCGTCTGATCTTCAGCGCCGCCTTCGGACGCCAGGTGGCGGCCGCCCTGGATGCCGCCGCGCGCCAGGCAGCGGCGCCGAAGGCCTTGCCGCCGGAGAGGGTCCATGCCTCCAGCCTGGTCCTGCTCAACGCCCTCCAGCGGGAGGGACGGCTCATCGATTTCTTGCAGCAGGACATCACCCGTTTCTCCGACGAAGAGGTCGGCACGGCGGCGCGCGTTGTCCATACTGGCTGCCGCAAGGTGATGCAGCAGTGCTTTGAGTTTGCCCCCGCCAGCCCGGCCGCCGAAGGCTCGTCCCTGACCGTCGCGGAAGGGTTCGATGCCCAGCAAATCCGGCTGACCGGCAATGTGGCGGGCCAGCCGCCATTCCGCGGCACTCTCAAGCACCACGGCTGGGTGGCCAAGGCCATTCGCCTGCCGGAACTCTCCGAGGCGGTGGACGCGCGCGTCATCGCCCCGGCGGAGGTGGAATTGCCTTAGATTCACATGTCTCGTTATACTATCGGCATCGACCTTGGCACCACGAATTGCGCCTTGTCGTTTTACGATCTCAGCTTGGCCGAACCTCGCCATTGGCAGGAGAGCGTCCTCCCAATCCCGCAGCTTACGGCTCCAGGCGCCGTCGAGGAGAGACTGCTCCTGCCTTCATTCCTGTATTTGCCCAACGCACGGGAATTCCCCGAAGGCGGCCTGGCGCTGCCCTGGAGCAAGGCTCCGGCG
This sequence comes from bacterium, assembly GCA_021784555.1. Taxonomy (GTDB): domain Bacteria; phylum Verrucomicrobiota; class Verrucomicrobiia; order Limisphaerales; family UBA8199; genus JAJYHY01. Next base: position 7,382 of record JAJYHY010000084.1, read on the forward strand.
CTGGTGCTCGGAGAGTTTGCCCGGAGCCACGGCGCAAAAGTCCCGGCCCGCCTGGTTTCCTCAGCCAAGAGCTGGCTCAGCCATGCGGGCGTGGACCGCGCCGGCGCGTTGCTTCCGTGGCAGGCCCCGGCCGACGTTCAGCGCGTGTCGCCGGTTGAGGCCTCCACCCGCTACCTGGAGCACATTGCCGCCGCTTGGGACGGCAAGCGGGCCCATGGCAAGTCCGGCGCTGCTGATGCCATAGCCGAGCAGGAAGTCATTCTCACCGTGCCCGCGTCGTTCGATGCCGCCGCGCGTGACCTGACCCTCAAGGCCGCCAGTGATGCCGGGCTCAAAAACGTGATTCTCCTGGAAGAACCGCAGGCGGCTTTGTACGCGTGGCTGGAGGTGGCCGGCGAGAGTTTTCGCGCGCACGTCGAGAGCGGCGACGTGATTCTCGTCGTGGACGTAGGTGGCGGCACAACCGACCTGTCGCTCATCGCCGTTACCGAACAGGCGGGCGACTTGCAGCTTACCCGTGTGGCGGTCGGCGACCACATCTTGCTCGGGGGGGACAATATGGACCTCGCCCTGGCCCACAATCTGAATCAGGAGTTGATCGAGGCGGGCAAGAAACTCGACTCCTGGCAATTCGCTTCACTGACCTACGGCTGCCGCCAGGCCAAGGAGCACTTGTTCGCCGAGCCGAAATTGAAAAAGGCGCCCATCTCCGTTCCCAGCCGCGGCGCCGGCCTGGTCGGCGGCTCGGTCAAGACCGAGCTCACCCGCGAGGCGCTCACCCGCACTTTGACCGACGGCTTCATGCCGGAAGTGCCAGTGACGGAAATGCCCCAGACGGCTCGCCGCACCGGCCTGGCGCAAATGGCCCTGCCTTACGCCCAGGACCCCGGCATCACCCGCCATTTGGCCGCGTTCCTGAGGCGCCAGGCCCGCGCGCTGGAAAAATCCCATGATTCGCCCGTGAAGGTCGAAGGCACATCCTTCGTTCATCCCACGGCGATCCTCTTTAACGGCGGCGTGTTCAAAGCAGGGGTTCTCAAAGAACGCATCGTCCAGGTGCTCAACAACTGGCTGGCTGCCGACGGGGGCCAGCCGATCAAGGAACTGCAAGGCGCCGACCTGGACCTGGCGGTGGCTCGCGGCGCCGCCTATTATGGCTGGGTCCGGCATGGCCACGGCGTGCGCATCCGGGGCGGCACCGCGCGCTCGTACTATGTAGGAGTAGAATCGCCGGCCCCGGCTGTGCCCGGGTTCGAACCGCCCGTCAAGGCGCTATGCGTCGCTCCCTTCGGCATGGAGGAAGGCACTCAGGCGGATGTGCCACCCCAAGAATTCGGCTTGGTCGTGGCCGAGCCGACCCGTTTCCGCTTCTTCGCCTCTTCCGTTCGCCGCGAGGACAAGGTGGGCGACATGCTCGAAGACCTCCATGGCAATACGGAGTTTGAGGAACTGGCACCGATAGAAACCACCCTGCCAGGGGACTCGCGCGAGGCCGGCAAGCTGGTGCCGGTCAATCTCCAGGCGGCAGTGACCGAGGTCGGCACGCTGGAAGTCAGATGCCTGGAGAAGGGTGGCGAAGGCCGCTGGAAACTGGAACTCAATGTCCGCATGAAGGGGGATGCGGAGCCGGTGGGTGAGAGATGAGCAACAGGAACGATGGCAACCGTCAAGTGCCGGGGTCAGCCCTCACTTTTTCCGCGGCAGTGGAAGCCGAAGCGGCGGAAAAAGATGCAGGACTGACCCCGGCTCAGACGTACCTCGTTGGAATCGACCTGGGCACCTCGAACTGCGCTGTTGCCTCCATTGACCCTTCTCTTGGACGTGACGCGCCGGTCATCGACTTCCCCGTCCCGCAATTGGAGCGCCCGGCACAGGTCTCGGCGCTTCCCTTGCTCCCCTCCTGCATTTATCTCCCGAACCCTCACGAGTTGCCCCCCGAGGCCGCGCGCCTGCCGTGGGGGGGCCAGCCCGGCCTGATTGTGGGCGAATATGCGCGCTGGCAAGGCGCCAGAGTTCCAGGCCGCCTCATCTTTTCGGCAAAAAGCTGGCTCTGCCATCCTAATGTGGACCGCTCCGCCGCCATCCTGCCTTGGGGGGCGTCTCCGGATGCAGACAAGCTCTCTCCCATCGACGCCTCGGCCCGCTTGCTCGAACATATCGCGCGGGCCTGGGATTCGGCCCATCCGGAGGCCCAACTGGCCAACCAGGAGGTCATCATCACCGTTCCAGCGTCTTTCGATGAAGTGGCGCGTTCATTGACGGTCAGCGCCGCCCGGAAGGCCGGGCTGGAGAAGTTCACGCTGGTCGAGGAACCGCAGGCGGCTTTTTACGATTTCACCGCCCGCCATCGGCATGACCTGGAGCGGGCGCTGGAGGGCCTGCGCCTGGTGTTGGTCGTGGACGTGGGAGGCGGCACCTCGGATTTTACTCTGGTGCGGGTGGGCGCCACGCCCGAAGGCCCTATCATGCGCCGCATCGCCGTAGGAGAACATTTGATGCTGGGTGGCGACAACATGGACGCCGCCCTGGCGCGCCGGGCGGAGGAACGGATGCTGTCCGGCGGGCGAAGGCTCAGCGCGGGTCAATGGAGCCAATTAGTTCAGGCTGCTCGCGTGGCCAAGGAAACCCTCCTGGGCGAAAACGGCCCTGACATCTCCCGCCTCGCGTTAACCGGTGAGGGCAGCCGCCTCGTCGGCAGTTCCCTTTCCACCCAAATCACTCGTGGCCAGGCCGAGGAAGCGATCCTCGACGGTTTCCTGCCCGAGTGCCGATCTGAGGACTCGCCTCATCGCGCCGGCAGGGTGGCTCTCCAGGAAATGGGCCTCCCCTATGCCTCGGACCCCGCTATCACCCGGCACTTGGCCGCCTTCTTGCGGACTCATGCCGCCTCCGGGCTCGCCGCTCTCGACCAAACCGCCGACGGCGCCACGCTGCCCCGCCCCGACGCCATTCTTCTGAATGGAGGCGTCTTCAAATCCAAAGAGATGGCGCAGCGCCTCGTGCGCGTGGTCTCCGGTTGGTGGCCCTCGGCGCCGCCCATTCCTTTGCTTCATCACGAGTCTCTCGACTTGGCTGTCGCTCGCGGGGCCGCTTACTACGGACTCGTCCGCCGCGGCCACGGACGGCGCATCGGCGGCGGCGCCGCCCATGCCCTGTATCTTGGATTGGAAAAGGCTGGCAGCGAAGTTCCCATGGTGCTGTGCGTCGTGCCGCGAGGCCAGGAGGAGGCCGAGACTATCGACCTCGGGCAACGCGTCTTTCAGCTCGCCCTGGGCAAACCGGTCCGCTTCCCACTCTACTCAACCTCAGCCGACCGTTTCGAGAAGTCGGGTGAAGTTGTCCCCGCCAGCGAGGACATGAACCCGCTGGCGCCCATTCACGCCCTGCTCAAGGGCGCCGGCGGGCGAACGGGCAACGTCCCGGTTCATCTGCGGACCATGCTCACCGAAATCGGGACTCTGGAACTGTGGTGCGCGGACAATTCCAGCGACGAACGCTGGCGGCTCGAATTCGAGCTGCGCGGCGACCAACCGGACGGCGCGCTGGCCGTGGCGGAATCGATGCCCACGGCCTTCGGCGAGGCCAGGATGTGGGTCGAGCACGTCTTCGGCGGCAAGCCTCGCGGCGCCGTCACGTTCAAAGGCATTCCGCCCAAGGATGTGAAGCAGCTCTGGAGCAGCCTCGAGAAAACTCTCGGCCCGCGCGAGCAATGGCGGCTGCCCGTCTTGCGCGAGCTCTGGAGCACGCTCTTCGCCGGCGCCTCCAAGCGCCATCGTTCAGCGGACCACGAACGGGTCTTCTTTCAACTCCTGGGCTACACGCTGCGGCCCGGTGTCGGCTACCCGCTGGACGAATGGCGCTGCGAACAGTCGGCACAGCTCTTTCCTCAAGGCATCCAATTCCATAAAGGAAAGGCGGTCTGGAATGAATTCTGGATCTTCCTTCGGCGCATCGCCGCCGGCTTAAGCCCCGCCCGGCACCAGGAAATCTGGGACTATCTCAAGCGCTTCCTCGCCTTGCGCCTCCCGCCTCGCTCGCCCAAAAACCTGCCCCGCCCCAAAGGTGTGCAAGCCGATGGCGTGGACGAAATGGCGCGCCTGGCGGCATCGCTCGAACACCTGGCGCCCTCAGCCAAGGCGGAGTTGGGCGGATGGATCGTCCTGCGTTTGAGCGACCGCGACGCCGCCGGCGGGCCGTGGACGTGGGCCTTGGGTCGTTTAGGCGCCCGGGCACCGATCTTTGGCAGCGCCCACAACGCCTTGCCTCCCGCCCAAGCCGCCGAGTGGGTCGGTCTGTTGCTCCAGCCCCACCTCAGGAAACTCGAGGGAACCCTCTTCGCCCTGGCGCAACTGGCCCGGCTCACCGGTGACCGGCTCCGCGACCTGGATGAAGCCACGCGCCTGAAGGTGCGCCAGACCTTGCAAGCCGAAAACGCGCCGCCTCAATGGCGCCGGATGCTGACCGAAGTCGTCGAACTCGAAGCGTCCGACAAAGCCCGCGCTCTCGGGGACACTCTGCCCCTGGGGTTGTCGTTCGCCGAGCCGGCGGCTGAAAGACGCGCCTGAATGGCGGTTGAATCGCACCCGGCTCACACCAGCGCCGGAAAACAGTTGAAGGTCTCTTCGTCCACTTGCCAGTAGGGCATGAACTCGATCCCCGGATTCTCCTCCACCGTGAAGTGAAGCGGTTCACCCCGCTTTGGCCGCAGGCGCTTGAGCAGGCCGTCCGGGACGCCGCCCGGCCCGCACTCCAGGCGGACTTCCGGCGCGCCAACGGCCGCCAACAGGATGGGGCCGAATTGCACACAGTAACGCTCCTCGCCTGCGACTTGGTTTATTCCAGTGTAGCGGGTTAAGCGCAACGCCGCCGGCAGCGTGAAGCGAACGCTGTCTCCTGCCGCCCAAGTGCGATCCAGCGTGATGTAGCTGCCCGGTTGGCCACTCCCAGCCAACTGGCCATTGACGCGGACCGGCATGGGATGGGCGGCCCACGCGGGCACTCGAACGCGAATTTTCAAACCGGTGGGACGAGCCGCCGAGAATCGCAATTCTACCGCGGGGTCGAACGGGAACCGCGTGCTCATCCGCAGCCCAACCTCCTCGTCCTTTGCCCGCCACTGGATAGTGGAAGCTTCGAACAGGTTCACGTATAAACCGTCCGGGGCGATTGAATAGACGTGCTCGGGCAGCGAACCGATCAGGCGCGTGCCCTGGCCCTCGCAACAGCTATTGATCTGGGTGGGCGCTTCCTTGTGACGAGTCAACAAGGCGTGGTAGCGGAAGCCGTTGGCTCCGGCCTGGTTGGCCAGCGCCACGTTGTAGATCGATTTCTCGATTTCGTTCACGTATTTCTCCTGGCTGGGCCGGAGCAGATGAAACCGCTGGCTCAGAAAGACCCAGAACGAGTTTCCACACAACTCCTCCAATTGCGCGTCCAGCCGATAGGACTTGGGCGGGCAAACCACATACTCAATGATGGCAGTGGAACCACCCGGGTTTTCCCAACGGGTGTGGAAGAGGTCCCAGCCGCCTTCCATCGCTTGGAGGTAGCGCGGTTCGCCGGTGGCGCGATAGAGGTCGAGGTAGGCCTCGAAATCGGTCAACAAATAGCAGTGCGGACGGTCATAAGGATACTGCCAGACGCTCGACTCCTGACGCGCGGCAAGTTGCTCCAGCCAATGGTTCTCCTGGTGGTATTGTTGGATGACTTGGATGTCCCGAGGCTGGCCCACGGGCGTAAAATAGAGGCGCGTGTTGGCTATCATGCCCTGTCCGCCCTGGACGGCAAAACGCTGCATATAGGGCAGGTAGGAACAGCGGTTAAACCAATCGTAGTAACCCCGCAGCAGGTCAAAGGCCCTGGGGTTGCCCGCATAACCCGCCTCGACCAACCCGTGCGTCACCCAGGCCCGCGTGTAGGCCGCGCGCTCGGAAAAGAAAATGGTGTCCTCGGGATAGGCCATGATGTAGCCGTTGGGCTGGCGGCATTCGGCAATGCCATCCACCACGGCGTTGAGGCGCCGGCGCAGTTCCGGGTGCTCCATCCAGCGCAAGGTGTTGCCCGCTCCCATCAAAAAGCGCCCGGCATTGGAGCCGGCGAGGTCTTCTTCCCAAAACCGGGTCTTTGGCGGAGGCAGGTTGGCCGGATTCGGCTTGCCGGCCCGTTCGCGGAACTGGCGCAACAGTTCATCGACGCTGTAGGAGTTCAACAGGTAGCCGATGTTGTTTTCCATCGACCTCTGGAACAAACCGCCGTGCAGACGCACCCCGCCGAGCGGCGCGCGGGCCTGGTAAAGGGCGGGCTTCCAGGTGCTCGGCGCCGTGACATTGCCGGGGTGGTTCATAAAAACTTCTTCCCCATCCGGGCGGGGAGCGCGTGTCAGTTGGGCCATGGCGGTTTCCTCCCCGTACCTCGTCTCCACGGCCACCGGGCAGCCGATGGAAATCTCGCGCCCGCCGGAGTGGACCCCTATCTTCCCCAAGGCAAGATAGTAGCTCTGCCTCGCGACCCGCCTTAGCCGCGTGGCGGTCAGGCGCACATACCGGCCCTTGATGCCATTGGCCTGGTAGCGAGTAATCCGTCCTTTGGGGTCGGCATAGTCCGCCGCGGTATGGTCGGCGATGGTGGCGGCATGCTGAAAATCCGGCTCGTCGGCGGCCTCCAATTTGAACCGGACTGGAAAGCCCTCGCCAGCCCAATGTTGGTCGCGTCCTGGATACAGCCTTTCATTGGCCGGATAAACCTTGACGAAATCAATCGTGTGGGAGGCGCCCAGGTCGATTTGGACCCACGTGGGCGTGTCCGGGGAGGAGGCGCGTTTGGACCGATAAGCGCTGTAGTGGCTGGCCGGCGTGGCGGCCATCCAGGCCCGCGTGGGCGCCGGCACGACCTGTGAGTCCGCGGTTGCCGCCAGGAGCGCCGGGGCGGGCATCAACGGCAGAGCCGTGACGCCGGCGCTCGCATAGGCTGAGGTCTGCAGAAACCGACGCCGTGACATCCCGGCGCAACCGCTAGGCCGCATTTGTCTTTTCATCAGAGTGAGACTCCCGGCCAGACAGCTCGCGGGCAAGAAAAATCCGCATCGGTTCCACAACACCCTAGCCCGAATATTTCACAGCGCGGCAATGCCGCAACCAAACATCGGAAAGGTCCCTGGCAAAAAAATCGGGGCAAAAAATATTTCAAAAAGAAAAGAAATTGAGAGAGAGTGATACACGCAGGTAAGGCGCGCAGGGGACTGCGCGCCCTACCCACAGACTGTTGCCGTATTGTTCGTCGCATGAAATATGAGGGCTAGCCTTCCCGCGAATTCTAAGGCAGGCGCCAAGCTGGCAACGTCTCGCAATCGCCGACGGAACGACCCGTCGGCGCATCAATGACGACATCCGAAGCCGAAAACGGGGCTCAGCGTCTTCCATTTCGGGGCGGCAATGGACATTGTCGCGGCGCTGGCCACAGCGCCTTGGGAGGTGGTTCTGTGCGGGAACCTGGATCCGACCGAAGTGTTCGTTCGGGTGCCGCCAGAGGAGGTTCGGCGCAAGGCGGCAAAGCTCTTGGAGGCCGCCAACCAACGCGCGAACCTGGTGCTCTCGTCCGGCCGCGATCTGCCCCCTAACGCCTCTTTGGCCAACCTGGACGCGTTTTATCAGGCTGTGAACGGCACGGCGTAACCAGTTGCAAGGGCTCAAGGCGTGGTCCAGATTGGACACACATCCGCTGCTACGGGACTGGCTGGGCGAGGTGGTCGGCCGGCTCCACAGAGGCCGCGCCGATGGGGCCCGACGAGGCGAGGATCAGGGACTCACTACTTTGCCCTGTTCCACCCAGTCCAGGGTGAACCGCGCAAAGGCAATCATCTCGTACGGCGAACTCACCCCGCGTTCGTAGAGACAGCCGATGCGCCCATCAGGAAGAACCGTCAGACAGGAATAGGCGGAGGGCCCGGCGCAAAGCTGCCGCGCGGCTGGCCAGGTTTTGCCGCCGTCATAGCTCAGGCGCACGGTCATCTTCTCCCGCTTGAGGCTGGCGGGATTGGAAAAGAGCAGCAGGTCTGACCCGCCTTTGGGCGTGCCGGCGCAGCTTGCGGATGCTTAAGCCTTGGTGCAAGTGGGGTTGGCCGAGTCTCGCGCGCACCGCATCAATGGCGTCCGCCACCTCTCGCCGGGTCGTCCTCGGCAAGGCTCGAACCTGAGCGCGAAACCGCCCGGTGAGATCAATCTCGAAGGTCAGCTTCGAGGTTGCCGGAGTAGCGCCGGAGCTTGCCCTTCGCGCGGTCCTTCTCGATTTCATTGTCCATTCTGTTCGCCCACTCGTCGAGTTGAGCGGAGGTAAGCGCATACTCCCGCAGAGCGTAATCGACGCACTCGACCTCGACTGGCTGCAAGGCAATGATGCGATTGCCGCACAGGATGCCAATTTCCTCCCCTGCGGCAGCGCGTTTCAGCCAGGAGGTCAGGTTAGCCCGGGCTTCAGTTGCCGATAGCGTTTTCATATCGTCGATATTAAGGCGAAGATACGAGCGCGTCAATGTCATTGAGCCATCAACTGTCGTAAAAAGCCCGAGAACCGCTCGAGATCCGCCTCGAGCGGGCGCCGCAGGGCGTCGAACTTCTTTCGCACGAAATCCAGCTTGTCCCAATCGTATTCAAACTGGAAGTAGTAACGCTTAAAGTGCCGGAACTTGAGCAGTTCGGCGAGCTGCAGGGCGGTCGCGTCGGCAATGACGGGTTCCCGCACGCCTTCAATGCGGAGGGTCATCTTTTGGAGCAAATCGCGATGCCACTTTTCGCGCGACAGTTCGTTCTCGAAAAACTGCGAGACGCGCAGGAAGAGCGTTTCCAACGCGGTGTAATAACTGACCAGGACGTCCGCCAGGACGATGGCTTGTTCGGTGGAGCGGCCCTCAAGGCCGCGGGTCTGGGCGAGGTAAGCCTCATAAAACCCCGCGATTCGGCGCAGCACCGCGCGGCTCTTGTCCAGTTCGCTAAGCAGCGTGGCGGTTTGGGCATGCTCGGTCATAAACCAGCCGACCGTTCTTGCGGATGAGCTCCGCGTATTCCGGCTCCACGCGCTCGATCTGCACCAGGTCCAGTGGAAAGGATGTCAACCGGTCGGCCTCGGCGTAGAGCGCAAAGAACCGTGCGGCGTCGGTCAGGCCTTCAACGGCCAGGTCGATGTCCGAGCGTTCCCAAAACCGGGCGCGGTTCAGGAGCGATCCCCACTGGTAGAGCCGTTGGGGGTGATACTTCTCGATGGCCACGCTCGTGACCGTCCGAAACTCGCGCCAGGCACGGGCGAATTGTTCGTCCAAGCCCGCTTGGCGCCTTTCCGCGCGGCGGCGGAGAAACTCTCGACATTGGCCAACGTCCACGCTCACGCTCACAGTTTAGCAGTGCCCCTCCGCGGGGGTCAAGCCTCCATATTGCCCACGAACCGTTGCGTGTTGGCCAGGATGACCGCCATCTCAACAAGGGAGAGGCCGTTGCTGAGCAAAAGTGCTCCGCCTTGGACCGGCAACCCCGTTGTGCGCGCCCTCCTCACGCGGCAGAAGAGGGTCGAGAAGAACCACAAGAACACCCGGAGATACCATGGTTTCATTGCCTTATTCCTCCTCCAGGTCCCATACTGAGTTCGCTTTCCTCGATTTCATAGCTCTTCCTCCGCCGGCCAACTGGCCAGGACTCGCGCTCTTTCCACCGCTGGCTTCGGCTCAAATCTCAAGATCGGCTTCCAACCGATCTGCCGCCACTATCGGGGCAATGCACTGTGTTCATGGCTTCCACTATAGACGGTTGAGTCGCCGACGGCGAATTGATAAAACTGATGCCACTATCGGGTTGTCTGATGCCCCAGCGAGCTGCCTTTGCGTCCGAAATCTCCCTTCGCGCGCCCGGCAAGAGCCAGGGATCGCTTGTTCATTGAAAGAATTGCGGGAGCAAGCCCCGCTCGCATTGACGATTGGCCTGGGCCGAGTATTGTTTGCGCGATGAAGGCCTCAGGAGGCGGCTCACCGAGTGAGATTGGGCACCCAGACTCCTAATCGCGTTATGAATATTCGTCATCTGGAACTGTTTTACTATGTCGCCCGATTCGGGGGCATCATGGAGGCGGTGCGGCACATCCCGTACGGTATTCAGCAGCCGGCAATCAGCGGCCAGGCAGGGCAACTCGAGGAATACCTTGGGGTGACGCTCTTTCGCCGCCGGCCGTTTGCCGTGACTGGCGGAGGCGAAAGGCTTCTCAGATTCATCGAGCCGTTCTTTTCCCGGCTGGAAGAGGTCGCCGCCGAGTTGCAGGGCGGCGCCGCTCGCCACATCGGCGTGGGGGCCTCCACTCTCATTTTGCGCGACCACCTGTCCGGCCTCTTCCAGGGCGTTCGCCAGCGGTTTCCCGGGTTGAAGATCTCATTGCGGGAGGGTTTTCCCTCGCATTTGGAGAACCTCCTGCGCGAGGACCAGATTGACTTGGCGGCGACCCTGATCGAAAGGAAACCCCCGTCCGGCGTCCATGCCCTGGGCTTGCTTGGCGAGGTCTTGCCATGCGCCCAACTTAGGACAATTAGTATCATCTTGAAAGTGAAATAGAATGAGACCCCGGCAAGCCCCCCTCGCCCTTGCCTTGAACGGGCGATTGGGTGTTGGATTCGGACAGCAAGACGCCATCTCCGCTTGCGGTTGAGCTTTTCGAGGCTGGATGGCTTTGGCCGGATGCGGGTCCGGCCTGCGGCTCGCGCTTTTCCCTGGGTACGCTTCTCGACGGTCGTTTGACCCGGAAGAACGCTGAATCCACCGGTTCTCGTCCCACCGAGCAACCCTCGGTCTTGGGATGTTGGCTAGACTTTTCCATTCATCGTTTTCACTTCGAACTCCGACGGCTTGGCCGCCAGACTTGGGGGGCTTTCACCCCCGGATGCACACGACTTCACGAAGCGCACCTTGCTCCTGCTCATGATCCTGCTCCCCCAGAGCAACCTAGAGAGCAAGAGTAAGAGCATGAGCAAGAGCAAGAGACTGGGAATTCCCCCTAATTCAATGGCGGTGAGGCGCCGGGGTCGGTCCTGCACCTTTTTCCGCCTCTTCCCTTCCTTCACCGCGGAAAAAGTGAGGACTGACCCCGCGCCTGACCGACACTGTTAATCGCACCCCGTAACGTCCGTCGCGCTTGACGAGGGGGTGAGACCGCCCGTAGATTTGCGGACGTTTGGCATGAGAAATGTTTTCGACACCTCCAGTGAAACGGCCTCCGGCCCCCCGGAGCCAGGTCCATTCAGACCCCGGCTCAAAAGCATCCCGGCACGCCCGGTATCTGAGATCTCAAATCTCAAATCTCAGATTACGGGGGAGCCCCGTCCGGCGGACCGCTCCACGACGCCACGGGCCGCAGATTGCGAGGGCGCATGGTGATCAGCCGGACACCCTTCCGGGTTTCGTTTTTCGGCGGCGGCACGGACTACCCGGCGTGGTATCATGAGAACGGGGGAGCGGTGCTCGGCACTGCCATAGACAAGTACTGCTACATCACCTGCCGCTACCTGCCGCCGTTCTTCGAGCATCGGCTCCGCGTCGTCTATTCCAGAATCGAGACCTGTCAGACTGCGGCCGAAGTGGGGCATCCGGTCGTGCGCGCGGTTCTGGAAAAAATGGCCGTTGAGCGCGGGTTAGAGGTTCACCACGACGGCGACCTGCCGGCCCGCAGCGGAATGGGTTCCAGTTCGGCCTTTACCGTGGGCTTCCTGCACGCCATGAACGCCCTGCTCGGACGCTGGGTTTCCAAAGAAACGTTGGCGACGGAGGCCATCTATGTCGAGCAGAAGCTCCTGGGCGAGACGGTGGGGGCACAGGACCAAATCCTGGCTTCTTTCGGCGGCTTCAATTTCATCGAGTTCCTCCCTGACGACAGCTTCCGAATCTCGCCCGTCGTCCTTCCCAAAGGCCGCCTCGACGAACTGACCGGTTCATTGATGCTCTTTTACACCGGCCTGCGCCGCACCGCTTCGGAAGTCGCCTCAACTTATGTCGCGGACATCGGCGCCAGGCGCGCCCAATTGACCCGCATCCGGCAGATGGTTGATGAGAGCCTCCAAATTTTAACCGAGAACGGTCCCCTGGATGGCTTTGGCGATTTGTTGCACGAAAGCTGGCTGCTCAAACGCAGCCTGAGCGGAGCGGTCTCCAGTTCCGCTGTGGATGAGATTTACGAGGCGGCGCACCGAGCGGGCGCCCGCGGCGGAAAACTGCTTGGCGCGGGCGGAGGCGGGTTCATGCTCTTCTACGTCCCGCCTCAGTCACAGCAGCGGGTCAAAGAGGCCCTGAAAGAGCTCATCTGGGTCCCCTTTCACCCGGACACCGGGGGAACTCAGATCATTTTCTACGCGCCAGACCAGGATTACGCGGAGTTGGATCAACTCCGGGTGCAGGCAGCCTGCCGGGTGTTGGACGAGGCGGCAACGCTGGAGGTCGATGGCAGAGCGCCCAGCCGCGATTTAGCTCCTGATAAAGTTTGACAACAGAACCCACCATGACTCGTGACGATCTGATCAACTTCGAGAAAGAAATAGCCGACTTGTTCAATGCGGCCAAGATCCGGGCGCCGGTTCACCTCTATTCGGGCAATGAGGCCCAAATGCTCGACATCTTCAGAGATGTCCGCGCCGAAGATTGGGTCTGCTGCTCCTGGCGCAGCCATTATCAGTGCCTGCTCAAAGGCGTTCCGCCCGAGAAGGTGCGCGACGAGATCCTTGCGGGGCGCTCCATATCCCTCTGCTTTCCCGAGTATCGCGTTGTCTCCTCGGCTATTGTCGGGGGCATTGTGCCGATTGCGGTTGGCATCGCGCTGGGTTTGAAGCGGCGTGGAGAGCCGGGGCGGGTTCACTGCTTCATAGGCGAAATGACCTCCGAGACCGGAATTGTTCATGAGGCGATCAAGTATTCTTCGAACCACGGCCTGCCCATCCGGTTCATTGTTGAAGATAATGGCAAATCGGTCTGCACGGATACACGCGAGGCCTGGAATCAACCCCGGCTCACTTACGAAAGCACCCCGCATCCCATGGTGACCTATTACGAGTATCAAACCAAGTACCCGCATGCCGGCGCGGGGGTTCGAGTCCAGTTTTGACATGAAGTACTTCGATGAGCTCTGCCGGGCGATGGAAATGCTCGCCCAGGATTCGCGGGTCATGTTCCTGGGCCAGGCGGTGGCCTGTCCCGGCACGGCCATGACCAACACCCTCAAAAGCGTCCCCAGGGACAAGTTGCTGGAACTGCCGGTCACCGAGGAACTGCAGATGGGGATGTCCACCGGCCTGGCTCTCTCAGGCCAGGTGCCCGTCAGCATCTTCCCGCGCTGGAACTTCCTGCTCCTGGCCATGAACCAGGTGGTCAACCACCTCGATAAACTTCCCCTGATGTCCAACAATGGCTATCGGCCCAAAGTGATTATCCGCACCGGCATCGGCTCCGAGCGCCCTTTGCACCCCCAGTATCAGCATGTAGGCGATTTCACCGAGGCCTTTCGCCTGATGTGCCGCAACATCGAAGTTATTCGGTTGGAAGAACCGGAGGACGTTCTTCCCGCATACAAAAAGGCCTTGGAACGTCAGGACGGCAAGAGCACAATCGTGGTTGAGTATGGCGACTACTATAATGAAAAATGAGCAACGCGGGGGAGTGGTCGCGCCAATGGAACTGGGCGATTGGCCCCTGATGCGCAACAACATTCCGCGCGAGGACCTCGATGCCGTCATTCGCTTCCTGAGCGACGGGGACCCCATTCTGACGCAGTCCAGCCACGTGCGCGCGTTCGAACGGGAATGGTCGCAATGGCTCGGTGTCAAATACAGCGTCTTTGTCAATTCCGGTTCCTCGGCCAATTTGATTACCTTGGCCGCCTTGAAGGAACGGCTTGGCCCAGGCGAAGTAATTGTGCCGACATTGACCTGGGTTTCAGACATTGCGGCGGTCTTGCAAAATGGATTCGACCCTGTGTTCGTGGATATCAACCCGCGCACGCTCGGAATGGAAACGGGCCAGGTTGTGGCCCGAATCACGCCCCGCACCCGAGCGGTATTTCTGACTCACGTCCTGGGCTACAATGGCCTGGACGATTTCCTGCTCCAGGAACTGAGCCAACGTTCCATCCCGCTCATCGAGGACGTCTGCGAATCGCACGGCGCCACCTTTGCGGGCCGGAAGCTCGGCACGTTCGGTCTGGCGTCCAACTTCTCCTTCTACTACGCCCACCACATGAGCACCATCGAGGGCGGCATGGTCTGCACCAACGACCCTGACCTGTCCGAGATGCTCCGCATGTTCCGCTCCCACGGCATGGTTCGTGAGAGCCAGTCCGAATCCCTTCGCGCCCGCTACAAAACAGCCTGGCCGGACCTAAACCCTGACTTCATCTTCGCCTTCCCCGCCTACAATGTCCGGAGCACCGAAATCAATGCCGTGATTGGACGGCGCCAACTCCAGCGCCTGGATGAGCGCAACCGGATCCGGCGCCGGAACCTGGATTGCTTCCTCGACCACCTTGACAGCCGTCTCTATGTCACCGATTTCGAGCGTGAGGGAAGTTGCAATTACGCCTTTACCCTGGTCTTGCGCGAACCTAATGCTGAGCTTTGGGGGCGAATCGAGAAGACCCTTCGCGCACACCGTATCGAGTTCCGGCGAGGCGCCTCCGGCGGCGGCAACCAATTACGGCAGCCTTTTCTGCGGCGACTGTTTCCGGAAGAGTACAAGAATTATCCGAAAGTGGACCACGTTCACTTTTACGGGTGCTACATTGGCAACTATCCGGAGTTGGAGACCGATAAAATCGAAGGTCTTTGCCGCTTGCTCAATTGCCCCGCATGAATGGACGCCTCGACCTGTTAGACCTCGGTGTTCGCGCCCATATCCTGATAACGGGCGGGACGGGCTTTGTCGGCAAGCACCTCCAGTCGGAACTGCGACGCCGCGGCATTTCCTTTTTTTGCTTCTCGCGGGACCAGTTCGATCTGACTCGGTGGGAACAGGCCCAGGCGGTATTTGAACGCAATCGCCACGCCACCGCGCTGATCCATTTGGCGGGCTTTCAGGCGGCGGGCGAATTTCCGGGCCGGCATCCGGCCGAACAACTCTTCGTCAATAATCTCATTCATACACACGTCCTGGAATGCTGGCGGCGGTTTATCCCGCAAGCGCGCTTGTTCGCCCTTGGCAGTTCGTGCGCCTACCCAACCAACGCCGCCAAACTGACCGAACCAGTCTTGCTGGATGGCCCCGTCCACGGCAGCGTTTATGCCTACGCCTCCACCAAGCGCCTTCTCTATACCGGGATCCTCGCCTACAATGACCAGTATGGCCTGGACGGGAGCTTTCTCATCCCGGCAACGCTCTTCGGCGAACACGACGATTTCAACCCCGCCACCGCCCACGTCCCCGGCGCCCTCATCGGCAAGTTTGTTCGCGCTGTTCGCGAGGACCTGCCGGAAGTCGAGATTTGGGGAGACGGTTCCCAAGTCAGGGATTTCCTCGACGTGAAGGAATTTGTACGAGCTCTGTTGCTTCTCCTTGGGCGCTGCCAAAGAGACATTGTCAACGTGTGCCCGGGGGCCGGCACATCGATCCGGGAATTGGCCACTATTATTTGCGAGGCCTCGGGTTTTAGAGGGGAATTGAAGTTTAATCCGAACCGCTATGTGGGAATTAGAGAGAAATTCCTCGATAGCTCCAGGCTTAGAGAAAAATACGGGCTGGCGGTCACTCCCGACATCCGCGCGGGGATTGCCCGGACGGTGGCCTGGGGCTTCGAGAACTACACGGCCATGATAGAACGACGCAAATTCGCGGACGCGCCCATAGCCGTTGGATGAAGGGCTGACGCTATGAAAGATCGACAGCTTGACGTTTTGTTTATAAACAGCGACTCCTCAGTTCAGGCCTACCAGGAACTGAGCAAGGACTTCTCGGCCATCGAGCCGCCAACCTGGGCGTTGCTCCTGGCCCAGAGTTGCCGCGCAAAAGGGTTTGGTGTGGCCATCCTCGATTGCTGCGCTGAGCGCCTGCCTTTAGAAAAGGCCGTTCAGCGCATTTCCGGGCTGCGTCCGCGCCTGGTTTGCTTCGTTGTCTATGGACAAAACCCCAATTCCGGAACCACAAACATGATCGGTGCCGTGTCACTAGCCACGGCGCTGAAGGCTGAGCATCCGGACTGGCCAACTTGTGTGGTCGGTTCACATGCCAGCGCCCTGCCGCTGGAAGTTCTCGGCTTTCCGTGTTTCGACCTTGTCTTGCTGAACGAAGGCGTCTATGCGCTGCACAATTTGCTCCGCTCGGACCTGAAAGACGATTTGGCCCGTATCCAGGGAATTGGCCATAAGGCAGAGGGTGTTCCCGGATTGAACGCGCCTGAGAAGGTCGTTTCTCAAGACCGAATGGACGTCGATTTGCCCGGCTATGCCTGGGATTTGCTCCCCTATCGCAGCAAGCCGCTCGACCTCTATCGCGCCCACTTCTGGCACGCGGAATTCAACCATCACCTGCGCACGCCCTTCGCCGCCCTCTATACCTCGCTGGGCTGCCGGTTCAGATGCGATTTCTGCATGATCAACATCGTCAACCGCGTCGATAACGCCGAAGGCGTCTCGGCGGCCAACTCGCCCAACATGCGTTTCTGGTCACCGACGTTCATGCTCCGCGAGTTTGATAAGCTGGCCGCTCTCGGCGTCCAGACCGTTCGCCTTTCGGACGAAATGTTCTTCCTGAACAAGCGGTTCTTTGAGCCGCTCCTGCGCGGTTTGGT
The DNA here is from genome assembly GCA_021784555.1 of bacterium. Classification (GTDB taxonomy): domain Bacteria; phylum Verrucomicrobiota; class Verrucomicrobiia; order Limisphaerales; family UBA8199; genus JAJYHY01. The sequence goes on from JAJYHY010000084.1 coordinate 24,167, forward strand.
TGAGCGCGGCCACAAATTCCGGATGTGGGCCTACTCGCGTGTGGATACGGTTCAGCCTCATTACTTGGAGCTGTTTAAGAGCGCCGGCATCGGCTGGCTGGCGCTAGGGGTCGAGGCCGCCAACCAGCAGATTCGCCAAGAAGTCTCCAAGGGGTCGTTCAAGGAAATCAACATTCGGCAGGTCGTGAAGAACGTCCAGGAACATGGCCTGGAGATTATCTCCAATTATATCTTTGGATTTCCCGATGATACTCTGGGCACCATGCAGCAGACCCTCGATCTCGCCACCGAGCTGAATACCGCCATGGCCAACATGTATCCCTGCCAGGCACTGCCCGGCAGCCCGCTCTACTATGTCGCCCGGCAGAACGGCTGGAAACTGCCAGACTCCTACGCGGGCTACGCCTTCCTTTCCTACGAAAGCCAGCCCCTGCCGACCAAGCACTGTCCGGCGGCGGATGTCCTTCGCTTTCGGGACGAAGCATGGCGAAGATACTTTAGCCGGCCCGAATACCTGGACTTGGTCCAGACCAAGTTCGGCGCGGAGCAACGCGCCAACGTGGAGGCGATGGCCCGGATCAAGCTGCGACGCAAGCTCCTGGGCGACCCGCCGCCGGGCCTTGGAACCGCACTAGAATCCTCGACCCTGAAAACTTGTTGTTGACAGGTCAGGGTTTCGCGATGGCTGCATGAAGCCGTTTAATTGAGAATTAAGAATTGCAAATTGCACATTGATGCCAGAACGAAAGCCAGTATGGCAGCGGAAGAATTCTCAAAGCGACCGCGGCCAGGCAGATCCGCCTCCACTGCGGGATCGAACCGGCGCCGGCCCCCCGAGGGCCCTCGGAAGCGGCACTCAATTCAAGATTCTCAATTCTTAATTCTCAATTCTCAATTGCCGCTGGCAAGAGCAAGTGGTCTGATCGTCGGCTCGATAGAGTCTTAAGCCATGCCTGGCGTTAGCATCATCATTATCTCCCACGCAAAGCCCCTCTTTGTCAAAGACGCCATCGGCGGTGTCTTGAACCAAACATATAACGACTGGGAGGGCGTCGTCGTGGACAGTGGAGTGCTGCTCGACCAGGGATTCTTTGCGGATTACAGGGACCCCCGGCTAAAGATCGTTCCTTCCGGCGAAGCCCCGGACCTGGCCCGGACGACAAACATGGCCTCGTGGTGTTTCAATCGGTGGCTCAATTCCGGCCAGGTGTCTGGCGAGTTGATCCTTTACCTATGCGACGATGATCTCCTCTACCCGGAGGCTTTCCAGACCTATTGGGATTACTACGTCCAGCATGCCCGCGCTCCCCAGGCCATGTACGCCTCCCAGGACATCGGCCTCGTCGCTCCGGACGGAAAGACCGAAATCATTGGCCGGCGCATTGCCGACCGGCCCCGAGGCCGATTTTGCCGCGGCAAACGGCTCGATTGCCAGGTCGATTACCTCCAGTTTTGCCACACCGCCAAGATCCTCGAAACGTACCGCCAAGTCTATAAGACCAGCCGATACCATTCTGAAGACAAGCGCAATGCGGAGCACGCCGACGGCCTTTTTATGGAACGAATCGGCGCGCTGGCAGAGGTTCATCCCATCAATAAGGTCCTCAGCATGAACCGCCGCACCACTCAAAGCGTCAACCTGGACTACGCCGCTTCACCGCTGGGCCGGGCCTGGGTGCTCGCCAGGAAGAAGTGGCGCGGAGGACTCGCCCGGCTCACGGGGCGCTGTTATTATTAATCAGACTTGCCGTCACAGCAGCAACGCTGCCAAGCTGAAATAGAACCGCAACGTGAAAATGTCCGTGGACGGAGGCCACGCCCGAGCAAATCCAGCTCGCCAACCAGCCCCCTGGGTTCGGGTGCCGTCGAATCGACCTGCCGCCAGTGCCGGTGCCGCTTCAAACCCACCGGCCAGTTCCGGACCCTCACCG
>JAJYHY010000085.1 GCA_021784555.1 bacterium
ACCGCAGCGGTTGCTACTCGCATACATCATTGCCGCTCACCATACTCCGCTCGGCTCACCTGAGCAAGCCAGGCAAATTGCCAATCTGCAGCTACCGTTGCGTCCTTTGCGCGCCTTTGCGGCCGTCTCGCGTTTGGAGCGGTGGTCCTGACGGGAGCGCCTCCCTGAGCCGACTGCTGAGCGCGGCGCACGCGGCGTAAGTTCAGCTTGATTCAGTCACTGACTCTTCTACACTGCCCTCTGTGCTTCCCGCCCGCCGCCAACCGGAGGCTGGTGGCAAACTGTGGGTGGGAAAGGCTGAACAATAGAAAAAAAGGAATCGTTTATGGTGATCCGGTATGTTTTGATGGGATTGATGGCCTGCGTGTCTCTCATGCAGGCGCGAGCGCAGGAAAGCTTGCCTGACCTCGTCAGCCAGGCCAACGCGGACTGGATGCTCGGCCAATGGCAGGCCCAAACTGACAACGGCGGCACATTTAACCTGGGCATCGCCTGGGAGCTGGACAAGCATGCGGTGGCATTCCACGGCAAGGACAGCAACATGGAATTCAAGGGGTTCAACGTCATTGAGCCGGGCTCCGACAAGGTAAAATATTGGGGCGTGGACAACCATGGCGTCGTAGCCAAGGGCTCCTGGGCCATGGAGGACGATCAATTGACCCTGCGCATCGATTGCCTCATGCCCGAAGGCGGCACGCGGAAGATGGCGGTTGTCTTTGGTGGCAGCGCCGACGAAGGGCTCAAGATTCGCATCTATGGGGTGAACGAGGACGGCGAACTGGTCACGCCGGCGCACGCCACCCTCAGCTTTAAGAAGAAGTAACCCGCGGAACCGCCACCACGGCAGGCCCGGCCAATGGCGCGACACGGCCCGTGACAAAGTCCGTACCGCGTAGCGCAGACTTCCAAGTCTGCTGTGTCGCGGGCTTCCCAGCCCGCCGACCGCGACCATTTCAGCGGCCTGCCGGCTGGGAAGCCGACGATACAGCAGGTTCGGAGACCTGCGCTACGACTTTGTCACTGGCCGCGAATGGCGCGACAGGGGCGTAGAAGGAAGGCTTTGCTAATTCTCTCCTCTACAGCCATAATACCCGGCAACAAACAGGGGCCTGGCAGAGAAGCCCCCCAGAAAGGTGCTATAGTCTCATAGTGGCGACGTTGAACCGGGAATCTAAGGACAGACGAGCCGGGCAGCCCTCGAACGAGGAACTGCTGCCGGCCCGGCGCAAGCCTATGGATGCGGCGGTGGCGGAGGATTCCACCCCGCCTGCGGCAGCGGATGCGACGGAAGCGCGCGCGGTCGTTGATCCGGCCATCCTGGCCGCCAGGAACGACTTGGCGCAAGTTTTGTCCGCGCTGCAAGGTTTGGCCGAGCAGTGCGGTGAGCTTGAGGCTGCCAAGGTTACGCAGGATACGCTGGCGGCGCTCCATGGGCCGTTCCGCTTCGTGATTCTGGGCGAAGTCAAGTCAGGCAAGAGCAGCTTCGTCAACGCCCTGCTGGGGGCGGATGTTTGCAGGGTGGCGCCGGAGCCCTGCACCGATTCCATCCAGGAAACCGTCTTTTCGGAGGACGAGGGTATCGAGGTCATTGGCCCGAATCGGAAGCGGGTCAAGCGGCGGATACCGCTGCTCAAGACTATCGCGATTGTCGATACGCCGGGCACCAATTCGGTTATTCGGGATCACGAAAGCATCACGCGCGAGTATATCCCGCAAAGCGACCTGGTTGTCTTCGTGCTGCCCGCCCGCAACCCGCACACCCAAAGCGCCTGGGACTTCCTAAAATATGTCCATGAGGAATGGGAGCGAAAGGTGATCTTCGTGCTCCAGCAGATGGACCTGGAAATGGAGCACCTGCCGGCGCAGGTTCGAAGCGTTCACGATTATGCAGTTAAGGGAGGCATCGCCAACCCCGTGATCTTTCCCACTTCCGCCAAATGGGAGCAGCAGGGGTCGGCCGAGCGGAGCGGCATGGCGGAGGTGCGGCGGTTTATTCGGCGCCGCATCACGGGTGGCCAGCACGTCGTCCGCAAGCTGCAGGGTCACGCCTCCATCGCTCGGAAAGTGCTGGGGGAGCTTGGAGCTAAACTCGACCTGGCCAGACGGAAGTTGGAAGAGGACCGCGCCTTCCGCGAGAAGGTTCAGGCGCGGCTGGGCCACGGTCATGAGCGTTCGTTGAAGGAAGTGGACGACCTGCTGGAGAGATTGGGCGACGCTTACGACGCCATTACGGCGGATTTCAAGGAGCAGTTTCGAAAGGGCATGGAGATTTGGCCCGTGTTGCGCCGGTCTCTGCCAGGCGGCTCTTCAAACCGGGAATGGCTGGCGGATTTGGGCACACGGTTCGAAAAGGCGCTGGACCAGAGGGTAAATCGGGTTTCCCAGGAGGAAGCGGGGCGATTCATGGACTCCATCAAGCGGCTGATCCTGGAGTTGCTGGAAGACACCAAGCGTGGAGCTTCCCCAACCGAGACGGCGGGTAGTATTGGCAACATCGAGCTTCAGCGGCAGGACATCCTGCGCGGCATTGAGACCCAACTGGAGGACTTGGCGAAGGACCAGGAACCGTTGCGCCAGGGCCTGAGCGAATCCTCGCTGCACGTCGGCCAGGCCATCGTCGGCGGCGGATTGCTCACCGGGATTGGCGCGGCCATCGCCGCCGCCACCAAACTCGCCATTTTCGATATTACCGGCGGGGTGCTGGCGGGCATCGGGCTGCTGGTAGCGGGCTTCGCGATGCTGTGGCGGCGTGGTCGGATTGTGAACCAATTCTCCAAGTCGCTCGATAAGGCCAAATCGCAGTTCACGGATCAAGTACGTGATAAACTCACCGCCGATTTGCGCGGGATCTATTCGGTCATCGCCGAGAAATTCGGCGGGTTGGATGTCCTGGTCAAATCAGAGGAAGAGGAGTTGGGCGGCAAGTTGGGCCGGGCGGCGGAGATTGGAGAGCGCTTGAACGCCGTAGAGAACCAGTTGGCTACCCGGTTAGAACTGACCTGACGCTCAAGGCGAACTGGACACGGCGCTGGTCACGATTGCTTGGGCCTCATCGAGGATGCGGCGGAGGTGCTCAGTGCCGCGGAAACTCTCGGCATAAATCTTGTAGATGTCTTCGGTGCCGGACGGGCGGGCGGCAAACCAACCGTTGGGGGCGATGACCTTCAGGCCGCCGATGGGGGCGTTGTTGCCGGGGGCGCGGGTGAGAATGGACTGGATCTTTTCGCCGGCAAGCTCGGTCTGAGTGACCTGTTGGGGAGCGAGTCGCTTGAGAACCTCTTTTTGGGCGGGAGTGGCCGGGGCCTCGACCCGGTCATAAACGGGCTCGCCGAGTTGCCGGGTGAGTTCCGTGTAGAGTTCGCCGGGGTCGCGTCCGAGCCGGGCGGTGATTTCGGCGGCGAGCAACGCCAGGACAATTCCATCCTTGTCCGTCGTCCAAACCGAGCCGTCACGGCGAAGGAAGGAGGCGCCGGCGCTTTCCTCGCCGGCAAACCCGAATGAGCCGTCCATGAGCCCTTGGACGAACCATTTGAATCCCACGGGCACCTCGCAGAGCCTGCGACCCAGTTTGGCCGTCACCCGATCAATCATCTGGCTGCTGACCAGCGTCTTGGCGACGGCGGCGTCCTGGCCCCAACCGGGGCGGTTCTGGAACAGGTAGAAAATGGCGGCCGAGAGGTAGTGATTGGGCGGGAGCAGGCCGGCGCCGCGGGTGACGATGCCGTGGCGGTCGTGATCGGTGTCGCAGGCAAAGGCGATGTCAAACCGGTCTTTAAGGGCGATGAGCCGCTGCATGGCGTAGGGCGAAGAGGGGTCCATCCGAATCTGACCGTCCCAATCCGCGGTCATAAACCGGAAGGTGGGATCGACCGCGTCGTTGACGATGCTCAGGTTCAGGCCATACCGCTCCGCGATACGGCCCCAATAGCGGACTCCCGCCCCGCCCAGGGGGTCAACGGCCAGCTTGGGCTGGGCGACGCGAACGGCCTCCAGGTCGAGCGCGTTGGCCAGGTCCGCGACATAAGCGGAGAGGTAATCGTAACGATGAGTCGTGCCGGCGCTCAAGGCCTTGGCGAAGGGGACGCGTTTGACACCGCTGAGGGAGGCCCGGAGCAATTCGTTGGCTTCGGTCTCGATCCAACTGGTAACGGCAGTGTCAGCCGGACCGCCGTGCGGCGGATTGTATTTGAAGCCGCCGTCCTGGGGCGGGTTGTGCGATGGAGTAATGACGATGCCGTCGGCGAGGCCCTGGGTCCGGCCGCGATTATGAACCAGGATGGCGTGGGAGAGGGCTGGGGTGGGCGTATATTCATCGGCTGGTGAAAGCATCACTTCGACATCATTGGCGGCGAGGACCTCCAGCGCGGTGGTGAGGGCAGGGGTGGAGAGGGCGTGAGTATCCATGCCCAAAAAGAGCGGGCCATCGATGCGCTGCTGCTTGCGGTAGAGGCATATCGCCTGGCTGATAGCGAGAATATGGTGTTCGTTGAAAGCCCGCTGGAAAGAAGAACCTCGGTGGCCGGAAGTGCCGAAGGCGACGCGTTGCGCCGGGGCCGCTGGGTCTGGCACTTCGGCGTAATAGGCCGTAATGAGCTTTGGAACATCCACAAGCATGGACGGATCGACCGGTTTTCCGGCAGCGGGATTTACATTCATTTCGGTTGTTTGAGGTTGACTCAGGCATCATCCGAACCGCGGTCATGGCCGCACGGATGCTGAGATTGAGCATCCTCCAAGACGGACCGATCGGCAAGCAGTAAAGGGGTCGGTTCTTAAAGGGGTCGGTTCTTAGTATTGATAACTCTCCAGCTTCCGTGCCGACGGATTTCCAGGTGAGTTATCAATACTAAGAACCGACCCCTTTATCGCGCGCGACTCCAGGCTTGACCCTTCAGAGAATTCTGATTGGATATGCCCAATGAGAGCCAAGATTTTTGCCGGATTGCTGGGACTGTTGGTTATCGCCGTTGCGGGCTGTGTCAGCACCGTTGGAGGCGGGCGAACCGCCGGAGTGCCTTTTCTTAAAGACAGCGTCCAAGGCCGATACCAGCGGTCGGTCGATGAAGTGTACAACGCCGCCAGGGACGTGATAAGCGCCAATGGTGTCCTGGAACGTGAGGGGGTGATTCATGGAGAAACAAACACCGTGAAGACGGCCATTGGCGTGGTTCTCCAGCGCACGGTCTATGTCCGTGTCGAGCCGGTGGATTCGAAGATCACCCAGGTCACCGTCCAGACCCGGAATCGCGATGGCGGCTCCGACCTCGACCTGGCCCACGAACTTGAGAAGGAGATCGCCCTGCGACTCGTGGCGCAACCTCCATCCTGAGGGGCCCCTAACAGCCAACATCGAACAGCCAACAACCCTTGCCCGGGTACAAACGCAAACATGATGCGGCTTGCGCCTCCGCGCTCTCAATGAGCAATGATCAATGCCTAAGGAGCGTTGTTCTCCTCAAAAGAACCGCGCTCTCGTTGCGATAGCGGCGAGGGCGCCTGGAGCCTTGGCCGTTCGACGTTGGATGTTGCCTTGTTGGATGTTCGATGTTCGTTGTTGCCGCCGGGCTTCCCGGAGCGTTCAAGCCCGCGTTGCCGGGGGTTTCGCCCCTCGCTTGAGCCCGATGTTCTGCTCGTAGGCGCCAAGCCGCACACTTCTGCTGGCTTCTTGGGCCTTGAGTTCGAGCTTCAACATCGCGATTCGCTTTCGGGCTAGTTCCGCCGCGGCAAGTTTCGGGTCGCGGTCGATAATCCGCTGGAGGGTGGTCCGGACCGTTTCGTAGCCGGCCCCGGCGCGGGCCTGCAAATCGGCAAGCAGGTTCAGCCAGCGGACGACCAGTCTGGCGGGCTGGTTGGGATGGGCTATCATCTGCTCCAACTGGTCAGTGGCCAAATCCAGGCGGTTGTAATGCTCGAAATAGATGACCGCGAGGTTTTCCCGGGCTTCGGTATCGAGCGGGTGCTGTTCGAGGTGCTTGACGTAGTCCGCCGCCCGCTTTCCAAGGTCGGCCTCGACCGGTTTGAGATGCGATTGATCCTTGAGCAGGCCGATTCGTTGCTCCCCTTCTACAACCACGAATTTTTTCCGGTCAGAGGGCGAGAGAACCATTTCCGGGCCTCCTATGTGCGCAATGCGCTGGGCCGCGCTAACCGCGAATTCTGTATCCGGAATCAGGTTCACGAGTTTCTCCAGGTCCCGGCGGGCGGCGCCGGGATCTTGGGCGATCTTAAGGTGCCAATCGGCCATGGAGTTGAGCGCACAGGCGATGTTGGCCGGGGCGTGGCCAGCCTGCCCGCAGAGCCGCTCGATGGTCTGTTCCGCCGCTGGGATGTCCTTCATATCCTCCGCCTGAATCTGGGCGAGGAAAAGCTGGCCTTCAACGTCAGCCGGAAACCGTTGGAGTTGTTTGCGGAGCTCGGCAATCGCCGCTTCATATTTGCCCTGCTTTTGCCTGGCCCGCGCGATGGAATAAAACGGCTTGGGTTCCGCTTCCTCCCCGCCGCCGGTGTACATGGCTTCGAATGGCCTTGCCACAATGGCCACCACACTGTTGCGCCAGACCACGAAGAGCATCAAACTGGTCATCCCGCCAAGCGCGACCCCTAGAAATGCCACTATCGCCGAGTTCGTGTCCGCGATATATCTGTGATAGATCCAGGCCAGCCCCCCAATCATCCCCGCCGAGAGCAGCCACTTGAAAATGAGCCGCGGCCGGTCATCCGACCGCCTGAGCGACCGGATGACCAGCCAGACGACTCCGCCTGCCCCGACGACCTTCAGGAGCGCGTCCAGGACGATTCCTGCAATGTGACCTGCCATTCCGCTCATTAGACAGGTCCGTGGGGACTAACTCACGAACAAATTGTTCGCCGCTACTTCGGCTGGTTTTGCCGGCCCTGATGGCCGCTCGTCCCCTGCTCCTTGTGCCCTTGATTCCAGCTCTTGCTGCTGGTTCCGTGCTGAGTTCCACTGGGAGCTTGAGCCCCTCCCACCGCCGAAGGTGAGACTGAATAATACTGGTCAATCCGGTAGAGGAAGCCAGGCGTGTTCAGATTTGAATAGTTCCCCGCTATCTGCGGAGCGGCATCGAGCTTCCGCTGAGTGATGTTCACCGCCAGTTGCTTGTTGGAGGTTTGTGTCACCTTCTGCCACGGAACTGGAAGCAGTTTCTGGCCCAGGCCGAAGAAGCCTCCCCGGCCAAGCACGGCAAACCGAATCCGGCCCGTATTGGGATTGATGACCAAGTCCTGAAGCGAGGCGATCTTCCTGCCGCTGGCCGATTTGACCTGTTCGCCATGCATCTGGCTGAACAGGATGTCAGGCGTGGCCTGTCCCATTTGCGGTGTTGGCATTGTGCTGGGCAGCGGCGCCTTGGCTTGGCGTTGAGCGTTCACCTGTTGGGCTTGAACATTCGCCGCGGCCAGCGCCCCAGCCAGACACAGAATTGTAATAGAAGCTTTTCCTGTATTCATAATAAACTCTCCTTTCCTATTGCAGCAACTTGCCAGCGGCAGGCCCCCGCCCGCAATAGGGATACCACCCCTCCCTCCGATACTCCGCCTCGCCACTTTTTTTGGTTTTCTGTTTGACCCGCGGGCGGAATTCCTTTACCCAAGATCATCCGCGATGGTGGAGGCAATCCACCGGCGAAGCATAAATCCGTCAGCGATGTGACGGGAGAGCAGATGTTAAATTCAAAATCATTTCTGGCTGTCGATTTCGGGGCGGGCAACCTCAAAGTGGCCGAGTTTGAGGTAAACGAGGCGGGCGGGCTGCGCCTGAAGCAATACGCGGTCAAACCGCTGGGTCCGGAAGGGGCGCAAGACTCTGCGCGCGAGGCAGTTGTGCTTAAGGCCATGCAGGAGGTTCTGGCCGAAAGAGCTATCAAATCCAAGCTGGTCAATGTCTGCGCGCCGGGCTTCCACGTCTTCTCCAAGTTCGTCAAACTGCCCCCGGTGGATGCGGGCAAGGTCAACCAGATCATCCAATACGAGGCGCAGCAAAACGTCCCCTTCCCGCTGGCCGAAGTTGTTTGGGATTACCAGATCCTGGGCACCACCCAGAGCGGCGAATTGGAGGTGCTGCTCGTCGCCATCAAGGCCGATATTGTGGAAGGCCTCTTCCGGGCTACCGAGTCCACCGGCCTGCATCTCCAACTGACCGATGTGTCGCCCGCGGCGTTGTGCAACGCCTTTCGTTACAACTACGGCGACGTGGAGGAATGCACGATGCTCCTGGACATCGGCGCCAAGACCAGCAACCTCCTGTTCTTCGAGAAGGGCAAGGTCTTTTCCAGAAGCATCAACCTGGGCGCCAATTCCATCACCCAGGACTTCTCCCACGAGGCCAAGCTCAAGTTCCCCCAGGCCGAGAAGCTCAAGATAGACGAGGGGTTCGTCAGCCTGGGCGGGGCCTACGAGGAACCGGAGAACCCGCATCAGGCCGCCATCTCCAAGATAGCGCGCCAGTTTATGACGCGCCTGCACATCCAGGTCAATCAGACCATGCAGTTCTATCGCGGGCAGCAGGGCGGTTCGGCCCCGGTGCGCCTCTATCTTTCCGGCGGCGCCTCGGTGATGCCTTACACGGCGCAGTTCTTTGCCGAAAAGCTCAACGTCCCGGTCGAATACTTCAACCCCCTGCGCAACATCCAGATTGACCCCGCCATCAACCTGGAAGAGTTGGCGCGCGTGGCACACTCCCTGGGCGAGGTGGTGGGCCTGGGCCTGCGCAACCTCGCCCACTGCCCGGTTGAACTCAACCTCATGCCGGAGAGCACGCTCCGGTGGCAGACCTTCAACCAGAAGAAGCCCTACTTCATTGCCACGGTTTTCGCCCTCGTGCTGGTGTTGGCGGCGATGGGCCTGCTCTTCGGCCAACTCGCCGCGGTCAAGCAAGAGCAGACGGCCAAAGTCGAGGATGAAATCAACCCGATGCAAGAGGCCAAGGCGCGGTTTGACACCGCCTACAACAACTTGAACAAGACCAAGGCCGATCTCGGTCAGTATGTCGATTGGCTGGACCAGCGGTTCTTCTGGGTGGATGTCCTTACCAACATGCGCGCCATCCTCATCGATGCCCAGAACACCATCAAGGCCGACCCCGCCGGGGGTGAGACCGGTATCTGGGTCGAGAAGATGACCACCATGACCCCGAGCTCCGGGGCTGAGGAAATCTCCACCGAGGACACCAGTTCTCCTTCACAGCAGGCTGGATACGTCGCAATGAGCGAGCGGGCACGGCTCATGTTCCTGAGGCGGTATGGCCTGCTCCATACCGCGGTGCCCACGCCTTCCAGTTCGGGCGGAGGAAGTTCGGATGTTGCCCCCGCCAATACCGCCGCCGCCACCGGCAACACCAACGAAGTGGCCACCATCAGCCTCACTTTCCGCGCCATCGCTCTGCCTACCCCCGGCGCCAACCAGCAAATCGCCTACGCGGTCATGAACCGTATTCTGGCCTGTCCGCTCTTCGATCCCGATCCCGCGGCCACCCACCTGCTGGGCACGATTGGCACGCCCACGGACATCAACAGTTCCCAGGACCCCGGCACCTTTACCTTCGGCGCCAACGTCAAGCTCATGCATCCCCTCAAGTTCTAGACCCGAATTTCACATGGATTGGATTAAGCGCAATTTATATTTCCTCATCGGCGCCGTGGTCGCGGTGGCCTTGATGGGCGTCGCCGGGTGGTTCCTCTACTCCAAATGGGAGCTCAACAACAGTGTCTGGAGCCAGCTTGAAGATGACTACGGCACCTTGACGACGCTCAACGGGCAGCGCCCTCATCCGGGTTTCGGCAAGATCGACAACATCGCCCTGGCCAAACAGCAGCGCCAGCAACTCCTCAACGTCATCGACCAGGTCCGCGCCAGGTTCCAGCCCATTCCACCCATTCCCAACATCAACCCGGTGACCGACAGCGATTTCTCGGCCGCCTTGAGCCGCACCGTCTCCGAGCTTCAGAATAGCGCGACCAACGCCAACGTCATTCTCCCCAACAATTATCATTTCTCCTTTGAAGCGCAGTATTCGCGCGTGATCTTTGCCTCCAACAGCCTGGCCACCCTGTCCTATCAACTGGGCGATGTCAAAGCCATCGCCGATGTCCTCATCGGCGCCAAAATCAATTACCTGGATGGTATCCGGCGCCAGCGGGTCTCGACTGACGACAACAGCGGCCCCCAAACCGATTACACCGACCGGAAGGGTGAAACCAACGACCTGGCCATCCTTACCCCGTACGAGGTCTCCTTCCGTTGTTTCAGCCCCGAACTCGCCTCCGTTCTCGCTGCTTTCGCCAGCTCCCCTTATGGCCTGATCGTCAAGGCCATCAATGTCGAACCAGCACCCCTCTCCGCCGAAGAGCAACTCCAGCAGGCCCTCCCATCAGCAGCCTACCTCACCCAGCCTGGCGGTGGTTACTCGTACGCGAGTCGATACGGCCTGCCGCCCTCTTCTCCCGGCGCGGCCTTTGCCCAGCGCTACGGCCTCGGCGCCGGTGGAATGGGAAACCCTTACAACCGCTACGGCCTCAACCCCTACAACCGCTACGGCGGCGGCAGCCCTTACGGCGCCAACGCCCCGCCGCCCCCACCCGTGCGGTTTGTGGCGCCTACTCACGCCTCCAGCCCGACCGGCCCCAGCCATACCCCGCTCAAGACCGTTTTGGATGAAAAGCAACTAAAGGTGACACTCGCCATTTCCGTGCCCCGGCTCCAGCCCGCTCAATCCAATCAGCCCCCCATCCGTTCCCGCTCCTCTCGCCGGCTTAGCTTTAGCCTCCCCAGCCAGTAGCCCATCAACATGGATTTTCTCAAGAAACACTACGAAAAGGTCCTCCTCGGCGCCGTCTTGCTTGGCTTGGCGGTGGCGGTGGCGTCGCTTCCTTTCAAGATCAGCGCGGAAAAGCAGAAGTCGCAGGTCCTGCTGATTACACTGACCCATCCGGTCGTCAAGCCGCTCTCAAACCTCGACCTCTCCCTGCCGGAGTCGGCCCTCAAGCGGGCCGGCGCCCCGGTGCTCGTCGATTTCTCGGCGCCGCACCGGCTCTTTAACCCGATGCCCTGGCAAAAGACGGCCGAAAACCAGCTTATCCCCTTCGACGATTCGCACGTCGGCCCGAGGGCCGTGACCATCTCCAAGGTCACCCCTCTTAACCTGAATATTTCGCTCGAGTCGGTCTTCACCGCGGAGAGTGACATCAAGTACGTCATCGACGTCCAGAACGAGGCCGCCATCAAGCCCAAGGACCGCGTGCGCCGGACCATTTACTGCCCGGTCGGTTACAAAGACGATACTTTTAGCTTGATCAAAGTGCAAGGGCCGGGCAACAATCCGACCAATGTTGTGTTGCAATTGAACGATGGCGCTCAGGCCAATATCTCCACCAATCGGTCCTTCTCTCGCGTTGCGGGCTATATGGCCGACCTGGATTACGCCCCGGAGGGGGCGCACTGGCGCGATCAGCGCGTGGACGATGTCATCACTTTAAACGGCGAGAAGTACACGGTCGTTGCCGTGAACAAGAACGAAGTTGTCTTGTCCGCCAAGTCGAACCAGAAGAAATGGACAATTAAGCGCAATCCCGCACAATCCTAGGGCAGGGTGGCTCGCGCCCCCGCGCCCGGAGAACGCAATCGAACCCATGATCAAAGCAGTCACCCTCTGCCTAGGGGTTACCCTAGTGCTAGTACTCGTCTGTCCGGACCGCTCCGCGGCCCAGGTCACCGCAGCGCAGCAAGCCGCCGTGAACGAGGCCGTTCATCGCGAGGCGGACCTCATCACCCTGCGCCAAACACTCGCCTCGGCCCAAGATGCCCAGCAACGGGGACAGCTCGCCACCGCCGCCGCCCTTTATGACAGTTGCTGGGGCCTCATCCAGCGCATCGGCTCTTATGCCGGGCCGCAGGTCCCGCCAGTCCAGGCGGGCCTGGTCGCCGTCCGGCTCGAATTGGCCAGGCGCGCCGAGCGGGCGGGCGCCCTGCGGGATGCCAAGAAGCAAGTCGATGACGCCCTCCGTGTCGCTCCCGCCAATCCCGACGTCCTCGCTTATGCCCAGCATATCACCGCGCTCCTGGCCAAGCGCACTCCCCTCATGCCAAGCGAGGATGTCACCAGCGAAATCCCCAGAATCCAGCAGCGAAAGGTCGATACCGGCGTTCTGATCCAGGACGGCAAGCTCCTCTATGAAATGGGCAGACTCGACGAGGCGGAGGCCAAGCTCCAGAAGGCCATCAAACTGGAGCCGCTCAACCAGGCGGCCTATTACTATCTGAACCTGATCCGGGAGAAGCGGTACAAAGAGGCCCAAAACAAGCGCGACATCGCCTCGCGCCAGGCGATGGTCGATGTCGAAAACGCCTGGGCCCCGCCCACTGCCGGAGCGTCTCTGCCACAACCCAATCTCTATGCCCGGACCAATCTCATCTTCACCGGCGTGGGCCGTCAGATCATCATGAGCAAACTGGACCGTATCCGTCTGGACCAGGTTGATTTTAAGGCCCTGCCATTGCCGGTGGTTATCAACGTGCTGAGCGAGATGGCCAAGAAGCGCGACCCGGAGGGCAAGGGTGTCAATTTCTTGATCAATCCCAATAGCCTGGCGGCCGCAAACCAGGCTGGCGCCGCCCCCGCTATCGACCAGACCACCGGCCAGCCTATCGCTCCGCAGTCGCAGGCCCCGGTGGATATCACCGCCACCACCGTCACCATTGACCCCCCCTTGACGGACATCACCCTGGGCGAGGCCCTCGATGCCATCTGCAAGGTGGCCGACCAGCCGATTAAATGGTCGCTCCAGGATTACGCCGTGGTCTTTTCTCTAAAGGGGCCGGATACCCAGGTCCTCACCACCAGCATTATCCGGGTCGATCCCAACACCTTCATGCAGGGCCTCGAAGCCGTCGTTGGTTTTGACTTCGGCTCGCTCGCCGCGTCGGGCAGCAGCAGCGGCGGCGGCGGCGGCGGTATTGGCGGCGGTATTGGCGGCGGTATTGGCGGCGGCCTTGGTGGCGGCGGCGGTGGCAGCGGCCTCCTGCTTGTTCCGCGCGTGTCCGTCGCGGGCAGCTCCGGTGGTTTTGGCGGTGGTTTTAGCGGCGGCGGCGGGGGCGTCGGTGGCGCTGGCGGGGGCGGTCTGACGGCGGTCACCCGAACCAATGACATGACCAGCGTCCAGGCCGCGGTGCGCCTGTTCTTTACCACCATGGGCATCGACCTCACCCCGCCCAAGACGATCTTCTTCAACGACCGCGAAGGCTCCCTCTTCGTCCGCGCCACCTCGGATGATATCGACGTTATCCAGGCGGCCGTCCAGGTGCTGGACCGCGCGCCCCCGCAGGTCAACATCAAGAGCAAATTTGTCGAGATCACCCAAAACGACACCCGTTCCCTGGGCTTTGATTGGTATCTGGGCAATTTCCTGATGAATAACGGCTCTATTGTCGGTTCCGGCGGCACTCAGCCTTCGCTCTCAGGCCAGCCGACGGCGGCGAACCCCTCCGGGTCGTTCCCGGCTTACGGCTCCATCGCTCCGGCTGCTTCGGACGGTCTGATTACCAGCGGGCTGCGTCCCACGATTAACCGCGTGCCCAACGCCCCGGCCGTCGCCACTTTCACCGGCATCCTGACCGATCCTCAGTTCCGTTTGGTCATTCACGCCCTCCAGCAACGGGACGGGGCGGACCTCCTGAGCGAGTCCTCGGTCACCACCCTCAGCGGACGGCAGTGCGAAGTGATGGTGGTCGATCTCCAGACCATCGTCACCGGTGTCAGCCAGAACCAGACCGCCGCCGGCGGCGGCGGCACATTGGGCGCGGCGGGGGGTGGCGCGGCCGTCGCCTCGCAAGTCAATTACCCGACCCTCCCGTTGCCCTTCGGCCCGACCCTGGACGTGATTCCTTATGTCTCGGCCGACGGTTACACCATCCAGATGACCCTCATTCCCTCGATCATGGAGTTCGTCGGCTATGACGACCCGGGCCAGTTCGTTCCCCAGAGCCAATCGGTTAGCGGCGGCGCCGGCGGCGTGGCCGTCCCGCTGACCGCCGTCCTCCCGCTGCCCCATTATCGTGTCCGGCAGGTCACCACCTCTTGCATCGTTTGGGACGGCCAGACCGTCGTCCTGGGCGGCCTGCTTTCCGAAGACGTGACCAAGCTCAAGGATGAAATCCCGGTGTTGGGCGACCTTCCGCTTGTGGGCCGGTTGTTCCGCAATGAAACCAGCCAGACCCTCAAGAAAAACCTTCTAATCTTTGTCAGCCCGACCATTATCGATCCCGCGGGGAACCGCGTTCACTCCGAAGATGAAATGCCGTTCAACCAAAACGAGATTCCACCCCAAACCCCAGTCGCGCCTCCGGCCCAATAAACCCTCCGGCGCCTCCACAAACCGCACGCCCATGCACAAAGTCGTAGCGCAGGTCTCCGAACCTGCTGTATCGCCGATTTCCAAATCGGCAGACCGTGAAAAGGCCTGCGCTTCGCAGGTTTTGAAACCTGCGATACGGCAGACTTGGAAGTCTGCGCTACTTCGCCTGGGCTTTGTCAGTCGGCGTGCCACGAACCGCACAAAGCATGGACGATTTTCGATTTCCCTGGTAAATAAGTGGATACAATTTATGTCCTTGTCGCTCTTTCTCCGAAAGGCCGCAGTTTTCTGCGCCCTGTTCCTGGCGCTGCCGGGCGCTCTGTTTGCGCAGTCCAGCTACACCACCAATGGAGGCGAGTATGCCATCGCCGGTTTGTTCCCGGGCGACCAGGTGCATCCGGGCATGAGCCTCGGCCCCTCAGGGGGCTACCTGGTGTGGGAAGACAACATCACCGATGGCGACGGCCTGGGCGTGAGCGCCATCCAACTCGGCGTCGGCTCCTCCGCGGTGCTTTCCTCCTTCCGCGTCAACCAGCAGGGCGCCGGCGACCAGGAGCGGCCCCAGGTCTCCGTCCTCAATGGCGGCGGGGCGGTTTTTGTCTGGCAGGGGGGCCAGTTCAGTTACCAGCACATCTACGCCCGGTTCCTGACGCCCAGCAACACCTGGGCTACCGGCGACATCATGGTCAACTCCTCCACCAATTTCTACCAGATTAGCCCGGTCGTTGCCACGCTCAAGAATGGCAACGTGGTGGTGCTTTGGAGCAGTTTCGACCAGCAGGCCCCGGACAGCATGCAGGATGTCTATGGCCAGCTCTTCTCTCCCACCGGCCAGAAAATCGGCCAGGAATTCCCCGTCAACCAGTTCACTAGTTACAACCAGCGCACCCCGTCCGTCGCCGCCCTTCCCGGCGGTGGCTTTGTCGTGGCCTGGGTCTCTGAACTGGAGCGCAGCGGACCCCTGAGCGGCCTCTCCAATCCGGTCTCTTACTCAACCAACATGCTGCCCAGTATCGACATTTATGCCCGGATGTACGACGCCAATGCCTCGCCGCTCAGCAACGAGTTCCTCGTCAATACCGACTTCAACACTTCGGCCGACCCTAGCATCGCCGTCAACCCGGACGGCGGATTCCTCATCGCCTGGAGCCGGCACGATGTCATCGGCGGGGTAGCGGGATGGGACGTGTACGCGCGGACGTTCTCCAGCGCCGGAGTGGGCCTCACTGACGCCCAGGCAGTCAATTACACGCTGGTTGGGGACCAATACGGCCCCCGGGTCAGCGCGCTGGGCAATGATTACATGGTCGTCTGGACCAGCCTCTACCAGGACGGCTCTTATGAAGGCGTTTATGGCCGGTTCCTGAACGCCGCGGGTTCTCCCATCAGCGACGAGATGCGTGTCAACACCACTACCCTCAGCAAACAAATCCATCCCACCGTGGCTTCGGATGGCAACAACCAGTTCCTGGTCGTCTGGTCAAGCTTTATGCCCGCCACGGGCATGAGTTTCGACCTCTTCGCCCAGCGTTACGCGAAGCTTGCCGCCCCGCTGGCCGCCATGGACGCCCCGTTTGTCCACGCGCCCTTTGTGGTCGCCGACGGCGCCTACCAGCCTGAACTGGCGGTCTCCTGGCCCATCCAGGCTGGCCTGCCCATCGATCACTACGAGGTGTTCGTCGATGGCGCCTCCGAACCGGCGGCTTCCGTCAGCACCAATGTTTGGGTGATGACCGCCGCCGACGGCCTCACCGCCAACAGCACGCATTCCTTCAAAGTCGCCTATGTCACCGCCGATGGCTCGCGTTCGCCGCTCTCTCCGCCGGCCACCGGCACGACCTGGAGCGGCACCGCTTACGCCGGTGTCCTCCCGGTCGAGTGGATGGCCCAGTATTACGGCTGGGGCAGCCAATGGCCCTCCCCGACCAGTCCGCTGATCTCCGGTGTCCCTACCACCTTGCTTGACGTGTTCCGGAGCGGTGGCAATCCCCAGGACGCCTCCACCTGGCTGCGCACCGCCCTGGTCCCCACCTCCGAGGGCCTATTCCTCACCTGGAACCCGCATCGCGGGCGCCTCTACCAGGTCCAATCCTCCACCAACCTCTCCTCCTGGACCAACGTCGGTCCGCCTCGGTTCGCCGCCGAAAACTCCGATTCCATTTTCGTCGGCCTGACCAACTCCGGCGCCTACTACCACGTTGTCCAATTGCGCTAATTACGACCTATGTTGCGACTATTGAAGAGATTTTCCTGGGCGGCACTCCTGGCGGCCGGTGTCCAGTGCTCATCTGGCTTTGTGCTGATCGGGCCGCCGGAACCCTGGGAAGTGCCGGAGATTGCTTACATGTTGCCGGGGGATATCGCCGCGCCGCACAACCTTGGCGAGGAATTTCGGCGCAACGTACCCGTGGTTTACTACGGCTTTGACGCTAGCTTTCTCGACTATTTTGGGTCCAATGGCGTCTATGCGGTTGACCAGGCCTTCGCCCTTCTCAACAGCCTCACCAACCGCTCTTTTTCCCAATATAGCCGGGACTTGCACGAATTCCCCCTATACAGCACGCGCGAGAACTACGAGGCGGAGGCGCTGAACCTCATCGACTTGAAGTCAATCACGCTGGCCACTATTGTCGAGAAGCTCGGATTGCTCGATCCGACGCGATACGTTTGGGGTCTCCACGACCGATACACCCTTCCCGGTGGGAGCTGTCCCGCTGCGATGGTCTATTTGGTGGTCCAAAGGAATTTTGATCCGGTTCCATCGAGTTTGGAGCAGTACCAGGGCAGCCCGTTCATCAACGACGTCCTCTATAGCTACTACCTCACGGAGAACTGCGGGCAGGGTGGGCCGCCCTCCGCGGATGCCATCACCTTCCAGGTGGATCCCCTCGATATCACGCCAACGGCCGTGGCCGACCTGGGCATCCGCGGGGGCGGATTCTACACCGGGCTGACGCGCGACGACATGGGCGGACTGCGGTATCTTATGCAGGCCAGCAACGCGAACTGGGAAGACGTGGGCACCAACTCGCTGTCCCTGGTGACCAATCCTGTCCCGCAGTTGATCGTCACCTCAAACCTGACCTTGCTGGCGGACCAGTCTCTTACCAATGACGCCGCCACGCTCCAGGGCCTCTATCCCGGCCTCATCATCGCCTCCACCACCAACTCCTGGACCAACGTCTATCAGACCAACATCGTCTCTTACTACACCAATTCGCCCTACGCGCCGGCCAGGACCCCACCCACCCTGGTCCTGGTCACCAACCTCACCCTCACCGTCCAGACCCTTTATCATCATCTCTTTGCCAATGTCCTGATGCCCATCCACACGAATGGCGGCTGGGTGACCATTCCCGTGGTCGATCCGTTCCAGTTTATTAAGCACGTCAAGAAATCCGTCCAGACCATTGACATCAAGCTCGCCCCCCAAGGCGCCGCCGGCATCTCGGCCCTGATCACCAATGTCTCCTACCGCACCATCTTCACCAATGAACCGGCCGGCGAGTTTTTCCTTCTCCCTTCAAACTGGTGCGACGTTCAGATTATCGCGCGCCAGATTACTTTTACGAACGTCTCCACCAACGTCCTGATTTACGCGACCAACGTCATTAGCGGCATCTTCAGCGGCACCAACTTCACCGGAACCAACGCCTTTGGCGGCGGTGGAACCAACAACATTGGCGCCAGCAATGTTGTCCAGTCCTTCGAGGAATCTCTCTTTGATTACCAGACCACTCACGGATTCATTGTGTACCCCGTTCTCTGCCAGACCGGCATGGTGGCCCTGACCGAAGGTATCGACCATATCAGCTTCGCCCGCCAGGACTATGACTCGTTGATGGGTCGGTTCTTTGAGCCGATCACCAACCGGTACGTCATCAACATCATCACCAACAACGCCGTCGAGCCTATTACCGTCGTCCGAGTACTGACTCAGCCGGATCTGTTGTTTACGGCGGCCGATATGGCCGCCACACCGGATAACCCCCCGACCTCGGGCATCCTCTACCGGGCGGCACCGGACTATGACACCAACGGCGCGGCCTACTACAATGGGGGCACCGCTGGACCGGGGGTAATCGTTACGGGCGGCGGCGGGCCGGGCACCATCATAACGTTCAACAAGGTGGGCGCCATCTGGGGCAACGCCATCGGCGGGGACCAAACCACGCAGACGGGCGGCCCCGGCGGAACTGGCGTTCCGTACGTGCCCGGCTCCTTTGACGGCTCAACCAACCCGCCTGTGGTCTTTCCCAACGGCGCGACCGTCGAGAGCCTCGAGGCCCAGATGGTCATTCACTTGGCGCCTGATGCGATTACGAACGTGGGCTACATGCGGCAGTCCTACTCGGTGACGCTGCAGGTCAGCGGCGGGGAGCCGCCTTACAAGTGGAGCTTGGCGCCCACTTCCGCGGAACTCCCATACAACCTCAGCCTGGCCCCGACGGGGCCCGACACTGCCGCCATCTCCGGCAAACCCGAGGCGCCGACGCAGCCAGGGACTTACGATTTCACCATCCGGCTCTCCGATGCCGGGAATCGAATTGTGGACCGACCATACTCCATTACTATCAAGCCGTAATGATTATGAACAGATGCTTTTCCCTGGCGGTTCGCCGGGCCACGCGCATGCCGCTGTGGCTGGGCCTGTTGTTCGGCGTTGCCCTCGGCCCCGTCGGCGCGCGGGCCGCCGACGACTTCTACATCAACTACTCGACCGTCACCACTGCGCCGATGATCGATGCCTACAATTTTGTCAACTACGGCACGTTCGAAAGCATCAGCACGACGTACCCTTTCGAGACCTCGGACACCCTCAACTTCACCAACTATGGCACGCTGAGCTCGGCTCGGGGCTCGGCCGGGTGGTGGTTTTCTTACTCCCCCGCCAGCACGGGCCAGCGCGAGCTGGCCGACAATTTCGTCAACGAAGACAGCGGCATCGTTGAATCCTCTGGAAGCTCCAC
Source organism: bacterium (assembly GCA_021784555.1). Lineage (GTDB taxonomy): Bacteria > Verrucomicrobiota > Verrucomicrobiia > Limisphaerales > UBA8199 > JAJYHY01. The sequence continues at coordinate 19,337 of JAJYHY010000085.1, forward strand.
CTTTAATCGGACGGCGATGTTCTTTCCGGAGGCGAACTATGTCTGGGTGTACGCCACCAACATCATCAATTCCGGCTACATGAGCATCGGCGGCGCCGGCTGGCTCAAACTCGTCGGCACCAATATCGACCTCACGCGCAGCGGTCTGGACGCTCTCCCTCTCCAGGGCGCCGGCAGTGGCAACATCGGCACCAACTTCGTCCCGGAGGCGGGGATCTCTGACGTCTATTGGGGCCAGACTAACCTCAACTTCGCTACTCCCAACATTTGGGGCGGAAGCATCGCCGTTTCGCCGCCGCATCCGGTTCAGCCCGCCGGCATGGCGACGGTGACCGTCTCGCCGCCGCTGGTGGCTGATACATTCGGCGTGACCAACGCGACGGCCCTCCTGAACGTTACCAACTATGTGGGAACCAATCCCCCCGGGATGACCATCACCAACGTGAGCCCTGGCAGTCTCCAGACCGGCTTCGCCAACGTCCCCACCAGCATCTTCCGCCAGGCCGCCTTTGTCGGCTTGAGCGACCCAAACCGCGAGACGGCCGCCATCCACTTTTACCAGGCCAATCCCGCCAGCGTTTTCAGGACCGTGGCCGTGCAGATCGTCGTCCCATCCCAAGACCCGGTCACCCAGAATCCGGAGAACACCACCCTCTATCTCTACGATACCCTTGCCTCTGAAACCACCCGCGGCCTCAGCTTCAATTTCAACGCCGGCACCGCCCGCCCCGCAAATTACACTCTGACCCGCGTCGATACCGGCCCCTTCGCCCGGGGTCAAGCCGGCCAGGGCCCTCCCGCGCCCAACTACCTCTATGACGCCAACACCTTCAGCAACGCCGTCGTCAGCGGCGAGTTTGCGGGCTATGGGGCGCTGGTGGATTATCTGCCCGAAAGACCGCCGTCAGTCCCCTTCGCCACCATCACCAACCTGCCCGGCCGCGTCCAGATTTATGGCGACACCGTCAACCTGGACGGCGCGCGGATGCGCGGCCAGGGGGAGCTTCGCATCGTCGCCACCAATCTGGTCGGCACCCTGGCCGGCACCGTGGTAGATTGCCAGAATCTCAGCTACCTCCTTGGGGCGGACGATGGCAACCTGAGTGTGACCAATCTCGCCAAGCTGACCGTGGATCGGGTGCGCGGCGATGTTTATGCCTGGAGCGGCCTCTGGACGAACACCATAACCATCCTCTACACCAACAATTACGTCATCGCTTCGACGAACTTCGACAAGACCGGTACGAACGTCGCGTCGGTCAATCTGGCTCAATCCCCTCTGACCAACTACGCGACCATCACCTTGCACGCCCTTCTGTTTGATACCTCCGGTCTCCTGACTCAACTCCCGGTGCATGTCTGGGACATGGTGACTCAGCCCAATGCCACCAACGCGGTCATCGATGACAACATGGCGGTCGTGGAGAAGTTCCTTGTTCTAGGCCAGAGCTTTACCCTCAACGGCAGCCTCGCCTTCTCCAGCGACTTTACTACCGGGCAGGGCACGCGCCTGACAGACTGGGATTATACCAACGCCCCGAACCTGCTTTATTTTACCAATAACGGCACGCTGTCCATCCCCGATTCGGCGACCTTCGGCATCTGGCCGGGCGAGCCCTCGCGCTCCTACCGCGCCTTCGTCAACAAGGGGACCATCAACGCCAACCCCATCAAGATAAAAGCGGATTACCTGGAAGATGAGGGTGGCTTGGTGTCGGGCGGGCCGGTTACTATCCAATGCGACCAGGCCAACTTGGAGAATGGCCAGATCACCGCCGGCGGCAATCTCCAGATGCAGAGTGGCGACGTGAAGCTCTATCATGCCTCGCTGACCAGCGCCAATGGTTCCCTGACTCTCTTCGCCACCAATTCCCTCCTCGACGCCGGAGGCGGCTCCGCCAACCAGATTATCGCCATGGACGGTGTCTCCGTGCTGCCTGGTGTCCCCGGGACGGCGCCCACGGCCGACCTGCTGGGCACGACTATCCAGTCCAAGGCCCCGGACTTCGTCAGAATTACCGATACCTGGCCCGCCCGCGACCTTGGCGACAGTGCCGCCGGCTACAGCAACAACCTGGCGGTCGGCATCCTGACGCTCGGCCCGGTTGGCAAAGGCACCTCCTCCCTCGAGCTTGGAGGCACTGGGCCGGGCGCAAACGGCCTGTATGCAGACCTTCTCGACCTCAGCAATTTGGGCACCAACCTCCAGGAGGTGCTCTTCATCGACCCGAACCTCACCCTCTATTACGCCGCGGCGAAGTTGTCCTTTACCCCGCCGCCGAATAGCGAAGGCATTCCGCAAGAACCGGAGGAGTACCTCGATGGCCTTTCCAACGGCCACCTGCGCTGGGTCAAGGATTTTGCCGGACCGAATTCGGGCGTGGACCTGCTCGTCAACGGGGTGACCGTCCGGGTGAACGCCGCGTTGCGATTCAGCAAGATCATCGATTCGAATGGGAACGGCATTCCGAATTTCTACGACTCCAATCCCTTTGGCCTCGGCCTCGCCGGCTCGCTCGTGAACGGCCAGGCGACAACCCCTGGATTCGCCATTAGCTGGAACGCCGCCCCCAATGCGGCTTATGTGGTCGAGTACGCCACGGACCTGGGCCTTCAGAACTGGAAGCCCCTCACGACCTACACCAATACGGCGTCCGTCACCCGAAGGGTTACGGTCACCGATGCCAACGCCCCCGTCAGCGGCGTCCAAAGATATTACCGCATCCAGTACCGTCAATGACAGCGCCCTTTCAATACTGTCAGATGCATCGTTGTTGGAGCGGAGTGGCCTCTGATCGGATGCGATTATTGGCCTTGGTCGGTGGCGTTGGCTCGAGGGTGAAAGCGGCAGAGGACTGCCGCACTCCAAGACGCCGCCGCGGTGTCCGAGGCGCAAATGAGTCCGCCAGGTCTTGGAGTGCGAACGGTTTGTGCGAACCTGGCGCCAGCTTTTGGAGTGCGGCAGTCCTGTGCCGCTTTGACCGCGACTGGCGATTGACCGGCGCATCTCCAAGACGCCGCCGCGTCGTCCGAGGCGACGCATTTAGTCGCGCCTCCTTTGATTCCCGTCCATTGAATTCATGAACATCCGATCCATCTTTACGAAGTTCTTTAACCGGGCGCTCCTTTCACACGGGCTCTCGGAATTTCCGCCAGGTCTTGGCGATGACCAAAACCCGGGATTCCGGCCAGGTTTGAACATTTCCCCTTTGCCGCATTCGAAATTGTTTCGGATTTCGAGCTTCGGATTTCGAATTTATGCAGTACTGATTCTCGCGTTGTCCCTGGGCTTTTCAGCCTTCGGCGACGAGACCAACTGGGTCATTATCAACGGCTTCGAGGCGCACCCAACCCGAATCCTGGCCAAGTACAAGACGGGCAACGTCACCCAGAGCGCCCTGGCCCCGTTGCGCCGGCTCGGCTCGAAACTCGACTGGAAATACCGTCTGGTTCCGGGACTGGTTGTGCTGGACACCACGAATACCGTGCGGAAGACCGAATTCTCTGTCCAGGAGCAGCCGGTCCTGGCCAGCCAGCTACTCCAGCGCATCCAGGCCCTTAAGGCCTCGGGTCTGTTCCAATACGTTGAACCGGATTACGTCGAGCACGCCGACTTGGCGCCGACCGACCAGGCCTTCGTCGATGGCACGCTGTGGGATATGCGCAATTATGGCCAGGGCGGCGGCACCCCCGGGGTCGATATCTCCGCCACCAACGCCTGGGACCTCACCACCGGCTCATCCAAAGTGCTGGTGGCGGTCATTGATACCGGTATCCGCTACACCCATCACGATCTGACTAATCAAATCTGGGTTAACCCCGCCGTCGGCTCCTATCCCGGTTTCACCAACGACCTGCACGGCATCAACGCCATCACCGGCACGGGCGATCCGATGGATGATGTCGGCCACGGCACTCATGTCTCGGGCACCATCGGCGCCGCCGCCAACGATGGCAATCCTATGGTTGGTGTGACCTGGCACGTGGAATTGATGGGCTGCAAATTCCTCGGGCCTTATGGTGGCGTCACTAGCGATGCCATCACCTGCATTCAATATGCAGTCTTCCAAGGCGCGCGCATCTCCAACAATAGCTGGGGCGGCGGCGGCTATTCCCAGGCCCTCTATGATGCCATCTACGCCGCCGGCCAGAAAGGCATGCTCTTCGTAGCGGCCGCCGGCAACGACGGCGTCAGCAACGACACTTATCCTCATTATCCCGCAAACTATCCCCTCAACAACGTCATCTCCGTCGCCGCCATTGACCGGTTCGGCAACCTGGCCAGCTTCTCCGATTACGGCCTCAAGACCGTCAACCTCGGCGCGCCTGGCGTCCAAATCTATTCCTGTTACAACGGCTCCGACACCGACTACGCGGTCCTGGACGGAACCAGCATGGCTGCACCGCATGTGACCGGCGTCGCCGCCCTGATTCTGAGCCTTTACCCCACCGCCGACCTCAACGAAGTCCGGCAGCGTATCCTCCTGGGCACCGTCCCGCTGCCCTCTCTGAACGGCAAAACGACCACCGGCGGACGCCTCGATGCCTACAGAGCCCTCACCATCACGGGGAGGGGTCAGCTCCAGGTCGCCGTCGATCCCCCTTCCGGCGCCAACCTGCTCGCCGGCTCCGCCCAGCCGGTGTTTGTCAAAGTTACGGACGTCTTCGGTGTAACGGATGCCTCGGTTACCGCCGCCATCCCCGGGGTGACCAACCTCACCTTCCTCAACGACGGCACACCGCCCGACCTCATTTCCAACGATGATACTTACAGCGCCATGCTCGATGTCCCGGCCAAGCTGACTACTATTACAATGACCATCGAGGCCAGCGCCACCAACAAGGTCGGCGTCACCAATACCGTCTATTACAATATCGTGCCCCCGCCGCCGAACGACTTCTTCACCAACGCTATCAAGGTGCCTAACCTGGGCGCGATCTATCCCGCCAACAACCTGTTTGCCACCATGGAAACAAACGAACCGGCTCCGGATGGCAACACCAACGCTGCCGGCTCGCTCTGGTGGGTCTGGTCGCCCCTCTACGACACAAACCTCTTCCTCGACACTTCCGGCAGCGCCGTCGATGTGGACCTGGCCGTCTATACCGGCACTACACTCGCCTCGCTCCAAACGGTCGCCGCCACCAACAGTGTCCGCGCCCAGCACCAACCCGCTTCTCTAAGCTTCAACGCGCGCGCCGGCCAGGCCTACTACATCACCGTCGCCGGCATCGACACCAACAACCTCGGCTCCATCCAACTCCGCGTCGCCCCGGGCGGCGCCCCCGATCAGACCGCGCCGGAGGTTTTTATCACCTCCGTGCCTAGCGGTTCGACCGTCACTAACCGCATCCTTTTCCTGAGTGGGAGCGCGGTGGACCCGCCGCCTAACGCCACCGGCCTCCAGCAGGTCAATGTCAGCGTCAATGGCGGCTTGCCTGCCTCGGCGTCGGGCACGACGAACTGGAGCGCGCCCGTCCTGCTCCAGTCGGGGTTGAACACGATCCAGGTCACCGCCATCGATCAGGCCGGCAACACCTCCTTCCCGGCCACCATTCAACTAAGGTACTTCGAGCAGAATCCCATTAACGACTTTTTCGCCAATTCGATTGTCCTGACGGGCACCAACGGTGTCAGCTCGGTCATCACCACCAATGCCACCCGCGAGGCCGGCGAACCCATTCACGCCGGCAACCGCGGCGGTCACTCCGTCTGGTGGTCGTTCACCGCTCCCGCTGACGGTGTTCTGAGCCTCAGCACCACCAATTCCACTTTCGATACTCTTCTGGGACTTTACACCGGACCAACGGTGAGCAACCTGACCTCCATCGCCGACAATGACGACGCCTATCCCGCCGCGCCGGGCGGCTTCAGTTATCTGGACCAGGCCGTCCGGGCGAATGTCACCTATCATATCGCCATCGACGGCTATGACGGCGCTTCGGGCGTCGCCAACCTCACCTACTCCTTTACCCCATCGGCTGTCTATCAGGTGACGGCCAGTGCCACGGCTGGAGGCGCCGTCCAGTTGGCGATGACCAACGCCCTCGGCGGGATGCAGGTCGCCCCTTCCGACTCCTCGGACTTCGCCTCAGGCTCAACCGCCATCCTCACCGCTACGCCCAATCCTAACTATAACTTCTCCGGTTGGACGGGCAACGGCCTCTCCGCGCAGAGCGCCTCGGCCAATCCCCTGAGCATCACCGTCACTGGTGACCTTGCGCTTGCCGCTTCTTTCAGCTCGGTGGTCTTCACGGATGGATTTGAGTCCGGCGATCTCACCCACCTGCCTTGGGTAACGACTGGCGATGCCCCCTGGTTTGTGCAAACCAATGTGGTTGCAACCGGGCACTACGCAGCCCGCTCCGGCGTCATCGGGGATAATCAAACCAGCACGCTGATGCTCACCACCAACCTGCAAGCCGGAAATGCCTCATTTGATTACAAGGTCAGTTCCGAAACCAACTTTGACACCCTTACCTTCTGGCTGGACTCCACGCCCCTGCAACGCTGGTCGGGCGAGGTGGGTTGGTCCACCTACATCTTCCCGGTGACCCAGGGCGTTCACACCCTCAAGTGGGTTTACTCGAAAGACCCCACCACCAGCGCGGGGCTTGACGCCGCCTTCATTGACAACCTGGTTCTGCCCGTCGCCGCGCCTCCGATCGTCCCGGCAACGGTTTTCCTGCAACGCCAGCCAGACCACTCG
>JAJYHY010000086.1 GCA_021784555.1 bacterium
ACGAGCTTGGAATCAAGGTGCCCGACCGGCTCAGTTTCGATCAGGAAGGTAGCGCAGACTCGGCGATAGCTTGAACTGATTTCACAGCACTTAGGCTGCTTTTGACTCTTCCCGTGACGAACTTGGGTTAGCCTCCCGACACTCGCCCTCGAACATTTCACTCGCAGGTATAGGCGACGGGGCGAAGAGGCGGCGATGGTCCTCCGTGCAATCGATGGATTGACCGAGACCTCTGACAATATCCAGGATGGGAAACAATGGCGCCACGGGGGATTGGATGAAGATCGATGGAAGGGGCGTGGGTGGTTGGAGTTGAATGAGCGCGCGCCTCATCGTTGGATAGAGATCCTGCAACTGTGCCGCGCGGGTCAGGCGCTGTTCGCCACGCCGCCCCGTCTCGAATTCCTTTACTCCGGCTGACACTTCAGCCTGAGTCGTAGGCGGCAGGTTAGGCACCACCACTTGCTGCTCGAGAGTGCTCGGTTGGCCCGGCCCCGCCGGCTTTGACGCCTCCTGCAAATGACTATAGAGTTCGCCTTCCGGGACTTCGCCCTTCGACGTTCTTCCCAGGATCTCTCCTCCGCCGACGACCGGCGGAGGGCTGCCCAAGGCGTCTTGAAGGCTCAAGAGGCCACGCATCCCCACGCTCAAGCGGGCTCGAATTTTCTCCTGCAAATCCCGCCATCCCGTATCGGCGCGGTGTTTGGCTAATTCAATGTTGCCCTCGAAAGGCCCACCGCCAGCACATCCACCCGTCCCTGTGCGCTGCTTGGCCTCGGGCCCTTCCGGAGAAGTCTGACCCTCGATGCGGCTGATGGTGTAGCCCTGGCTGATCAGGTCGACCGTATCATCGAGTGTCCGCCGGTACTCATCAGGCGACGCGGCCGTAGTTCTACCGCACGAGTAGAACAAAGCTTCGGTCACCGGGGAGAGTGGCTTCGGGGGAGGAGGTTTTTTCTCTGGTGGTTTGTGCTGCGAGCATTGAAAGCTGACCTGAGGGGGCCCACAAGAGCACTTGCGACAATTGGGCAAAGTCCGAGGGGCTCGTGGGCCGATCGTAATGGTCACTAGATAGGTGGTTGGAGTGTGCTGGCCGCCGCTAACGCTGCCCTTTACGCCGACCGTGACCGACCCGATGTCGACTTCTGGGCCCACCGTGGCCGTGCCCGATGCGCCCTGTGCGACGCTTGCCTGGCCGGTGCCCGTGATGTTCAGGCGGAAGCCCGGCGCCTGAAGATTAATGGCAATTGTGGCGCTCGGCGAGATTTGCTTCAGATCGTTCTGAAGCGTCTGGCCGGCTTGGTTGGCGTTTTGACCCGCCGAGAGAACATTCTGCAAGAATCGCGACGTGGCGGCCGCAATCCCGTTCAGCGCCTGTCCATAGTCCAATTCGCCGCGTGTCTGCACACCCACATGGCCGCGGCAGACGTCGAATTCAACGTACGCTTGCTGGCTGGTGATGTCTGCGGAAGTCGAAGTGTGAAAACCGGGCCCAAATGCGCAGTGGCCCGGGGTGACAATGCGGGTGACCTCCACGTAAGACCCGTCGGGTTGCTTTGGCATGTCACGTGACTCGGAAAAACGCGCCAGCCACGCGGTCGAAGAGCGTGCAGAAACCGGCGCGCGTTGCCCCGTCATGGCCTGGCTCGCGGAGAGGTCCGCCTCGTGTTCCAATACCGCTTCGTGACCGGTTACCTCTCGCGGCGTCAAAGGTGTTTCGCGCGCGCCATGCTGCTGAATGACGTGCGCCAACTCGTGGGCGACGAGCCAGCGGCCTCCCGAAGCTTCGGGAGCGTACCGCCCGGCGCCAAACACCACGTTTCGCCCGACCGTGTAAGCATGCGCATGAACGGCGCGCACGGAGTCAGCGGCCTGTGCGTCCGCGTGTACTCTGACGTGGCCGAAGTCCGCGCCGAACCGCGGTTCAAAGAAAGCCCGGGTGGCCGGCTCCAAGGGCCTCCCCGGAGATCTGAGGACCTCGTGCACGATTCGCGGCGCGGCAGAGACCGCTCCCGGCTGGGTTGCGGCACGCTGCAAAGTTGCTTCTTCTTTCTTCTTCTTGCATTCGGCGCACTCGCCTCCCGAATCGCCGCCGCAACTGCACTTGCGTTGCAAGCCGGGCTCGGCCATGCGCATCACGACATCGGCTGCTTTGTCGGCTTCTTGTTCGTAATGGTCATGGGGTTCGCCGACCGCGAGTTTCTGGAGGGCTGGCGCGCCAGGCGCGTGGCTGAGCATTCGCAGGACAGCCTGATTTCCATAAGTGCGTTGGACCTGCGTTGGGAGACGGCGGCCTCGCGAGCCCATGCGACCCGTCAGATCTTCGCCTCCGCCCGAAGTGGCAGCATGATGAGGCTCACGCTGGCCGTAGGGCGAATGAAGAATTCGCTCCGGCTCTTTGGCCGCGGGGGCATGGGCTGCATCCTTCGACTGTTTGTTGTCGCCGGTGGGCGCGTGCAGCACGATCTCTGCTCCTTACCATCTCATGGGGCTGGGTGCAGTTCTTTCCTTCTTCCCGGGCACAAAGCCATGGACTTCGTGACACGCTCACCAACTGCCTGGCGTCCCTGTGCAAGACCCGAAGTGGTTGATGAACCATCCGACCAGGCTGCACGGCTGGATTGGAATTGTAGTCACCGCGATCCAGTCATAATAAGGAGCGGGGCCGTAAGGGCAACAACAACTCCTGTAGGCATCCACGTGGTCGGCGTAGATCCGCCGCGTCAGAACACCCTGCACGAATGCTTCGTATTCAGGGAGCGTCGCGGGATTCGCCTCGAGGGCCTTCGCCCCCGCGGCCGCCGATTTTACCCAGAACGGAGTCGCCGCCAGGCGGTCCTGCAAAAACTTCCGCACGCAATTGGCCGTCGGGACATTCGGCGTGGAGAGACACGCGCAAGTCGCGTTATTAACGTAAGCCGTAGGCAGCCACCCTGAGTTGGAGAGGTACGCCGAACAGTAACCGGGTGAAACTCCGGGTCCGGGCGTGCATTGCGTTCCACCACCACGCCCTTGGTCAGACTGCGATTCCACGCCCTGGCGCGCCACTGCGAGAGCCTGTCCGTTGATTGGCGGAAGGGTGGCAGCCCTAACCGGCGGTTGCCGCACGACCGCACTGGAATAGGCCTCGGCTTCCTGTTCGGCCGGTCCTAGCGGGTTGGATAATTCGAGTGGGCGCGCCGACCCCTCCCCCTGCTGGAGAACGTGGACCAGTTCGTGCGCCAAGAGCGATTGCCCCCGTGAAGAGTCCGGCGCATATTGCCCCGCACCGAAAACAATATCCCTGCCAACCGTGAAGGCGAGCGCGCCCACACTCTGCGTGGCCTCGGCCGCGCGCGTGTCTGTCCGGACACGGACATGATCCAAGGCATGATTGAAGCGCAGCTCGAAGAAGGCGCGCGTCGCCACATCGAGGGGCTGACCGGGCGAGCGCAACACTTCTTCGACGATAGGTGGCGCGGCATCGCCCACACGAAGCTCCGCCACCACCCTTTTCTCCAGGCACTCTGCGCACTCACCCCCCGAATTGCCACAGGCACACTTGCGCTGCAATTGAAGTCCCGGAGTTCTACTTTTGCCCATGCCTTTCTGGGGAGGGTTGAGCATGCGCAGTACAGCTTGATTGCCCATCGTCTGCTGCACTCCCGTGAATCGCCGACGAAAGCTGACAGCCTCAGGGGGCACTCCGAATGTCGTGACGCCGGCCGTTTGGGTGCGCAGGCGCGCTGCGAATTGTGGGACAAGCGGATGTTCAGGGGAAGATGGCCCAGGTGTACGGGCCGCCTCACCCCGCCTCTCGGATTCGCTCGTGGGCGCGTGGAGCATACCTTGTTTGACTTTCGTTGACCCTCGTCTTGAGCTCCCAGGACCTCAGGCCTTGCTCCATGGGGCTCGTGAATCAAGGGACTGCCGGGCACTCTGCATGCGAGTCTGCCCCCGTCAGGTCGGAAAGCAACGCTTCGTAACAGCCGGCGATGTTGAAGTTTCGTCCAGCGCCTCGCGTGGTGGCATCGAGAATACTTCCGACTCCAATGTTGCCCAGCGTGATGTGCAAGCTCTCGTGAATCAGGATTTGCGCCCTCGCGTTGTCGTCGAAATCTGTCCAGAATGTCGAGCAGATGGCCACCAGCGAATTGCCGGGACATGAGAAAGCATCGCCCTGTGTGCAATTCTCGGGCAAACATCCGACCAAGCTCAAAGGTTTGTTGCCCGGGCAGTTATAGCTGAGCCCCTGGTTCATCAGGCGAGCGACGCCGGCGAAGCGGCGAGAGACAATAGCGAGTTCTTCGCTCAGGGCGATTTCCTGGGTTGGTCGCACCGTACCCGTCAACCGGTTCAAGAAACCCGCGCCAGCGGCGATGGGCAAGCCAAAATGATCCTCGAACGCTTGCAGGGTTGCCGATGGCGCAGCGGGAATTCCGCCTTGAACTGTTCCAGACTCAGTGGCGAGATCGGCCGCAGTTTGATTGGCCAGATCGATTGCAAGGCCGTCGGCGGATTCGAGGGCCGCCCGGGGATCGTCGGGTGGTCCGAATTGATTGGCAGTGCAATTCACGCTTGCCACGCGGCGAGCCAGCGTGCCTGCGGCCTGAAGGCTTCCACAGCCCTCCAAATTCCTCGAGCCCATCAGATTGTCGGCTGCCCGGTCGGCTGCCTGCTCGAGAGGATCGGAGGGATCGGAGACTCGAGCGGGCACGCCGTCAAAGCCGCGCTGCTGCACGATGTGCGTCAGTTCGTGCGCAATCAATTGTCGGCCCGCCGAAGTCGAAGGCGCGTACTGGCCGCGCCCAAACACGATATGGTCGCCGGAGGTGTAAGCCAGCGCGTTGACGGCCTCCGCGGAGGCCGCGGCGGAATGATCCGCATGAACCTTTACGGAGCTGAAATCCCCTCCGAAGCGAGATTCCATGAAAGTGCGCACGGCAGGCTCAAGGCGCTGGCCGGGCGAGCGGAGAGTTTCATGGACGCTCGAAGGGATCGCGGTCTTTAAAGGGGAGCCGCACGCCGAGCGCTGCAGAGTCGCTTCCTCTTTTCTCTTGCACTCCGAGCATTCCCCGCCTGAGCCGCCACAGGCACACTTGCGCTGGAGAGGTTTTGACTCGGTGCGGGCGGCGCTGCCCACCGGATTTTGAGGCGCGGGATTCAACTTCCGCAGTACCGCTTGATTGCCCATAGCGCGCTGGGCGAGCCATGCCGATGCGGGAACGCCCTGGAAATTCCCCTGCGTGGGAGACTTCGACCATGCAGGCCCGCGGAAAATCCTGGTCTGGGGATGCAGATCCCTGCTGGGCGCCGGCTTCGCGGGGTTCCTGCCCGCCTCGTTCGTGTTCTTCGAATCGTTGCTCAAGCCGTGCAGCACGGAAACTCCTTGTCAATCTCAGCCTGTGCTGATGGTGTTCAAACCATCCCATTTATCCAAAGGCGCGGGCAGAGCCCTGCCTGGCAGTCTGGGGACGCCGCGGAAAACATTACCCGTGATGGCCACCACGGCGTGAGTGGGGTCGGTGGCTGAAGAGGGAACCAGAAGCAAGCTTATTCTTTCACTGTCCGCGGTATCATCATTCAAAACCAAATTGCCCGTCACCGCCGCATCGGTGATCATCAGCAGCATGGCCGTGGGCAGCGCATGGGAGTCGGTGCTGTTGCGAATTGAATTTGCGCTGACCAACGCGCGGGTACTGAAGTCTTTTGGATCGCACCAGACCAACAAGCCTGAACTCGAGGACGGGTTTCCCCCTCCTCCGGCAGCTGCACCCATGAGAGCTTCAATGCGATTCGCAGTCCCCTCCAGGAAGAGGTGAAGTCCAAGGGGGTGGCTGACTTTTTGCGCTTCCAGATCGAGTGCGCCCAACACCTGCCAGATAAAGTCGAATCCTCTCAACATGCGATCTTTGGGCATCGTGGCCGTATTCAACGCTAGGGACGCGGGTGGCAATTTCACCACCAATTTATTGATTGCCGCCGTCGAAGGCCAGGGATAGAGTCGCGCCAGAGCGCCCGCGACCTCGAATAACGGATCGTGGAGAACCGAAATTGCGGCGGTTTGCTTCAGCTCCGCCGCGTCGGGCAGGGTTCGCCTCCCGAGAATCCAGAAACCGGCGTAGCAGCGGTCCACACTATTCCCCTCAATGCGGAGATTGCCTGCCTCGGCGTAAATCCAGCCGGCCATTGCGAGGCCCGTGAACTCGTTGTCGTGGAAAAAAGTGTCGTCGAGCGATGCAGGGATGATGGAGGAGTTGACAATCTGAAGATGAGGAGATGGGGGCGTCCTGACATCCAATAGAGCGCCTGACGGGGCGGAAACGATTTCTCCGATGATCGTAGGAGGAGCTACGGCAAAACCTACCAAGGCTTGCCGAGGGGAAAATTTTTGAGCGCCGCCCGCGCCGACGAATTGATTGGCTTCCAGGGTGAACCCCGGACAATCTCCGCCCGCCAGAAGGCCGAATGCGAGGACGTTGCCGGAATTGTCAGGGGTTTGGAGGGTCGCGGTAGCTTGCTGGGGAAACTCGCCTCCGCTTCCACCTTGGAGGGCAATTGGTGAGTTAGAAGAGTCTGCGGGAACGGCATACGTGCCACCGCTGGGTGGCGCGACGTTCACTTCGTAACTCAAGGCGGCGAAGACCTGATCCGCCGTGGCAATGGTCGCGCCCAACGCCGTCTTCGTCCAAGAGATTTGGAGATCGAAAGTCTGATTGTTCAAATTGACGTTCGACACAGTAGCTTTTGTCCGTGAACCGTCCCGACCCGGTTTCTTGGCCATTACGATGAAAGAATATACCTTATTGGCGTCCATGAAGATGGCGCTCGCCTGTTTGGCGGGAGTGCCCCCGGTCAGCGTGATTGTTCCTGCCCTTGGAAGCGCATTACTGCCGCCGATCTGCTTGATTGTTCCAGGCGCACTAGCCACTTTCGGAACTACGACCAGCCCCGGAGATGAGCCTGGGGCGGTTGGCGTCCCGAGGGTTTTTTGAAGCGTTTCCAAGGTTAATCCCGTGTAGGTCTCGATTTCTACCACTGTGAGGTCAAAGGTCGTCTTTGAGGGGTCGGGATCAGAATGGACCGTCGCAGCAACAGTGATATTGTTGCCTGCAAAGCCAGTATCCGAGGCTGTCACCACCAGCGCCGGTCCCGCGGCCGATATCCGCGGGAAACTGAACGTGCACTCCTTCACCGTAAGGCGGCTTGCGGCGACAGCTCGCAAACCGATGCCCACTTGAGCCGTCTCGAGATAGCGGAACGTTTGGGAGGATTCCGCCCCGAGAATCTTGAGCCAGTTGGCATTCAGCTTGATCCCCGTCTTGGTCAGAGGAAGCGTGGACAATTGAAAGGTTATCCCTTTCAGGGTTACTTCGTCCGCCCCGCCGACCACCACCAAACCCTGGGGGAAGTTGGATTCCGCTCCTGAAGCCGCGGCAAGGGTTACTCCCCCGTGGCAGGCTTCAATGGTGAGGCCGGAATGATCGGGCCCGAGCACTATGGGATTTGCCAGTGAGAACGTGCCCGGCGAAAGGCAAAGAGTGGCTAGTGGCTGGTTCTTCAATCCGTCCAATATGGCCTGGAGAGAAGTTCCACTTTGCAGATCCTGCGGACTTACGGTGACGGTGCAGCATCCGCCTCCAGGCTTCCTTTTCGTAAGGTCGACCAGGTTGTCGAAGGGGTTTCGGCAATCTGCGTCAACTTTCAGGATGCCGTTGTCCCATTCGACCACGCCGAGTGGGCATGCCCAAAGCCGCGGGCCTTCAGGCGGTTGTGGAGCCGTAAGGTAGCGCTCGGGATAAACCTGGGTCGGTGTGCTCGGCCGCACGCCGATCAACCAATAGTCGCCCACGTGGAAGGTGCCGCCTGCGGGCACCTGCAGCGTCACTTGCAGGCCCGTCGTCCCCAGGCTAATCGCTGTGCCGGGGGTGATGACTTTTTCTTCCTCCCATACCCGAAGGAACACTCGCGGCGGAAGAGGGTGATTGGGATTGCCGTCCCCGTATGCGGCCGGGAGATTGGTGGGCAGGGAAATGTTTTGGGTGCCGGGGTCGTAGGGAGCAGTGAGCGAGGCTACGAATCCGCTCAATGAAGCGACGTACTCCCCATCACTCAGCAACGCCGCAGAGCGGAGAACTTCAACCGCCTGCCCCGAGCGCGGCTGGTGAAATTGATCCACGGGGCGGGACTCGAGATGAAGCGTGTTGGGATCCACGACGTCGGCGCGGTACAGGAATGACGCATCATCAAATCCCCAAAGAAACTTGTATTGGCCGGAAGCCGAGTCCACACCCGAAATCTGTACGCGGATCAACTGATTGTCCGCACCTAGGTAGCCACCGGTCGCCTGGGGATCGCACAGATTGGTTTGCAATTGCGTGGAGAACTGAGCCAGCAAAGTGGCCACGGGATTCAGGCGCATGGTGCCTGTGTCAAAATCCAAGCCTTCGGCTTGCCAGGCGTTTTGGGCGTCCGCCATGGCGCCGGCACAATCCCGGGACGCGGTCCCCAGCCGCACAAATCTCTGGAGCAATCGAGTACGTTGCGCGGTGTCCGGCCCGCCCAGTGCCACCTCCCGCAAAGCTCCGTCCTCGACCGCGCTAACTTCCTGCTCGCGCAGGAGTAAGTAAACAAGCTCATAAGGAAGGTTGGGATTCGCCGGTTTGGATGGATCGGCGTAGTCGGAATCTCCATCATGGTCGAGCCAGTCGGATTGGTTGCTGTATTGAACCGAATTGAAAAGGTAGGTGCGGATGCCGCCCACGTACATGGTCCCCGCGCCAATGGTGATATCGAAGGGCGGATTGGTGGCGCCACCGGTTTCAATGATTTTGTAACCGTCATCCGGCGTGCCGCTGGGGCCCACGAAATCGAGCGCCTCTTTGCGTGTTTCCTCGGAAGCGATCTGTTGCTGCTCGTTCCAGTCCGCTTCGAGTGTGACCCGGCCCTGCTGCGTGACCACCGAGCGGTACTGCTGTTGTTCATCGTAAGAGACTCGTGCTCGATCGCTACCCATGGCTTCCTCCATCCAGCGTGAGGTATTTGCGTTCCACCCGACTTATTGAATCTGGCGGACTCGCAGTTTCAGCCCAGTTCAAGTCACGTAGATCAGCACCGGCGTGAGCCCCAGCGGCATGTACTCCTGATACTTAATGAGCAAGCTGCGCTCTTTCACCGGGTTCTTCTCACGCGCAAAAACGCCCATCTCCGATCCGTCTTGGGCGCCCGCGGAAATGGTTGCACCCTCCGCGCCTGAGACGATGGCGAGGTCGGCGTTAGGCTGCAATTGGGCGTAACCCGGCTGACCAAAATCCCGCGACGTAAACAGGGGCGAGCCGGGAGGAATCTCCACACTCTCGTATTTTCTGGGGAGCACACTCCCCGTGGCCCACGCCGTGAAGCGCACGCAGCCGTCCTGATCGTTTTCCACCAGAATCACATCATCCAGGATGCATTCGCTGGCGTAGAGCCGGTGCAAAGCTCCAAGTCCGAGCACCGTCGTGCGGCTCAAGTTGGCCCGCCCGCTGGTCAGGGCAAGCGCGAGATCAGCAAGCTCAACCGGATACGCAGCTTCGAGGAGCAGGCGATTCAGTTTGAGCAGGTCTGCACCCGTCGGATTCGACGTGGCCAGCTCCACGAGTGACGGCGGAAGTGGCGCGCCGGCAAACCGGCTCGCATCGTAGATGGACGCGCCCCCGAGAATTGTATTCAGGTCCTGGAGAAGTCCTTGGGCCAGCGCGGGCGAAAGCGCGCTGGTGCCGTCGTATGCTGAAAGAAGCGGCTTCGTGGCGGCACTCAGGGATGCCTGCAAGAAAGCTGATACAGGATCAAACGCGTCGCGAAAACGCCGCGCCAGCCGGATGGGGTCTTTGATGTCGCCGGAAGTCAGTAATCCAAACGCGCTGGTTCGAATACCCTGAACGATGCTGTCATTCGTGTTCAAGGTTTCAATCTCACCTCCCGCCCGAGTGCGGACCGGACCCATGATCGAACGATCGATGGTGAGCAGACGGACTTGCGCCTCCACCCAGAGCCGGCACGGGCGGAGATCGCGACCATCGACGGACTGCTCAAGAACGGCGGGCGGCTCGCCCGCGCTACCGGGGTCAAGCGTGCAACAGCTGAGCGTGACGCTGTCGAATATGCCCTTCAGGACAATGTCGCCACCGCTGACGAACAGACCCTCCAGCACGAGGGCGCTGCCATCCAGACCGGTGAAGCTCCATTCGGTCACATTAGGCGTGGGAGGGGCGAGGCGGATGAGAGGCCGCTCCTTGTTCGCTGCGAGGACGTTCACTTGATTGATGCCGCCCACATTCGTCACCGTGTTGTATGTCAGGGAGTCGGAGATCATTACGCTTCCGATAGGTGTGACGGCGCCCAATGGCGCGGCCAGAGCTGGTTCGCCTCCGCTCACTGGGATGACAGGTTCCGGCAGCGATTCGGGTTGTTGTCCCAACACCCGGCGGTCGTACGGGCCGGCGCCAATCGTTGAGGAGAAGCCGTAGTGGTAAGTGACGTAGATCTGATCGTTCAGTGGGGCATTCAACACTTTCAGTTTGCCAACCTCCGGAAAGATCGTGGCCCGATGGGTTGCGGGGTCGATGAAGTTCGAAGCCGGCACGATGTCGTAGAAAACCCCGGGACGTCGAAACACCCCCAGCGAATTGGGAAGCAGGGTGACTCCGTCCGTAGCGAGCGCGGAATAAAGACGTTCATCCGCGGGGTCAGTCAAAGCTGACTGGAGCAGCGGCGCGCTGATGGGTGTGGGCAATTCCCATTCCTGCGGCGACCTCCACGCATCTCCGAACGCCCTTGAGGAGGCGGCAAAGAGCGGAATGTCACGACCGGTGGGATCAAACGAATAGTAGTTGGCGCAAACCGGGCCGGGCATCGCGACCGGCGTGGTCTGTCCGACTCCGAAACTTTTCAAGCGCCAGAGAAACACGCCGAGGCGGGGGATGGCGTGCCAGCCCACCTTCCCGCGTCCCTTGCGAAAATCCGCCGTATGAAAGAACTCATCGAAAGCCGATTGTGTTTTGGCAGCACCATAGGCATTCCTCAGGTCGGCCCATCCGCCCATCGGAGTTTGGGTTAACGGTCCCACCAGCCCTTCCGCCAATTGAAGAAGAGAGTTGCCTGCCGGGTCATCGGTTCCGGAAGGCCATCCGATTTTCGGGTCAATGCTATGTCGAGTGCGACTGAGCCGGCGGAAGAACTCTACCACGCGAGCATCCCAGCCTGTGATGTCGGCGGCAATTTCTTCGAGAATGCCCACCGTCCCCTTACGCCGGCGGTAATAAATGGTTTTGGCTACGTCCAGCCGCTGGCCGCGAGCATCCAGGCTGGCGACGAGTTTAGTGGCCAACAAATCTCCGATGTATGCCACCACCCAGTCGTCGCACGTCTCGATCGACTGGTCTTCCCAGAGCCGGTCGATGCTGCGGCGGAGAATCGCCGCTTGCGCGCCAATCCGGTTGACCATCTCGCGGAGCGGACCGTTGGCTCCAAAGTCGTCCGTATCCTGGGCGCGATAGACGGTCGGAAGGAGGTTCCAAAGCTTGTCGGCGTAATAGATCTCGTAATGGTCGCGGTCAACTGGCATAGCTTGCCCCCTCCCACGTAATTTGGAGTTGGTCCGAGGGGAGCATGAAGAAACCGCCTTCGCCCGGACTGTGACGGAAACCTGTGTCGAGGTTGAACGTGCCCGTGCCGTTGTCCACGAAGAACTGAAGGTTCTCCACCGCCAGCGCGCCCGGAACGCTCTGGCAGGCTGCGTCAATCTGGCTGTCGTACACGCTCTGCCCGATTCGCAGATTCCTGGAGCTGAAGAGCCCTTGCTGAGGATCGGTTAACGCAGCGATCGCCGCCGCCTTTACGGTTTCGCCGTCATAGGTGGGATTGACGAGCAGGGTGAGATTGATTGAAACCGCAATTCCGTTTGCTTGCTGGACGACCGCCGGGCGATTGGGATCTATCGCCCCCGCGAGCGCCATTTCAGCGGCATTCAGCGCGTCGGGGTCATCGCCGACGTAAACGATGGCGGTGGCGCGCTGCTGATCGGGATCCCAGGACCAGTAGGCGCGGGCACGGGCCACGCCGGGCGCCTGAGCGGCGATGGTTTCGTAATCGTCTCCCGAAATCGCGCGACCGAAAGCCAGAACCGACTGCGGCGCGGACTGCTTGATTTGCTCCGGCGGGTCGGAATCCGCACCGCCCCCAACCGCCACCGGATTTCGAACCGCCTTGAGCCCTGGCAGAGGGGAGAGTATCACCGAGAGGGATCCCGAATCGGGCGCATCCGCGCCGCTCCCGTAACGGTAAGTCGCCACAATATTGCTTGTTCCGGAAGGCAGCCGGGCTCCATTCACTCCATCGCCGAACTGAACGTGGGTCATGCCATTCTCGTCCTCGCGCGTGACGAAGATCCGGGCATCAGCGCCCTGACCATAGAAGCTGGGAACCTCCTTCCATTCCACGTGGTCCACGGACACCCGAAGTGTGCTGGTATAACTACCGCCTGAGGTGGACGCCGCACTCAAAAGGTAAGTCAAGGGTTTGTTCTGAAGCACGAACTCCTGATCGGCACGTGTGGCGTCGCCGCTGCCCAAAACTTCATTCGTGACCGTCTTGCCACGCGAAACCCTCAGAAGGTTAAAGAGCACTTTTAGCGGGGCCGTGAGATCCACATTCTCCGGAAGGTTTGCAAGTTGCAGGGAAGAGCGGTCCGTGCTGGCCACCGTGGCGGTCGCTGAGGTGCCGTTGCCATTCACATCCTCTATTAATATGGGGGTGCCGCCTCCCACCGGAAATAAGGTGTCCGGCGCCGCACTCAGGGTGGGCGCCGAATTGGTGAACGAGCCCGCTGGAGAGGCGATCAGCGTTCCAGCATCCTGCCACCCGTAGCGAACCACAACCGCAGCTTTGTTGGTTTGCCAATCAGACGCATTTCCATTGAGGTTGGGGCGAAACGTGATGTGCGCATGAGGGATGGGGACAGGGACTGACTTGGTGGGGTCCGGAGGATTCTGAGGATTCGAGGTGTCCGGCGCGTTGGCGTACCAAACCAGCTCTTCGTAAGTGGAGACATTAACAACTTCCGGTCCCAGTGATTTCCCCGGGACTTCAAAAACTATCGGATCGCCCGCTTCGATTCCACGGGTCAACGAATCAAGATGAGCATCACTCGCTTCAATGACTGTGGTAGCCGGGAATGGATACAGGTGTGCGCTTTGATGACTTCGCAGGAGACGATAATCCGACGCCGACGCGCCAGAGGATACTTGAGGCGCGCCCGCGAAAGTGACCCGAGTGTTGATCCGGCCGCGAGGATCTTTTTCTGGAGTAACTGCTGAGACTTGCGCTACTGCCCCCGAGTTATCCTTCTTCAGGAGCATGAGTTCGTCATTGGTTTTTACAGCGCTGACCGAGCCTGCCAGCAGCACGCTCATTCCATCGCTGCTCAGGAGCGCAGGATTCGGAGCAGGGTCAGCCGCGACCGCGTCAGGTGTTTGAACCTGGGCAGCTTTGTCCACTTCGAATATCTGCGGCTGCTTTCCAGGTCCAGGCTTGCTCTGGATGGCGAAGCCCTGGGGAACTACAACGGTCTTACTGCCCGTCAAGAGGGCCGCGAGAGTCCCCATCGCTCCAATGCCAGGGCGCGGGCGATAACCCAGGATGCGGATCAGCCGCTGCACGCTCTCGGGAAGATCTGCGGTCCGAAGGTAGTCCTGATTGGCAATGCGCTCGTTGTAGAAGGTGAGGATGTCGGCGAGATACGCGAACCACTCCATCATCTGGAGCGCCAGGTCGCCCTTTGCTCCGGGACGCCAATTTGCCAGTTCGACTTCATCCGGGCGCGCAACCAACAATGCCTCGCGGAATGAGGCGTAGTCCCCGACGCGGTAAATCACCGAGCTTCTTCCGGGCGGATTCGAAACAGTCTTCGGGTGGTCGATCGCTTCGCAGGGGCAGACAGGTGTGTTACTCATTTCCCTCCCTTGACGATAACTTGCAAGGATCCTCGTTCGGGCCGGCTGGGATCGTTGTCGACGCGCAGGATCTGGTCAGGCCCGACCGGCACGCTATCGGGCATATCGATGAAGGCTGCAATCACGC
Source organism: bacterium (assembly GCA_021784555.1). Classification (GTDB taxonomy): domain Bacteria; phylum Verrucomicrobiota; class Verrucomicrobiia; order Limisphaerales; family UBA8199; genus JAJYHY01. The sequence continues at coordinate 14,098 of JAJYHY010000086.1, forward strand.
CGCGCTCACGGTACTGAATGGACACGACCCCAGCTACTCCGTACGCATTTTGGATGGCTGCCTCGAGTGCGCTGCGCTCCAGTGGCATCCCGAAGGTAAAGTGCTCGTAGTAGAAAAAGCCCGTGGTCGCGTCCGACAGCTTCGAGGTGCTGAGGGCGGTGAGGATGGCGGATTCCACGTCCCCACGGAATGCGTCGGGCTGCGCGCACACGGTCACGATGAGGTCCAGCGAGGCATAGCGTGGCGAGGGCGAGTAACACTCGTACCCGGCCAAACGATAGCGGTTCAAGAGTTGGATAACCTCGGTGTGCTCCCCGACGGTGATCAACTCCGTCCCCTTGGGACCGGCCGTCGCGAACACGGTGAGCCAACTTCCTGTCCAGCGAAAGACGGCTCCGGCCCTTTGCACCCAGGAGAGGGTTTCGACCGCGGCCCGGTAGTCCTCCGGCCGCACGGCGCGGAACTGCACCGCCCGGAAAGCCTGCGGAGCCAGGCGGCGAACGGTCTCGTCAGGCTCCTCATCCATCCCACCCTGAGCTGCGAATGGGTTGGTCACCGCGAGGACAAGGCCCGAAGCTGAGGGGTCCACGCACGTGATGGAATCCGCGGCCACGTTCCCGGCGGCACCCACGCCCACGCGGTAAGTGGTTTGAAAAACCGAACCCCATTCGGGCAACTGGCCGAAGACGCCATCACCGAAACGGATGCTGTCTCCAGTATCGCCGTCGTAGTCCTGCGCTGTGGAGCCATCGGAATTCTGACCAATGCGGGAATAGAGGGCTTCGTCGACCGTGAACGCGGTCTCAAACTCTTCGGCGTTTAGAAGGCTGCGACGCCACGTCCATTCGAACGGCGGCTCGGAAACTTGAGCGGGCTGTTCGGTCAGAATGATTTCCGGCAGTGGCGAGGCGCTGGGATCATCTTGCGCGAGCCACGCCAGTCGCCCATTGCGAAGCGTGTAAAGATATTGGGGGGAGACAAAATCGGGCGTGTTGTTGGGGCCCGAGCGCACCAACGCCAACGGTGTGTGCGAAGTGGGCGAGGGAGGCGTGTCAATGGCAAAGGTTTCCGTGTACCGCCGGCCCTGCGTGGCGGGTAGCAGGTTGCCTGCCAGAATAGTTCGAGGGCGATTGAGGACAGAGTCAAAAGTCAAATCGTGATCGAGCTTCAGCGCTTCGTCTGCCGACCAGAAAAGGTGCGTGACATTGGTCGTTGTGTTCGGCGGATCGGGGAACAAGAGGTCGACTTCTTCGACGACCCGGATCAGGTGAACCATCTCACGCAGCGGCGGGTCGGCCGTTGCCTCACCCACCGTATCGATCAATAAGGCTTGGCCGGGCTGGAAATCAAAACCGTGCCCCTTCACCCACATTTCCGTGGAACCGATTTTCAGGCAGCGCTCACTGTTATCCCAGTAGTAAGGCTGGATGCCACGGTTGCACGCAGGGCTCACCGTGTAACTGGCCGTGCTGGCCATTCCGGTGGCCGGATCGATGAGGCCGATCCCGGTTTCAAAATCCACGATGGCCCCGTCCGCACCTTGCGCACTGACCACCAGGTCGGAAGGAATAGGCCCACCCTGCACGTCGAACTGGAGCAGCACGCGCGCTGAAGTTGCGGGGCGCGGCTCGTAGTCCACCAGCCGGGCATGGCGCACAATGGAGCGGCGCTCAGTGGCCGTGTCGAGCGTCGCTTCGGACCCCACCCTGTCCTGCGTGTAACTCAGGTCGTCCGCCAGGCTCGAAAGAGCCTCCATGAACATCACGCCGAAATCAGCTTCCGATCGTTCCTGCCACTCAGGGTACCGGAGCGCGGAAAAGTCGGATAGACCCTTGCGGAAGCTCAGGAAATCCTTGGCCAGATAATCGAGGGGCGGTGCGCCACCGCCGGAGGCAGGGCAAACCGTGCCCGCTGGTTTGCAGTCCAGATCGGAATGGCAGAGCGCCTTGAAAGAGAATTGCACGCTGGTGAAGAAGAGGTCGAGCGAAGCGCTAGTGAGGGTCAGCGTGTAATTGGAAAAGTCTCCCGGCGCGGCCACGTTCATGGTGAGGATGGGGCGGCCCTCGGCATCCGTTGACCAATCCTGCGTATCGTCGATCGGTTTGACCGAGACAGTGGGTATCGTCTCACCACCCGTAATCGTCGGGTGAGAGACGGTGCCCTTGAGCGCGACGCCGTTGAGGAAGTGGACGCGAAGAGTGGTCTCATCGGCGCTGGCCACTTCGACAAAGTCGATGCCGTTTAGCGTCGTGTTGCTGGTGTCGAGCAGCTTTTCCAGGCGGTCTTTTTGTACCATGTCAGGAAACCAGCACTTTGATTTGCTTCTGCGCCTGCGCCTCGAGCAGCACGTAATCAATCTCGATCAGGAGTTGCGAGGTGTCTCCCGCGTCGGGCGGCCCCACTGCGACCTTCTTCACAGCGATCTGCGTGGCCAGCCAGCGGTCGAGCGCCTGTTTCACCAGAATCTGGGTTGTTGAATCCAACGCTTCCGAATGGGGCGCAAACAGAAGTTGCCGCACCCCACAACCGAAGTCCGGCAGGTCCGCGCGCTCGCCCGGCGAGGTAAGCAGCACCTGCCGGATCATCTGGTCGACATGCGCTTCGTAGCCCGTCCGCGCGCCCTGGCGGGATGCCTGGTCGATCCGGAATGGGAATGCGTAATCGTTTCGATCCACCGCTTCTTGCTCCCTTGCTGCTTCAACGTCCAGCCACACGAGGCTGAGTGAACGTCACTTGCACCGTGCCCTGCGCGGCCTGGTCCGCAGCGACGCATAGCCCTACGCTCTGCTCGCTCAGCGTGAAATCCCCGGCCACCTGACTCTGCGCGTCCGGCTGGACCCACTGCACCTGCACGCAGGGGTGAGGAGAGGGGCCCACGGCGAACGGGCAACCCGCAATCGTGAATGTGTCCGAGGCGCGCAAGAGGTATGCTCCGGCGGCCTGGGCCTGGGTATTCGAGGTAACCGCATTCACCATCCCGCCGTGCGGGCACATCATCATGCTGGAGGTGTTCAGCAGACTGGCCATCAGGTGATCTCCAATGCTCCGTCGTTCACATTCACTTCCGAATCGCTAATCACAATTTTTTCCCCCCCTCGCTCGAGAGTGATGCCGCTGGAATCCAACGTCACCTTGTTCTGGTTGGAGTCGCTGATGGTGATCGACCCGCCGTCGTCATCCAGCAGAATCTTATGGGGCGACGTGGTGACAATCGCCTTGACCTTGGCAGCCGCGTCGTCGGGTTTCTCATCACTGCGCCAGTAGCATCCCGCCCAAATGGGGTAGGAGACATCCCCACCTTCGAACTCAATCCACACACCCGAGCCCACTTCAGGGAGGAAGGCGAACCCCACGCTTTGCCCGGCGTAAGGGACGCAGGCCATGCACCAGCCCGTCGCCTGCTCGCCGAGGACGGCGGGCACCTTGGCCTTGATGCGCATCGTGGAGTCGTCCACGTCGGTTACCGTGCCGCGGTATTTCCCGTAAAAGCGGTGCTGTACGCGTTCCATGAGGTCCAACAATGCCTGCTCGCTGATTGCGCTCATCACAAGCCTCCCAACAATCCGCTGCCTGTGGCCTCCGCGCCCACGGCATTGCGGACCAGCACGAATTTCATTTTGTGCGAGTCGGCCGTGATGGTGTGGCGGACACTCCACACCAGATAGTTGCCGGAGTTCAGGCTGCCGGCTCCGTTGATGCCCACCACCGTGCCCACTCGCAGCACGGCGTTCAAGCGGGACAAGTCGGCCTCCCCTTCGCCGCGCACGAACCAGCCCGCCTCGCGCAACACCGCCTGGGCGCGCAGCGTGAGCTCGTCGGCACTGTCCACCGGCGTGGTCAGCAGGACGGTCATCGAGCGTCCGGCGAAATCTGAGAGACCTCGCTGGTCCAGCGTGGACAGACCCGAATCGGTCTCGTCCACGCCGGCGCCGTCTTCGTCGGAGTCAGTGAAGAGCGCCTGGCGCGCCTTCACTTCCGTGGGTCGCGTCACGTCCCAGTCGATGTCGAGCGCGTCGACCGTCCATGCCTCCGGATCGTTCAGATCAAGCGTGATGACGGGGTCGCCCTGAAAGTTCGGCTTCGCAAAAAGGCCCGTGCGTTGTCCCGGGGTGTCGGTACAGGCGACACGACAAAGCTTGCCGTTGCGGCGCGCGAGTGAGCGCAGGAACTGGATGTCTGTGGCGCGTTGCATCAAGCTGTGACCATCCTCGGTGTGTGAGGGCGAGTCATCGTCAGTGTTGTCGGAGGCCGGCGTGATGCCATAGTCCCCGAATATTGAGTTCGCCACATCCGCGTCCGTCACATCCACCCACTCACGGGTTTTTTCATCCAGATTCATCAGCCAGGATGCATCCTGGCCCCACACGTGAAGCCGCGAAGACACAGTGCCTTTCTCGACGTGCAATTTGTGGGCGAGGACGTAGCCATCCATTATGCACTCGGGGCTTTTACCCTCCGGTGTCACAACCACCGCGACGTTTACAAAGGGTTGGAGGCGGCTGTCGTTCACGAAATTCAAATCGCCCGAGTCCGTCCGATCCACGGGAAGATCCAACTCAAAGGCGCCGGGCAAGTCCGCGTTTTCTTCCACCTCAAGCGAACCCATCACCGTGTACAGATCGTCGTCGGCCGGTGAGCCGTCGAACAGAAGTTGAAATGAAGTTCCCATAGCCGGGCCTTAGCTCTTCGTCGGTATACCCACCAGATCACGCGCTCCCAATGCGTCCGGAACGACCGCGCGGTTGCCGTCGCACAAGCGCCAGAAGGTGGTGGCATCAGCAAAGTAATGTGACGCGATCAAGTCCAATCGCTGGCCCGTCAGTCGGCGGTGATAGCCGATCAGAGGGTTTGGCAGCGGGAGCGGGAGGCGTGCCACACTGACCTGTGAACCATCCGGTTTCTTCAGCCTGTAGGTGCCGGTCTTTTCGTAGCGGCTTCCGGCGAAAAACATTTGTTCCTCCTGAACACTCTCGTCGTGTTTACCCGATGGGCAGCATGCCAATAATCGATTCGGCGGATTCCGCCAGATTGGCGATGGCCAGCGCCTGGCGAAGATCCTGCGAATATGTGTAAGCCACCTTCGCGATGTCCTTCATCGGACCCGTCACCGCGGCGAGTTCCTCCGGAGTGAGGACGCGCATGTTGATTAGCGCTTCGGCGTGGGTCGGGTTCAGCAATTCATCGTAAAGTTTCTCTGTGATGGTCAGGCCCGTTACCCGCACAGGGACAATCCGGCCCGGCCCCCAAACAAAAAGGACCACGGGAACTTGTGACGCGGGAACGCTGCGATCTGTCGAAGTGCTGTCCGATCCGCCCACCGCTGCTCCTGCTGCGCCGGCTGCGGCGGAAACGCTACCCACCAGTCCGCCACCCGAGCTCGGCGTTGGATAGAGCAACATTTCCAGTGCGGCAAGGCGTGAGTAAACACCGGAGACCTGGGCGATGGCCGAGGTTGCGGGCCCGCCGTCGGCGATCATGTCGCCGGCGTCCACGGCCAAAGTAAAAGAGAATGACTCCGCCGGGGTCCCGCGCACCGCCAGCGGATTCGTTTGCGCTCTCGTGGCCGACCGCTGCGCCGCCTCTGCTTGTGTCCATGTGTGGGTCATCGTCTCCGGATTAAATTGGAAGACGATCACATTGGGCAGCGGGACGAGGAACGTCGGCATGAATTCAACGAGCGCGCCTCTCAGGAATTTGCCTGCCATGTTTGTGCTCTACTCCTCAACATTCCAAGCCGATTCAGGTCTCCTGCCACTCCCGCGTTATTTGAGTTGGCGCAACAATCCGGCCACAGCCAGTTGCGCAATCGTTTCGACGCCTGCGCCGGATGGTGGCGCCAATTCCAGGCGCAGCGCTTGTAGATGACGCCCAGACTTTGCGGGGGTGGCGCCTGCCGCCAATCCCTCGGCGATCCGTCTTGCCAAGCGCTCTCCGTCAGCGCCAGAGAAGCCCGGCAATTTTAGGGTCAGTCGCTCGATGGCCAGTGACGACATCAGTTGAACTCCCATTCGCCGGCCCGGATGACCTGCCCGTGCTTGGTCATTTCGCGTCGAGCCGCATGAACGATGTGCTTCATGGTGATGCGGGTGCCGTCGGCGCGCGCGAGGAAGGCCGCGCCCAGCGCGGCTGCGGTGATGTCGGCTCCAGTCATGTTGAGTTTCGCCGCCAGGCTTTCCCAATCAATTCGGTCCAGCAATTCCGGCACGCGCGCCAAGTCGGCTCCCAGCGCGCGGCGCCACAGAGCGAGGCGCTCTTCCGGCCCCGGATTCAGGAAGTCGATGATGAAGCGGATGCGGCGCAGGAACGCCTTGTCCAACTCGGCCTTGCGATTGGTGGCCAGAATTGCCACGCCATCGTACTGTTCCATCAACTGCAGCAGGTAGTCGATCTCGATGTTGGCAAAGCGGTCGTGCGCATCCTTCACCTGAGTACGCTGTCCAAAGAGGGCGTCCGCTTCGTCGAAGAACAGCACCACATTCGAGCGACCGCACGCCTCGAAAACCTGCTTCAACCGTTTTTCCGTTTCGCCGATGTACTTGTTCATGACGCCAGCAAGATCGATCCGGTAAAGCGGCATCCCGAGCGAGCGGGCCATCACCTGCGCCGCCATCGTTTTTCCGGTTCCGCTGGGGCCGGAGAACAACGAGGTGATTCCGCGCCCCAGAGGGCACAATCGTCCGAAGCCCCACTCGTCGTAGACTTCATGACGGCTGCGTGCCTGCCGCTCCAATTCGGCTAAGTGTTCCCGAAGGTCGGGAGGCAGGACGATATCCTGCCAGGTGTAAGGGCAGGGCAGTGGCGCGAAGAGTTCGCTCGGACTCTGGTAGAGATTCCTCTGGCACGCTTCGATGATGGCCGCTGGCCCCGCTGAGGCAACACTGGCGGCTGAAACGATTTCAGCAGGATTCAGTGCCCATTCTTCGATAGGCTGCGGCGCCGGCAGAGAAGTCAATTGGCTCCAGAGCGAGAGCCGCTCGGACCTGCTGAGGGGTTTGAGGCGTATAGACCGCCGCGCCACCGCGCCGCTGCTCCTCTGCTCAACCGGCGAGCGAACTCCGTACAGCGCGAGCCCGGAGAAACTGCGCGCTACTTCCCACAACCGTGGATTCAATCCCTCGGCGTCCTGCCAATAGACTACCGCGCCGGTAAGCCGAGCTAGCCGCGAGGCGCGCACCACACGGTCGAGCGCCGCCGCCAGTGGGACGTCAGCGCCTAAGAGGGCCGCCGCGTCCACCACCAGCAGGCTTGTCCCAAGCGCGGCGCTGAACTGCGCGGCCAGTGTTCGCTTGCCCGTTCCCGGAGGGCCGACCAACTCGATTTCCACAGGCAGTGTGAGCCTGCATCCGGAACGGTCATCGTGATGACAAAGAGCGTGGACGAATTCGACCAAGTCCTGAAGCCGGTCAGCGTAAAGACACGGCTTCTCCCCAACTACCGCGGGGGAGACCATCTGCACAGAGCTGCCGAGTGCGGGATCAAGACACGGCCCGCGCGTGATCCATGCAACGATATGTGGATCAGCCACCCAAGGGGCATTAGCCGCCCATGCGTTGGCAACGCCTCCCGCCGGATGGGCGAGCCGCCAACGAACCAGCAAAGAGTCCGGACCGCAGTCCGCCTGCAAGGATCGCTGAAAGAGGACTTCAGCCAACCAGGGTGTCGCGTAGCCGAGGGTGGCATCGTCGTGCAGATAGCCGTAAGCGCGCCGCAACCACGGATCCATTTCTGCGGCAACAGCGAGGGACAATAAATCCAAGCCGCCTAGCGGGACGCCAAACTCATTTCCAAGGCGCGCCCACACGCCCTCTTGAAATGCGCGGAGGTCCGCATCTTTAATGGCGGAGGCGAGCTCGCGGGCCGCGGGATCCATCTCGCAGAATGATTGCTCGCTTTCTGCCCTCCGCGCCGGGTCGCTCAGGACGCGTTCCACTTCAGCGTCAGTAATGGCGGGTGCCTGACCAGATTCAAGAGGAGAAACTGGCCACAGTGTGCGCATCCAGAACACCCGCCGTTGAGCGCGAAGCCGCACTCGAGTGAGAAATGCGGGCTCCGTGGCGACGGGCCTCTCCGCATCCAGTACCGAAGTTTGGGTTAACGTCTCCACAGTTTCCTTTCCAACGCCTCCGCGGACCACCTGGGGCCGTCTCTCTAAAATCAGGCAGAGGCCGCTTATGTCTTATTCGGGGTCATGGCACTTGGAGCCACCATGCCGGGTCGGACTCGACCTGGTTCACGCGCACCCGCACTGCATAACGTCCACTGGCGAGGCCGGCGGGCGGGTTGAATGTAAGGCTGGATCCTCCCCCACCGACGGTGAAGAATCCCGCGGCGGGTGCGCCTCCCGTGAACTTCAAGGGGAGTGTCTCCAGCAGGACTTCGGTGGCGGCCCCTGCAACGAATCCCGCGCCATTCATGGTGAAGGGACCGGCTCCGCTGAACAGCGGTGGAACCTTGGCATCAACCCGCGCGGCAATCGAGAACGGCGTCGAGTTCGACCGGTAGGCGGGCGCGGCGCCTCGCCCCACGCGTAACTGGTAGACTCCTGCGGGCGGAGTGTTGGTCGTCGGTGGATTTCCAGGCGGAACACCCACGTTCGCCGGCAGTGCCAGCGCGTAGCGCGAAGCAGTCTGGGTCAAAGGTGAGGCGGTCTTCCACGCTGTCACCTCATACTCGGTCTGAAAATCCGGAGGCATGAGGAGAAACACCTGCTGCGCCGTACTCTTATCAAGTCCTGCGCCGTAGAGAAACACGGTTTGCTCCGCCGCGACCGTCGCGGGTGACAGGTCGTACTTGCGGACGTCGGGCAGCGCGATCGTGCTGTCCGCGGCTTGATACTCGACGGTCCGATAGGTGCCCAGCACTTGGCCGGCGTCCGCGTATGGAAGGTTGGCGGGATCTAGCGAGAGCCCGATGTATTGGGGTTTGGGCGCCGCCCGGGTGCCGGTGGCCTCGGGCGAGATCAACACGCCGCTCACCTTGTACGCCACGGACAGACGAAGCGCCACGGTGGTGGCCTGCCACAAGCGCGAAAGCTCATCGTTCGATTCGATCTCCATGGTCAGGGAAAATTCATTGGGTACGTTCTGGCCGCCGACCATCACGCTGGTTTTCACGATGGGGTGCTCGTAAAAGCAGCGAATCGCGGCGCTCATCGCCTGCTGTTCCTGGTGGTAGTCCCCTTTGGAATATGCCGTGAGCAGGTAATAGAGATTGAGGGTCAGCGGCTGGCAAACAATCGGTATGGTATTGGGCGGGATGGGAGACCCAGGCTGGAGGTTTCTCTGAAACTTATCTTGGTCGACGTGGAAGAGGTAAAGGCTCAATTGACAGTCCGCCCCTTCGCGCGCCGCGTCGGGCGCGAGTCCGGAGATGTTGATAGTGAATTGATTCTGTTTAAGGATAGGGGAGCCCTGGACGCAGTCGGTGAGCAGCCCGGTCAGCACATCCGTGACCGTCGACAAATCCAGCAGTCCCAGGGGAGCCAGTGGCATCAGATGTCCCTCTCATCGTTGTCTAAGACCGATTGTGCTCAAGTATCCCCGCGACAAGGCGGGCGGGGAGACTAGCGGCGCACGATTCACGGGCGCTCCTTGCGGGGGCGCTGGCGCCGTGACCACAATCTCCACCGTTCCAATTCGCACTTCCGCGTGCGTCCCGGCAGGCGAGGAAGTTCGAACGGGGGCCAGGGGTGTGATCGCTGCAACTGGTGGCAGTTCGTCTGCTTTTTCCGGACGACTTCTTTGGGCAGGGCGAACTACAAATTCATTCTCAGTCGCAGGAAGGGGAGGTTGGACTGGGGCAAGCATCGGCTCGTCGCGCTCCAAACGAGGCTCGATGGATTCTGGCACCCCCTTTCTCTCCTCAGGTGATGCTGGCCGAGTGGCAAATGATGAATAGCGCGAATGCTTCCTCGCGTGCTGGGGGAGTAACACCGCTTCGACAGCCTGGAGAGAGAAGTCTCGATTTGTCGACCACTCTCCTTCCGCTTTCGGTCCATCCTCCTTGGCCGGTTCGGGCAACGATCCCGATTCTCTATCGCTTCGAACTTCGCGCGGTTCTGTGAGCTCGCCTTGTGAGGCGGGTCTGCGAATTGCATGCGGGATGGGAGCTGCAGGCGTAGCCGGTTCCATGGCGCGCGCTGCAGACGAGACGACCCCTCCAGGGGTGTGAGGGCTCTGCTCCGCTTGCGCTTCGGACAGCCATACCGGGCATTGTGCCAGCTCCCACCTCCGCAATAGCGCCCGGGCCGGGCGGAGGAGCGTCACCCTGCCCGGTGAGCCTTGTGCAAGCTGCTGCAGGTATGACCGGTGAGCCATCTCAGGCTTTTCCTTCTTCCTGCTTCAGCATTTCGGCGTAAAGAATCCGCCTGCTCCGAGGCAGAGCCAGAATTGCTTCCTCGGCCCAACGATAACGGCTGGCCAGCAGGTGAACGTCCTGGGGGAGAAACGCCGCGTGGTCGAGAAACTCACGCACGACAAACTGTTCCACGTTGAAGTAGACATGCACCTTATTGTGGCAGTCGGGGCAGCTACCCTCCAGGATGCCATTCAAGTCCGGCGCCAATGCCGCCATCGCGGCCTCCACGCGCCGAAGCGCTCCAGAACAGAGGGTTAATGGACGGATCATGAGTTCAGCTAAATCGTGCTTTGTAGTTTTCTTTAAGCCGTGTCGGATGGCTGATGCCTCTTCGAGGGCGATCAGGTCGGCCGCCGTCGGCAACCGGAACTTTACTCCAAGATCGTGGATGCGAAACCAGCCTGAGTCCTCAGCCAACTCCACATCGGCCGGAGTGTGAGGCTGATGATGGGCCAGGTAGTCCGAGATGCGAAACCAAATCTGGATCCGTGCGGAGCACCCTTCGGTCGCACACCCTGCCTCGGAACGAACCGCGTCTCCAAGGGAAGCACGGCGCAGAAGCAACAGCGCCGCTTGAAAGTCGGTGACGGGGAGGCTGCTCCAATCGTAAGTCTCGCCGTCGGGCAGGGAGATCAGTCGTGCGACCAACCCCAGCGCCGCTCGCCTGTTGTTTGCGGGCCTCTCAAGGAGCAACAAGTCGTCAGCCCCGGTGGCTTGTCTCACGTGCACTTGGAGTTTGGTGACAGGAAGTTCGGACATGGGATCCCATTCGCGGCGACGCCCTCGGGCGTCGCCAGTTGGCGATTGATGCTGTGGCTCCGACCGTTCGCGGGGCCGGGCTGGGCGCAAAGCTAGACTTCCGCCGTTTCTTGCAGGCTCATATCGCGCTCCCAACCCTCGTTTTCGAGCTTGATGTGCTCGATGGCGATGGCGTTGGCGCCTGCATCGAGGTCGGGCAAAGCCTGGTATTCGGAGACCCAGCAGCGGTGCACAAAATAGCGGCGCACCGGTTGGCCTTCTTCGTTCATCAGGTCAATCCGCAAATCTTGGCGCAGGTTCTTTAAGGACTGAGATGGAGCGCCCTTGTCAAGCACCTGGGCGGCATTGGCCCAGTTTTCAAAGTCGTTATCAAAGGTCACGCCCCGCTCGAGGGTAATAGGATCATACTTGGTGCGTCCCAGCCCCTTGCGGATCACGGCGTCGCCACCCTGTTTGTACTCGATGGGGTCGGACGAACGCTTTAGGCCCCCCACCTTGCTGACCGCCGCCACGGGCGAGGTGCTGGTTCCGAAATAGACCAGGAATCGAAACGTGGAGTAAGGATTGAAGCGGCTGGTATTGAGAGAAAACATTTTGCCCATAAGCGTTCCTCCTAGGCGCCCGCTTGTCCGGCGAGCTGCGCGATCTTGATAATCACGAACTCGGCCGGCTTGAGCGGTGCGAAGCCGACGACGATGTTCACAATCCCGCTGTCGATGTCTGTTTGCGTAGTGGTGCTTGAGTCACAGAGCACCTGGAAGGCCTGACTGGGTGTTTCGCCCTGAAACGCCCCTT
>JAJYHY010000087.1 GCA_021784555.1 bacterium
AACTGAATGTGGTTGTGATGTTAGGCGGCCGCGGGGCGGAACGTGAAGTGTCCCTGCGTTCCGGGGCCGCTGTCGCCAAGGCCTTGCGCTCGCGCGGCCATGTTATATCAGAACTCGATCCGAAGGATGACGGCTGGAAATTGCCCGCGCACACCGACGTGGTCTTCCTCGCTTTGCACGGCACCTATGGAGAGGACGGCACTGTCCAGGCGGAGTTGGAGCGTCTGGGAGTGCCCTATACCGGCTGCGATGCCGAATCGAGCCGAATTGCGTTTGATAAGCTTCTGACGAAGCAGCGATGCATCAAGGCGGGCGTGTCCACGCCCCGCTTTCAGATCATTGAATCGCCCACGGCAAGCTGGCCGGTGGGGTGGGACCCTCCTGTCGTCCTCAAGCCCGTCCGGCAGGGGTCTAGCGTTGGACTGCAGGTGGTCGAAAGGGTTTCCGATTGGAGCGCGGCCCTCAAGGAGACCTTTCGATACGGTTCGGAGATTCTCATGGAAGAAAAGATCCTTGGCCGGGAGACCACCGTGGGCGTCCTCGAGGGCCGGGCCCTCCCGATCGTCGAGATCCGTCCGCGCACGGCCATGAATGATTACAACACCAAATACACCGCCGGGGCGAGCGAGTTTCTTTGCCCGGCGCCCTTCGGCCCGGAGGCTGGCGCCCGGATACAAGCGGCCGCTCTTAAGGCCTTTGAGGCGGTGGGCGGACGGGACTATGCCCGGGTGGACATAATGGTCCGCGGAGACGGAGAGCCGTTTGTGTTGGAGGTCAACACCCTTCCAGGCATGACGGAACTGAGCCTGCTGCCCAAAGCGGCCGCCGCCGCCGGAATCGATTACGCCGAACTCTGCCAGCGCATGGTGGGATTGGCCTTGGCCCGACCAGCGCCCGCGAGAGCAGCCCCTCGAGTTTCGCAATCACCGCATCAGAGCACCGAGGTTCATTGAGAATTGGGAATTAAGAATTGCAAATTGCAAGTTGATGACAAAACCGAAGCCATTATGACACCGGAAGAATTGTCGAGGCGATTGTGGCGGTTTGCCGCTAGGGTGGGGCTGCGGACAAATCAGGTTTTGCCGCGTGCGCGGCGCGGGCGAAGCGATCCACGACTGCGGCGGGCCCGACGGCGTTTGTCATTAGGCATTGGGCATTTACCATTACTCATTGGCAATGCCAAAGGCCCAATGCCAAATGCCCGATGCTTAATGAGGCTGCGGCTTCCCACGCGGAAAGAACCCTTTGAGGCCCTGCCTCGCTAGCTGGAATGTTCTCGAAACGCAAATCCAAGAATCGCCGCCTCAAGCGCGGTTCCGTCCTCCAGGTGAAGGTGCGCGCCAGCAAGGTGCGGGCCGCCCGTGCGCGGCTGGCAGCTAGGATTCTCAGCGGGATCTTTGGCGTGGTTTTGGCCGGTTACCTGGCTTGGTATGGGGGGCAAAGGGCACTGGACTGGCTGGTTTATAGGAACCCGGCCTTCGCCATCCAACGCATTGACCTTCAAACCGATGGCGTCATCCTGCCGGACCGGCTTCGGCGCTGGGCCGGCGTAGCCCTTGGGGACAACCTCTACGCCCTGGACCTCCGCGCGGTCCGCAGGCGGTTGGAGTTGAACCCTCGGGTAAAGTCTGTCTCGCTGGACCGGATTGCGCCTCATACGCTGAGCCTTCGGGTCGTTGAACGCGAACCCATCGCCCGCGTCCTCACCGACCGGGTCAGTCGCGACGGCAAACTCCAGCCCTATCCCTTCCTCATCGATGCAGAGGGATACGTCATGCTCCCTCTGGACCCACGCGACCGTTCCGTTCCGCCCAGTCCGTCCGACGTCTTACCCGTCCTGTCTCGTATCAACCCCAACATGGTCCAGCCCGGTCGCCGCATCGGCGCGGCCCAGGTCCAGGCCGCCCTCCACCTGATCGCGGCCTTTGACAGCTCGCCCATGGCGGGCTTGGTCGAGATGGCCACCATTGACGTCGCCGCCCCGGACGTCCTCACCGTGACCACCACCGAAGGCAGCAGAGTCACTTTCGCCCTGGACGGGTTGGATCAGCAGTTGCGGCGGTGGCGTGAGATTTTTGATTGCAGCCGAAGGGCCGGCAAAGTCATAGCCACCCTGGATTTGGCGGTGGGGGACAGCATTCCGTGCTGTCTGCTGCAGGCCAGCACGCTTGTCCCGGAAGTCCACACAATTCATCGACCCTTATACAACAGGAAACGGCATGTTTGAGTCCTCCTCTATCCTCGTCGGATTGGAAATTGGCACGTCGAAAGTGTGCGCGGTCGTCGGCGACCTTGGCGACGACGGCGCTCTGAACATCGTGGGCCTTGGCCAGGCTCGCTCTCGCGGAGTGCGCAAGGGGGAGATCGTTGGCACGGCCCAGGCGGAGGAGGACGTGCGCCAAGCCATCGCCGAGGCGGAACAGATGGCTGACGTCGAGATTCGGAGCGTGTATCTGGGGGTAACGGGCGGGCACGTCCGCGGCTTCAATAATCGCGGCGTTCACCCGGTGGTGTCGGCGGACCGCGAGATCTCCGAGGAAGACGTTCAGGACGTCATCAAGAACGCCAAGGCCATTAATCTCTCGCCGCAGAACCATGTCATCCACGCCATCCGCCAGCATTTTCTGGTCGATGGCCAGGATGGCATCCTCAATCCCGTCGGCCTGCTGGGCGCCCGAGTCGAGGTGGACGTCCATGTCATCCACGGCAACTTTAATCGTCTGCAGAACGCCATCCGCACGGTGAAAGGCCTGCAGCTTGAGGTGGATGACATTGTCTTCACCGGCTTGGCCTCGTCGCTGGCCGTGCTCAGCAACGAGCAAAAGGAACTGGGCGCCCTGGTGATCGATCTCGGTGGCGGAACGACCGAATACATCGTCTATGGAAACGGCATTGTCAAACATACCGGTGTGTTGGCGGTGGGCGGCGATCACCTGACCAATGACCTTTCCTACGGCCTGAAGGTGTCGCTGGGCCGGGCGGAAAAGCTCAAGATCGACCACGGCTGCGCCTTAGTGGAGGAGGCGGTCAAAGGCCAAACGACGGCGCTGGCCAACGAGGCCGGCCGGCCCGGCAAGCTCATCAACCTCGAACATCTCCGGCGCATCATGTCTCTCCGGCTGGAAGAGATCCTCCAACTCGTCAAACAAGACCTCGTCCGGTCCGGCGTGTTCGATTACCCGAGGGCCGGCGTCTTCCTGTGCGGCGGCGGGGCGCGCATTTCCAAGATTGAGGAACTGGCCCGGCGGGTGTTTCAGATCCCGGTCTCGCCGGGCCGGACCAGTTCGATCAGCGGCCTGACCTCGGCCCTGGACCAGCCCGAGTTTGCCGCCCCTATCGGCCTGGTGAAATTCGGCTCGTTCCAGCAGCGCAGGCGTTCGCGCAAACACTCATTCACCGGTCGCGTGAGAGACCGGCTCGGCCAACTGTTCAAATGGGCTTAAAGCTTAGATCCTATGACCCTCACCGAAACCGCTCCCACTCCCGCCCCTGACCCCCAGGCCACCGCATCCATCAAAGTCTTTGGCGTCGGCAACGCCGGCCTCAATGTCATTGAGCCGTTGATCCGTGCCGCTTTGCCCGGCATGGACTTCATCGCCGTAAATCCCGACCCTTACTCGCTGACCCGCTCCTCGGCGCCTCAAAAGCTCCAACTCGATACCGCCCTGCTGCGCGGCCTGGGCACCGGCGGGGACCCTGAACGCGGTCACGCCCTCGCTGAGGAGCATGCGGATGAACTCAAGGCCCTGTGCGAGGGAGCCAGCACCGTTTTCGTCGTGGCCGGCCTAGGCGGCGGGGCCGGCACCGGCATCAGCCCTGTTTTGGCCCGTGTGGCCAAGCAGGCAGGCGCCCTGGTACTCGGCTTCGTTGTAACGCCGTTTCGTTGCGAGCGTGACCGCCGCGCTAGCCTTGCGGCGCAGGGATTGGACGAACTCAAAGCCGCGGCCGACGGCGTCATTTGCCTTCCCAACGAGAGCATCTTCAAACTCATCGATCCGAACACCAGCCTCATCGACACCTTCCGGCTCACCAACGAATTGCTCGCCGACGGCATTCTTGGCGTCTGGCGTCTGTTGACTCACGGCGGGCTCATCGAGATCCATTTCGAGGACCTCCGCACCCTCATCCAGGACAAACACTCCGAAAGCGCTTTTGCCGTCGCTGACGCCATGGGGGCCACCCGCTCCCGCGAAGTGGCGGAGAAACTCCTCGCCCACCCCATGCTCGAAAACGGCCAGGCGCTGGAGCAGGCCGACGCGGTCCTGATCAGCATTCTCGGTGGCCCCGACCTGACCATGGCCGAAGTGAACCGAGTCATGGAGCAGATCGGCGGCCATTGCGAGCAGGCCCAGGTCATCATGGGCGCCGCCATCGACGAGGCCTTCCGTGACAGACTCTCGGTAACACTCATTGCCGCCCGCAGGAAAGCCGAACCGCAAAGGATGCGGCAAACAGACGCCGCGGCCGAGGACCTCGACGCTCAACTCCTGGACAGCACCTCCAACCTGCGGCAGCCATCCAAGTTCGTTCCGCCTCCGCCGTCCGTCCCCCCGGACCAGATCCGGCAGTTCATCGAGGCCCAGCGCCCCGGGGCTTCCGCGCTCCAAACCAAGCTCCCGCGTCTGCGCCAGGGCCAACTCCCTCTCCAAATCGTTTCCAAGGACCGCTTTGAAAAGACCGAGCCTACGATTCACAAGGGCGAAGACCTCGACGTGCCAACCTACATCCGGCGCGGTATCGCGCTGAACTGACTACCCGCGGGCGCTACACCGCCGTCCGCCCGTTGCCACCGGCGCTTTCCGTCAGCGCCCTCGGAACGCGCAGTTTCCAAATGCCCAGATTCTCCACGGTCACCGCGACGCCGCGCTGGCTTTCTCGGTGCTCTGGCGAGCTTCGTCTTTGCGCACGGCACGCACTGTCCAGCCGATGAACACAAAAACCGAGGAATAAATGATCGAAGCCGCGGCAATCAAGAGGATGGTACTCAACGTCATACCCGGAACGTCTAGCACGGGTGAGGTCGGCAGTCTGTCAGGCAGCGCCTAAATTCCTTGTGAGGCCAAATCGTACAGCGCGAGATTTCCGACGCGAAGCACTTGCGCCATGGCATATCCTGAGCGCAAAATCGGGGCGTTTATGTTCGGATGGATTGAACGGCTGGAGCATCAATCGCGAGCCTTTTACGTAGGGGCGACGGTGCTCATGGTGGTAATGGTTGGGTTCATTGACTACGCCACCAGCCCGCAATTCTCGTTTTCCGTGTTCTACCTGATGGCGGTGGGCATAGCGGCTTGGTTCGTGGGACGGGGATTCGCGTGCTTCATCTCGGTGTTTAGTGTGGCGGTGTCGTTGGCGGGCGACTTGGCCGAAGGCTCTCGCTACTCTACCGCGCTGGTGCCGGTTTGGAACGAGTCGATTGTGCTGGCTTTCTATTTTGTGGTGGTGTGGCTGCTCGCCCGGTTGCGCCTGTCAACCCAGGAACTGGAAGCCCGCGTTCGGGAGCGGACCGCCGCGCTGACGGACGAGATGGCCGAGCGGGAACGGGTGGAGCGGGAGCTGCTGGAGATCAGCGAGCGCGAGCAACGGCGCATCGGTCAAGACCTGCACGACAGCCTCTGCCAGCACCTCACCGCCACGGCCCTGGCCGGCCAGGTGCTTGAGGAAAAGCTTTCCGCCCGCCGCCTTCCCGAAGCGGCCGACGCGGGGGGCGTGGTGAACCTGGTGGAGGAAGGCATTGCCCTCTCGCGGAAGCTGGCCAAAGGGCTGCACCCAATCGAGATGGGACAGGAAGGTCTGATGCAGGCCTTGGAGGAACTGGCGGCCAACAGCAGCGACCTGTTCAAGATTTCATGCCGCTTTGAATGCGATTCGCCGGTGCTCGTTCGTGATGCGGCGGTCTCCGGGCACTTGTATCGGATTGCCCAGGAGGCGGTGAGCAACGCCATCAAACATGGCAAGGCGGGGAACATCGCTATCGGGCTGGAGTCGCTGGAGGAGGGCATTGCCTTGCGCGTGAGTGACGACGGCCTGGGGCTGCCGGAGCCTCTCCCGAAGAATTCGGGCCTGGGCTTGCGCATCATGGCCCATCGGGCGGGCATGATTGCGGGCAAATTCCAGGTGCGGCGTGGAAAGACCGGGGGGACGGTGGTCATCTGTTCGGTTCCCTTTGTTAAATGAGGCCGGCGGTCTTGAACATTCGGAGCGCCTGCCATATTTAACCAGCCGATGATCGGGCAAAAGACAAGAATCTTCCTCGTGGACGACCACCCCCTGGTGCGGGAGTGGCTCACCAACCTGATCCACCAACAATTGGATTTGGTTGTCTGCGGCGAGGCGGAGACCG
The DNA here is from genome assembly GCA_021784555.1 of bacterium. Lineage (GTDB taxonomy): Bacteria > Verrucomicrobiota > Verrucomicrobiia > Limisphaerales > UBA8199 > JAJYHY01. The sequence goes on from JAJYHY010000087.1 coordinate 6,344, forward strand.
CGCCTGAAGCCTACGAAGCCATCCTCCGCCTCAGACCGGACATGGCTATTGTGGATATCTCGCTCAAGAGCGGCTCCGGCATCGAGCTGATCAAAGGCCTCTCCACGTTCCGTCCGCCGGTGGCGGTTATCGTGCTCTCCATGCATGATGAGAGCCTCTATGCCGAGCGCGCGTTGCGGGCCGGCGCGCGCGGCTACATCATGAAGCGGGAGACGACCAAGAAGATCATCGCCGCCATTCGCCAGGTCCTGGAGGGCAAGCTCTACGTCAGCGACAAGCTCTCCGCGCTCTTCACGCAAAAGTTCCTCGGCGGCGCTCCCACCGCCCCCGCCTCGCCGGTGGAGCAGCTCAGCGACCGCGAACTGGAGGTTTTCCAACTGCTCGGGCAGGGGTGCGAGACGCGCCAAATCGCCGCTTCCCTGCACGTCAGCATGAAGACCGTCCAGGCCTTTTGCGCCCGCATCAAGGAGAAGCTGCGGCTCTCCAACGCGACCGAACTCTTGCGCGAAGCCGTCCGCTGGCACGAGAGCCAGGCCAGCGGCCAGCCCCGGAAACAGGATTAGAGCCGTGCAGCCCGTGTAGTATCCGGCCTTACGAAAGATTTAGGTCCCGCCTAACAGACGGCGCGCCGGCGCTAACGTAGGTTCAGCGGTGTGAGAACCACGCTGTTCCGTCCCAAATGAAACGTCTGCTGCAATCCAGCCGCGCCGCCCCTCCGGCGGCGGCGGGGGTAGCCGTCCTCCTGTTCGCTGCGGCCTTCCTCCTGTCCGGAGAGGGCCGGGCCTTAAAGGTAGAGGCGGTGCCGAACGCTGACCTGATCCCAACCTCCAGCCCTCCGCCGCAATCTCGGGGTCGAGATTCCGAGAGCTCGTCCGCGGGGACGGTCGAGCTGTCGGCAGGCCAACTCCAAGCCCTTCAAATCGGGCGGGTCCAGAGGCGGCTCTTCGCGGTGGAGAAGGAGGCGGTGGGGCAAATCGCGTTCGACGGCAACCTGTCGGTGCAGGTGTTCCCACCCTACCAGGGAACCATCAGCAACGCCTACGCGGAGTTGGGAGATGAGGTGGCCAAGGGGCAGGCGCTCTACTCGGTAAACAGCCCGGACCTTATCCAGGCCGAATCGGCCCTCATCAGCGCCGCGGCCAACGCCGAATTGGCCGACAAGGAATTGGCGCGGGTAAAGGGCCTATACGCCGCCAACGGCGGCCTCTCACAAAAAGACCTGGAGCAGGCCATTTCAGCGCAGCAGATTGCCGAGGGCTCGCTCAAGGCGGCGCGCGATGCCGTCCGCCTATTCGGCAAGACGGAGCCGCAAATCGGCCAGATCATCGCCTCGCGCAGAATCGACCCAGCCCTCACCGTGCGCAGCCCCATCGCCGGCCGAGTGACCGCCAAGAACGCGCAGCCAGGCCTCTGGGTGCAACCGGGAAACGGCCAGGCCCCCTATTCGGTGGCGAACCTCTCCATTAAGTGGATGCTCGCCAGCGTCATCGAAACGGATATCCCCCTCTTTCATCCCGGCGAACCGGTGCAAGTGACCGTTTTGGCGTACCCTGGCCGAGTGTTTCACGGCAGGATCTCCAAGGTTTACGCAACGGTCGATCCCCTCACCCACCGAGCCACTATTCGCTCGGAGATAGGTGACCCGAATGATGAACTGCGCCCGGGGATGCTGGCCGACTTCCGCATCGAGGTTGCCAAGCCCCTGGACTCCCTTGCCGTGCCGGCCGATGCGGTCGTGCGCGAGGGCGACGGGACAATGACCGCCTGGGTGACGACGGACCGCCGACGCTTCCAGCAAAGAATCATCCGGACCGGCCTGCGCCAGGACGGGCGGGTTCAAATCCTTGGCGGGTTGCGGCGGGGCGAAGCGGTCGTGACGGGCGGGGCGATCTTCCTGGACAACGTGCTCCAGGCACAGTCCGCCGACTGACCGGAGTCCATGCTCAACTCCCTCATCGCTTTTTGCCTGAGCCGCCGGGCCGTTGCCATTTTTGGCTCCCTGCTCCTTGCCGGGGCGGGCCTCGTGGCTTTTGAGAAGCTCGACATTGAGGCCTACCCAAACCCAACCCCGGTCATTCTCGAAATCTCGGCGCAGGCCCCGGGCCTGTCGGCGGGAGAAATGGAGCGATACTACACGGTCCCCATTGAGAACGGTCTCTACACCGTGCCGGACATTCAGGTTATTCGTTCGACCTCGTTTTATGGCCTTTCCTTTGTGCGCGTGGTCTTCAAGTATGGCGTCGATTATCACTTTGCCTACGCGCAGACGGCCGTGGCCCTGCAACAAAACGTCAGCCTCCCGGGCGGCGTATCCCCGAACATCCAGCAGAACAGTGGCACGGGCGAGATTCTTCGATACCAGGTCGTCGGCCCGAAGCATTTCGGCTTGACGAACCTGCGCACCGTGGAGGATTGGCTCGTGCGCCGCCGGCTCCTGCAAGTGCATGGTGTCGTGGCCGTGAACAGTTGGGGCGGCCCAACCAAGGAATTCCAGGTCGAGGTGGACCCGCGCAAACTGGAGGCCTACAACGTGACCATGCCGCAAGTCCTTGCCGCCCTGGCCAACTCCAATGTCAATGTAGGCGGGCGCGAAATCCGGCTTGGCCAGCAGTCCATAAATATCCGCGGCATCGGCCTGATTAACGATGGCGGCGACGATAACGTCACGCAAGGCTACAAGGTCGATGACATCCGTAGCGTGGTGCTCACCCAGCAAGACGGCGTCCCGATATGCGTGAAGGACGTGGCCAAAGTGAGCGTCGGCTCGGTCCCGCGCCTGGGCATCGCCGGACGGGATAGAGACGATGACATCGTCTTTGGCATCGTGGTCATGGGCCGCGACTACCAGACCGATCAGGTGCTGCCCAAAGTCAAAGCCGCCATCGCCACGATGAACCACGACGGCAGCCTGCCACCGGGTGTCAAAGTTGTACCGTATTATGATCGCGGCTCGCTGGTGGCCGTCACCACCCACACGGTGCTGCACAATCTGATCGCCGGCTGCCTGCTCATCTTTCTGATTCAATGGATTTTTCTTGGGGACCTGCGCAGCGCCATTATTGTCGGCTTGAACATTCCCTTGGCGCTGCTCTTTGCCATCATCCTTCTGGTGGCTCGAGGGGAGAGCGCCAATCTGCTTTCCCTGGGAGCGGTCGATTTTGGCATCATCGTCGATTCCGCCGTAATCCTGGTGGAGAACATCTTCCGCAATCTTCAGAAGCCGCCCGAAGACAGGCAGAATCTGCTTGAGCGCCTGCGCGAAGGTTTCTGGGGAACAGACCCGACAAAGGTGGCTGACCATGCCGCGCCCGTCCACGGCTGGACGGATCGGTTGCGGCTCATTCTCATTAGCGCGATGCAGGTGAACAAGGCGGTATTCTTTTCCGTGCTCATTATCGTCGCCGCCTTTGTGCCCCTGTTCACTATGCATGGCGTCGAGGGGGCTATTTTTGGCCCCATGGCGCGCACCTACGCCTATGCGTTAGCGGGGGCCTTGTTAGCCACCTTCACCGTGACGCCGGTACTGGCCTCCCTGCTGCTCCCGGCGCACGTCAAGGAGACTGAAACCATCATCGTCCGCGGTTTGCACCGGCTCTACAACCGCTGCCTGCGCTTTACCCTGGCCCATCGCGGCCTGGTGGTCGGGATCGGCATGGCGTTTCTGGGCGCGGCGGTATCGTTCGGCTCGCGCCTGGGCAGCGAATTCCTCCCTCATCTGGATGAGGGCAACCTCTGGATTCGGGCCGAACTCCCTATGACCACATCGCTGCAAGACGGCGAGGCGGCCACGCGGACGATGCGCCTGATTCTGCTGAAATACCCGGAAGTGCGGACGGTGGTCTCCCAGCACGGCCGTCCGGACGACGGCAGCGACGCCTCGCCCTTCTCCAATGTAGAGCTCTTCGTGCCGCTCAAACCTTACGGCCAATGGCCCAGGGGCACGACCAAGGCGAAGTTGATCGCGCGCGTCCTGGCCGACTTTCAGAACCACCTGCCGGGTGTCAATTTCAATTTCTCCCAATACATCCAGGACAATATCGAGGAGGGCATGTCCGGGGTCAAAGGCGCCAACTCGGTCAAGATCATCGGCCCCAATCTTCAAACCCTGACGGACCTGGCCCGGCAGGTGCGCGGCCAAATGGCGCAGGTGCGCGGCGTGACCGACCTGGGCATCTTCCCCGTCCTGGGCCAGCCCAATCTGGATATCACGGTGAACCGCGTCCGCGCGGCTCGCTACGGGCTGAACACTGGCGACATCTGCTCTATCATTCAGGCCGCCTTGGCCGGCGCGCAGGCCACCACCATCCTCGAAGGCGACCGCCAATTTGGCGTCGTTGTTCGCTACCCCGCCCAATACCGGGACAGTGCCGAAAAGATCGGCAACCTCAAGGTGGCCTATCAAACTGGCGACGGGGCAAACGCCTACATTCCATTGAGCGAGTTGGCGACGATTCAGTTGGATACCGGCGCTTCCTGGATTTACCACGAAAATGGGGAGCGGTTTATCCCGATAAAGTTCAGTGTGCGCGGACGCGACCTGGGAAGCACCGTCGCCGAGGCCCAGGCCCGCATCGCCCGGAAGGTTCACCTGCCGCCCGGTTACCGCCTGAGTTGGTCGGGCGAGTTCGGCGAGTTGCAGGCGGCCAAGAAGCGGCTGGAGATGATTGTGCCGGTGAGCCTGGTGCTGATCCTGGGCTTGCTTTACAGCCTGTTCAATTCGTTGCGCGAGTGTCTGCTCACGCTCATCAGCATTCCCTTCACCGTGGCCGGGGGGGTGCTGGCGCTGTGGATCGCCGGACTGAACTTCAGCATCTCCGCGGCGATAGGTTTCATCTCTCTCTTTGGGGTGTCGGTGATGATCGGCATTTTGTTTGTCACCTATTACAACCAGGCAAGGCTGCGCGGCCTCTTGCCCACCGACGCCATGTTTCATGCCGCCACCACCCTCATGCGCCCGCTGCTCATGATGAGCCTCTCGGCGGGCATTGGCCTGTTTCCGGCGGCCGTTTCGCGGGGCATTGGAAGCGAGGTGCAACGGCCCCTGGCCACCGTGGTCGTGGGCGGTATGCTGATTGGCTCGATCATGCTCCTGCTGGTCGTGCCCGCGTTTAAAATGGTTTTTCTTGGCCGCGGCGAGGGGGCCGCCGTGCCCGAGGCGAAATGATCACCCATCGCGTAATCTCCTACCAAGCGGCCACCGCCGCCCTGTTGTTCCTGGCCGGCTGCGCGGTAGGGCCAAACTTCAAGAGGCCGGCGCCTCCCAATGTTACTGGCTACACCGCGGCCCGGTTGTCAAGCACCAGCGGCCTGCCGGCTGGAAGCGGCATTGCCGGCGGAGGGGCGCAACGCTTCGCCGAGGGCTTGGACATTCCCGGGGCCTGGTGGACGTTGTTTCATTGCAAGCCGCTCAACGAGTTGATCCAGCGCTCGCTGGAAGCCAATCCCGATCTCAAGGCGGCGCAAGCCGCGCTCCGGGCCGCCCAGGAGAATGTCCTGACCCAGGCGGGTTCCTACTGGCCCGGTGTCACCGCCGGCTTTTCCGCCGCCCGGAGCAAGACCTCTTCGGACCTCTCGCCCACGGCCAACTCGGGGGCCTTGCATTTTAGTCTGTTCACGCCCCGGGTAAGCGTTTCCTATGTGCCGGATGTCTTCGGCCTGAATCGGCGGACGGTGGAGTCGCTGGCCGCGCAGGCACAAGCGGCGCGCTTCCAACTGGTGGCGACCCATATCACCCTGAGCGCGAATATCGTCGCGGCCGCCATCCAGGAGGCCTCGCTGCGGGCGCAGATAGCCGCCACACACCAGCTTATCGCCATCAACACCAACATGCTTCAAATCCTGCGCAACCAATTGGCCGGAGGTTACGCCAGCCGGCTCCACGTCGCCGCGCAGCAGGCGCAACTGGCCCAGGTTGCCGCGACTCTCCCGCCGCTGCTCAAGCAGTTGGCCCAACAGCGGGACCTCTTGGCGACCCTCTCGGGCCAATTCCCCAGCCGGCAGTTGCCGGAAGAGTTCGAACTTTCCAGCCTGCGCCTGCCGGGCGAGCTGCCGGTCAGCCTGCCTTCCAAGCTGGTGGAACAGCGCCCGGACGTGCGCCAGGCCGAGGCGAACTTGCACGCGGCCAGCGCGCAGATCGGCATCGCCATCGCCAACCGTCTTCCTAATTTGACCTTGACCGCCGACGCCGGCACCATGGCTCTGAGCACCAGCCGCATCCTTGCGGGCGGCGCCGGTTTCTGGGATTTAGGGGCAAGCCTGACCCAACCGATTTTTCAAGGCGGCGCCTTCCTGCACCGGGAGCGCGCCGCCAAAGCCGCCTATCTCCAAGCCGCCGCCCAGTACCGCGGCACCGTCCTAACGGCGTTCCGCAACGTGGCCGACACCTTGAATGCCCTCGAACAGGATGCCGACGCGCTTAAGGCCGCCGCCACGGCCAAGAGCGCCGCCGCCCTGACGCTGGACCTGGCCAGAAAACAATGGCAGTCCGGTTATGCCAACTACCTGGACCTGCTGAGTGCCGAACAGGCTTACCAAAAAGCGGTTATCAACCTCATTCAGGCTCAGGCCAATCGCTTCGCGGACACCGCGGCGCTCTTTGAAGCTCTTGGCGGCGGCTGGTGGAACCGGGCGGACTTGGCAAAGAGCTGAGGCGGGTCCTCCTTTGAGTGGGCCTTCCTGCGCTGGTTGTTGGCATTGGGAATGCCTTGGGGTACTTTGTCACAAGTTCGATTCTCTATGGTTTCAGCGGTGTACCATCGATCTTACACTTGCCAAGGAATCTAGCTTAGGCAGTTAAAAAGGCACTTGATTCTTCGAGCAAATCCCAGAGGTTGAGTTGGGCATTCGCCCTGGGGTTCTGGCCATAGCCGTTCGGGTCAGGTGGCCAACCTCGTTCACCTCGATAGCTGTTTCTGCCGGAAGGCATCCAGGAATTCGTAGCGGGGCCGGCGCGAATCGGGCGCCGCATGCAGCACCGGGCCGATATGCATGACTTGGTAGCCATCCGGGCGGGAGTAACGCGGCCAATGGGCCAGGCCCGGGCCGTTTGGATTGCCGGTTTTGGCAAAGTTGCTCCAGTAAGTCATCATGTCGCTGGAAATCCTGCGATCTACGTCCTCCCAGGGGTCGCTCGAGGAACCGAGGTCGCCGAAGACATACTCGATTTCCGCGGCATGACGCGCCCCGATGTCAGCGGAGGTAATTGGCCTGCCGTTGGCTACTCTGCCCGGAGGGATCGGACGCGCCCGGTCGAACGAATAGCAATAGACGGGAGAATCTCCGGTTCGATACTGCATTTCGACCCACTTCCAGGTCGAGTAACCAATAAAGGTATCGCTGGCGAGATTGGCGGCCGATTCGAGCGCCTCGTGGTCGGTGGCGGCGGGATAGGCCTTCAGGAACTCCAGTGCGTCGTCTCCAAACCTGGCTTTGGCCATCGCGGTGAAGCTCTCGACTGTAGGTCGCCGCCTGGCCAGGGTGACGCTGGCGCGTGACTCGTCCCGGTTCCAGCCGGCGAGGAGGGGCACATGACTCTCTTTGCCTTGAGCGTAGATTTTGTCCACAGATTCGGGCAGCATATAACCGTCGATATTGGGGGAGAACCAGGCAAAGTGCTCGGCGGCCTTCAGGATATGCTCGGCGGATTTGGCCCTAAGCTCGGCGATCGACGAGGCGCCCATCGACTCGGCAAACCTCACGCCCTGCTTCTCGCTCTCGGCCAGCGAGGAAGTCCGCAACGGGCCATTCCGAAGGCTGAAGAACGCCCCGCTCTCTCCGATTGCCTGCTGGAAAAGACCTTTAGCAAGCGGCGAGGCCATCAGGCCGCAGACCGAGAAGGAACCGGCCGATTCGCCAAAGATGGTCACGTTATTGGGGTCGCCCCCAAACGCCGCGATGTTGTTCTGGACCCATCGCAGGGCCGCCACCTGATCCAACAGTCCGTAGTTTCCAGAGGCTTTGTGAGGCGATTCCTTCGTCAGGTCTGGGTGGGCCAGGAACCCGAACACGCCCAGGCGATAGTTCATGCTCACCACGACCACGCCTCGCTTGGCCAGGTTCTCCCCATCCTGCCGGGGTTCGGAAGTCGAGCCGGCCTGGAAACCGCCGCCGAAGATCCACACCATGACCGGCAGGCGCTCCTTCATCGACTTGGCCGGCGTCCACACGTTGAGATAGAGGCAGTCTTCGCTCATCGTATCGCGGAAGACCATGTCCGAGAAGATGGGAGGCTGCATGGGCCTTGGGCCAAAGTGGGTGGCGTCCCGGACGCCTTTCCATGGTTTCACGGGTTGGGGTGGGCGCCAGCGCAGGTCGCCCACTGGCGGCGCGCCGTAAGGAATGCCACGGAATACGTGAATGGCGGGGTCGTTTCCCACCGTCCCCCGGAGGAGTCCGGAGGAGATCCGGACTTGAGTGGCCGCCGCGGCGCTGCCTGCCAGAGCCAGAGTGAGTGTCATCGTAAGGTCACTGATCCAGTTTGTGTTAGTTTGCATAATCCGCGCCAGAATGATTGGATCTCAAAAACCCATTGTTAGCAAGTCAGGTTTTGCCGCGCACGCAAGCAGAGCGAAGCCGTCCGGGGCTGCGCCCATGCTATTGCTACCCCAACGGCATTTCTCATTATGCATTGGGCATTGACCAGGTGTCATTGGGGCGGCTCCCGGACGGCATCGTGCTCGCCTCAACGCATAATGCCAAATGCATAATGCAGCACGCGACAATAAAATACGCGATCGCGTATTTTATTGTCGCGTCCATGCGGGAGCCCGGCCCAGGTTTATCCCCAAAATGTGAGTTAGAACACTATTTGGCGCAGGAGCCAGGTTGCCGCGGCTTCATCGGTTTGTGTCGCCTCTGGCTGCGCGACCGTCAGGTTCTGCTCCGCGCCGGTCTCGGCATACATCTTGGTAACGATCTCCGGGGCCGTGTCTCCTTCACCGGAAAGCCAGACCTTGGTGGGTGCGCACAGGGCGATCATCCCGGGAAGATCGAAATACTTGGCGCCGCCAGGAAGGAGATTCACATCCCGGATGTCAAGGATTTTGCCGAAGCGAAAGCCCTCCGTGTCAATCGCGGCGCTCTGCACTGCCCCGCGAGCTTGCGCCACCGCGGCGGCCACCCACGGGCCTCCGCCGTCCAACCCGGCTAGGTCCACGGTTCCCCCCAGGCCCCGCGCATACTTGATAACGGTCAGGATGTCATCGACGCGCTGGGCGAAGAGCGGACGGTTGTAACAGTAGGTGTATTCCGCGGCTTCTCGTGGATTATTCACCCGGCGAGCCTGAGTGAGCGGCTTGCCGTTGGCAAGAAACTCCCCCTGGTAAAGCAGGTCCACTCCAATGACGAGAGCGCCGCCCTTCAGCAATTCCTTGACTTCCGGACGCGGCGAATCACCGTCGAACAAGCCGGACTTGCCCTGTTGGTCTATCCAAACGACCGTGCTTTCGGAAGCCGTCTTGGGTTGCAGGAGGATGAGGGGAAGCTCTTCGTGATACGTTACATTTCGCAGCAGGCCCTCTTTTTCTACGCCAAAGTCTTTGTCGGCCGTTCGAACTTCTTTGAACCGCACATCTCCAGCACCCTTGAGGCTGCGGCCGATCATGACATCCATCGCCCCGCCGATGATCTTCCGGTACGCCGCTATCGATTTGCACGCCGGCTTCAACTGTCTTTGGGCATCCTCGGTCATATACCGCAGCAATTTACGCTCGAATTCCGGCCCTCCCGCCGGCTTGGGATGGCCCGCGTCCCAGACAGTGGCCTCGCTTTTGGTCAAACGATGATAATCCTCTTCGACAATCGGTTCCGTCCACCCCAGGTGGAAATGCCGGTTGAACCAGGGATACATGGCGGCGCGGCTCACGTAATTGTAATTGTGGCCGAACTGGAGAAGCGGTTTGAGCATCACGTTTTGTGGCGCGCCTAACAAGGTATAAAGCTCCTTCAACTGGGGAAATCCTTTGGCCGGCATCTCCTTTGTCCAATCGTTCGCCGCGGTCATGCCCAGCGGTTTGGGCGCGAACAGGGCGGCGAACTCGACGTTCCCCGTGCCAATTCGCAAGTAGCAGGCGTTTTCGCACGTGCATCCGCCCTGCATCGCGGTGGATACCATGACAGCGGGAAACGCCACCGCCGGACGCGGATCAACGGCGCACAGGATGTAGGTTTGCGTGCCCCCGCCGCTGGCGCCGGTCACGCCCAGCCGATGTGCATCGACATCGGGCAGGCTCATGAGGAAATCCAAAGCCCGGATCGAATCCCACGTTTGCAGGCCCATCACGCTTTGGAGATGCGCCTCGGCCTGAGGGCTGAACAGGCCCCAATTCCGCAGCGTGTCCATCTCCGGCCGCTGCTTGGCAAACCCGTGCGCCAGGGATTCGGGAATCTGGATGCTGTCGGCATAACCGATCATATCATAGAAGAAGACCACGCAGCCCATCCGCGCCAATTGCACGCACCGCGATTGCAACGGGCTGCGTCCGCCGTCCTCGAATCGTTCGGCGCCCTGGACGATTTGCCGGCGCACGTTCGCTTCGCCCAGATCATAGAACCGGCCACCTTCCCAGTGGCCGTGCGGGCACAGGATTCCCGGCACCTTGCCAGATGTGCCCTTGGGACGGTAGAGGCTGCCCGTGACATAGAAACCCGGATAGCTCTGGAAATGGACCTTCTCAACCGTATAATCGCCCTCATCAAGTTTCCCGTAGATGGCCGCGTGCAGAGGCGTCCTCTCGGGCATCGGCCATAAACCAAGGGCGACGAGCATCTGACGGCGTACGTATGCGGCCCGCTTGGTCCATTCGGAGGCCGTCTTGGGAGGATGGAATGGGAAATAGCCGTCCAGGTCCTTGAGCGGCCCCAGCCGGATGTCATCCGGGAGCGCGCCCTCAGGACAGACTCTTGGTGCTTGTGCCTGGGCGACCGGCAGACTGGCCAGCAAGGCGATTCCGATGGCGGTGAGGAAGGCGAATCCTCCGAGGTGCGAAGTCAAGGGTCGTAACGGCGCGGTCCGGTTGATGATCATGAATGCAGTATGCAGGATTCAGAAGGGGCATGTCAATTCGCGCGGAGGTCAAGGATGTCCGTGGGGCCATCCAAGGCGGGCCACGAGGGCGGAAACACCGGCTCGTTCCGCCTCCTGAGGATGGGAGAAGGCCAGGAATTGGGCGGCCTGCAGGCGGATATTTGGGTCCGGCGAGTGCAGCGCCGGCAGCAAGGCCGGCAGCAGATCCTGCCAATCCGGGTCGATGCTCATCAAGCAACCATAGGCGTCGCCGCGGACTCGCGCGTCATCGGAGTGGGCCAACTGTCCAAGCGCGGGGACGGTGCAAAGGGCTTGTTTTCCGAGCAGGGCAAATCCGCGGCGCGACAGTAACCCTTTGTCTGTGTTGGAGGCCTGGAGCCGGGTCAGGAGCCAGGGAATTGCGTTGGTGCCGATGGCCCTCACCGCCTTTCCCGCGCGGCCCCGGAAGGCATCGAGCACCTTGAAGGTCTGTCGCGGCGAAGCGATTGGCGCCGCGTTGCGCAACCACTCTGTCAGCGCCCGCCCGCCATAGCACGGCTCGGGCTCGCCGTTCGTTACGCGGGCCAGCCACTGGTTGAGGGACGGTTCCAGGCGCCGCAGCTTGAACCCTTTGCCAATCGCCAGGAACGCTTCAAGACCCGGCCTGACAAACGGTGGCGTTGGAGCCGTGGTCCAGCCCGGAGCCAGACCGTTGGTCCAGTCTGGGGCCATCTTGGACAGGGCGTCGCGCCAATGGAGGTCAATCTGGCCCAGGCTGCCGCAAATCGCGACGACCGCCCCTCTGGGAGTGTTTATCCCTCCGGCAAGACCGTAGCGTTCCAGGAATTCCATCCTCATCCGCGTAGCCGGATCATTCGACGAATCCTGCGCCGCCTGAAGGAAGGCTGCTGGGTCCAAGGTGTAAGTGAGCTGGAGGAGCCGTAAGAGCACGGGCTCGGCAACGCACGCCCGCGAGCCGAAATTGCCAAGCGCCATCGCCGCCGCCGCTTGTTGGGCGAGGTTCGTGGATTGCAGAGCGCCCATCAGCGCGGCAATGGCCGTCTGCGCCGGGATGCCCTGGCCCGCAAACCCACCCAAGCCCGAGATCGCCGCCATTCTCACGCTGGAAAGGGGCGACCGAATTTCGTTCATCAGGAAGGGCAAAACCAAGGTGCTGTGCTGGCCGAGGTCGCAGGCCAAGGAAATGAAAAACGGCGCCCTTGCCGTATCCCTTGCGGCGGCCTTCATCAGGTATTTGAGGACGGCGGGGGTGCTCACTTGGCAGATCCTCAGTGTCAGCGCGCAATCCCCCACGACAACCGAGTTGGTGCTCTCCAGGCCCCGCACAAGGGTGGCCTGGCCTTCGGGCCCGATGCATGCCAAGACCAGCGCCACATTCCGGCGGACGTTTTCATCATGGCTCTTCAGATTCAGGGCGCCGGCTAATGCCGGAATGGCCGGGTTTGCGGTGGGCCCCAGAGCCGCGAAGCCCAAGACCGCGCCCCGCCAAAACTCGGAGGCGGAATGGATAAATTCACAATGCAGCCAGCTCTGAAGGAACTCCCGCACTCGGGTGCGCGGGGTGGAGTCGGTGTTTGTAAGGGTCTGGAGCAGATACGGCAGGGCGTTGGCGCCCAGCTCGCGGATGGCGGCAGCGGCCTGGGCTCCGGCCGGTGACCAGTTGAACCCGCCTTGGCCGAGCTTCGTAGGGAATTGCCAACTCGGAGTGCTGGCGTCGAGTTGCTTCAACCAGGAGCGAAGCGGACGTCCTTCGACAAAAGTACTATCCGACCGGAGCGCCGTCCAGGCGACTATCCCCAGAAACGCTGCTGTCAAAACCACCGCTGCCGTAAGTTTGCGCTCTCGTCTCCGCATAACAACAAGTAACAACAATATCGCTCAGGCGCCGGAAAAACTGTGTGACTAAAAGTAACTGCTCAGCGGGTGATAGGAGCGCGGACGCCCTCGTCCGCGTCTCGAGACAGCCGCGGTCGCGGACGAGGGCATCCGCGCTCCTATCGCATGACTCGGTCGGCGTGACCTGAGCAGTTACGACCAAAAGCGTTGGGCGCCGGGGTCAGTCCTGCGCGCTTTTCCGCCACTTCCTTTCCTTCACCGCGGAAAAAATGAGGACTGACCCTGCGCCCGACGGCCAATCAATCCACCGTGATCCGCCGCGGCTTGACCCGCTCGGATTTTGGCAGTGTCAACGTCAGGACACCCTGGTCCATTTTGGCCGAGACCCTGGTCGTATCGATGGCGGGGTCTAGCTCGAAGGTGCGTCTGTAATCCGCTACGTTGCGCTCGCGAAAGAGGAGGTCCCCGCACGGAGGCTCAGGCTCGCGCCGTCCGACAATCGTCAATTCGTTGCCATCGAGCGTGATCTCCAGGCCCTCTTTCTTCACTCCGGGCATCTCGGCTTCGAGCATGTAGCCGTCCTTGGTCTCGAAGATATTGACCTCCGGCGACACGAACTCCGTTTCCGGGCGCTGGTGCTCCGGGCCGACTCGCTGTTCTTTTTGGATGGTTGCTTTCATCGCTTTTCCCTTTCTTTCCTGGTTATCTCGTTCTTCCCGCCCCTCAACCGACGTTGACTTCGATTTGCTTTGGCTTGGCTTCCTCGGTCTTTGGCAACGTGACGCTCAGGATGCCTTCCTTGTATTGGGCCTTGACCTTGTCGGTCGCCACCGGCGTTGGAAGGCTCACTGTCCGCTGGAAGCGGCCGAAGAACCGCTCCGAGCGATGCATATCGGCGCCCTCGTACTTGTTCTCGCTCTTGCGCTCGCCCGAGATGCTCAAGCTGCCGTCGTGCAGGGAGAGTTCGATATCCTCCTTCTTCATGCCCGGCAGCTCCAGCTTCACGTAGAGGTTGTCTTTATCCTCATAGACGTCAATCGGCGGTGTCCAACCACTGAAGAGTTGCGAGGTGCGGGCCAGTTCCGCCAACGGGCTTTCGAAAAGCCGGTCGATTTCATCTCGCAAATTCGTCAGCCTTCCAAAGGTCGGCCAGGCTGGCATTGTGGGTCTATTCCATCGTATCAGATTGTTCATACGCTCTTTTCCTTTCTTCGTTGTCGGTTTTGTTAAACCGAGAGAAGAAATAGCTTTGGCCATGCCAATGCTGGATAACCTCCATAAGTGGCTTAGTGCCAGTGAATTAGGATTATTCTGACCGAGAAAAAGACTTAGAAACTGAGACACAATGTCACATATACTGGAGCCCGTCGAAGAGGACGTGTGACAAAATGACTCTACCAGTCCAGGTGCCCGACGCGTCATCCCTGGGCGGTGAAGAGAGCGGAGTTTAGCAGGTAAGCCGGGAGATTCGTTGTTATTCTCGCAAGCCGTTCTGTCGGAGCAGTTGGTTGGCCCAGGCGGCGTCTTCGGAGGCGATCGGCGGGTCAAGCGGGAGGCGGTAATCCAGGAGGTGGTAGCGTCCACGCTCATGGCATTGGTCAACCAAGGGCTGCAGCTCGCAAGTCACGTCCGCATCGGTCGAGCGCAGAGGAGTGCGGATGTTGGGCAACTTCTCCCGCAGGCGGATGGGAAACACCTCGTGCTCTCCGGGCCGGGAGGCTCGAAAGACGCGCACGCCGTAACAAGCCGCCGCCTGCCGAAGCACGTTCTGGAAGAGTATAATCCAGCTTTGACAAAGCAAGAGAAAAATGCAAAATCAGCCAAAAAAATGCAGACCACCTATCCCCTCAAAGTTCAGGCCAGCCGCTCCAAGGGCCAACAACCTCGCTTCTACGTGAGCTTTCCCTTAGCCTTGGCCGCCGCCATCGGAGTCCAGCCCGGTGAAACCGTCCAGTGGGAACTGCTCGATCGTGGAGAACTCCATCTGGTCCGTCCACATGCCAAGCCGCCAAGCACGCGGCGGCGGGCTTCCCCCAAACCGGCCCCTTGAGCATTATAAACGGCAAATTCGCGTCGAGGTGCGCCTTTTGAATGGTTTTAGTCGTGCATGTCCGCCTCAATACCCCCCGATTTTATTGGGGTTTTGCTGTTTTGGGACAGGCTCTATCTAGAGCCTGTCCCAAAAAGGCGATTTTTGGCAGCGGGCCCATAACTACTAATTCATCATCTTGCGCCGTCGCTTTTGAAAACGGACAAGTGGGGCAATCTGGTCATCAACAAGGAATTTAACGCCGACATGCTGGCTGAGGCGGTGTGCAAATTGGAGGGCTACACCTACGGGCCGAGCGACACGCTGTATTGGCAGCACGGCCATGCCTCGGAAAGAAGTTTCATTTACGTCACCGCGCAGCACTTGACGCGCGAGCAGTTGACGCAGTTTTAAGCCGCAAAATGACGGAAAAAATCGCCAATTTCGGGGTTGACACACATAAGCGCTTATGTGATGTTATGGGCAGCATACCTGCCAAGCTTCTGGCGCAAGCCAAGCTCAAATGTGGCGGGTTTTTTATTGCCAGGATGTGGGCGGGGAGGCGGGCGTGAAATACACCAAACCGGCGCTCTCGTTCGAGCAACAGGCGGATCAGCTTCTGCAAAGGGGTTTTCAGGCCGACCGAGCGCGGTTGATTGAAACCTTGAGCCGCGTCAGTTACTACCGCTTGAGCGCCTATTGGCATCCGTTCAAGCGTGCTGATGAGACTTTCGCTCCGGGCACGACGTTGGACAAGGTGTGGCGGCGCTACACGTTTGACTGGCAGTTGCGCTTGCTGGTGATGGACGCCATCGAGCGCGTGGAAGCGGCGAGCTTCGGGACATTGTTCACGTTTTACCGTTACGTGAATTTCCTGGAACAGAAACAGCCTGCGAGCGAGCTTGGGCTTCCGGCCAACGTCTTGCAAAGCTGGCTGTTTTGCCTGAATTATATTCGCAATCTTTGCGCGCATCATTCACGGCTCTGGAACCGGGGATTGGGCATCCGCCCGTTGATTCGCGACCGAAAGAACGCCCCGCACTGGCACCTTCCGGCGACATCGGACAATCGTCGGACGTTTGCGGTGCTGACGCTGCTGCGATGGCTGCTGCGGCGAATTGCTCTGCAAAGTCAGTGGGCAGAGCGTTTGCGCGGATTGTTGAAAGGCTACCCGGACATTCCCTTGAATCTGGCGGGTTTTCCGGCAGCACGGGAATCATCGCCAATTTGGAAATGAACAAATCCGAATGAGCCACGTCAGCGCTATCGCCGGGCGCATGAGTTTGCGCGCGCCGCAGCGGGAGTTGTTGGAGATTCTCGACCGCATCACCGGGATTGTTCCGCCGTCCAAACACGCGGACGTGGCGGCGGCGCTGGCGGCCATTAAAGCGGAGTATCCCCAATTGCTGATTCAGCATTTGCGGACGGCAAAGCAGGAGTTTTTGAAAAACGTCAGTGGAGGAGCGCAGGAAAATCGCCCGGAGGACTACCTGGTGCGCGCGCTGATTGATTTCGACGACATTTGCTACGACGAGCACGCCGATTTGCTTTACAACCTGGCCGGGCAATTGGTGAAGCATTTGCGGAGTTATCTATCAGAGGAGGACACCATCAATGTCCTGCAATACCACCAGCGCGGGTTGGCGGAGACGATTCACGCCCAAATGCAATCGCATCGGTGGGAGAAATCCACGGGCTACCAGGTCACGCGGGCAGTTTCAAATTTACTATCACAACGACCAGGCCTACGAGCCGGATTTCGTGGTTGAAAGCAAAACGGGATTGTTCCTCTGCGAGCCCAAACGCGCCGATCAAATGGAGAACCCGGAGGTGATCGCCAAGAAAGCTGCCGCGCTGGAGTGGTGAAGGCACGCGACGGAGCACGCGAGACGGCACGGCGGGAAACTCTGGAGATACCTGCTCATTCCCCATGATGCCATCGCGGGGAATATGACGCTGGGTGGGCTGGTGGGGTCTTGTGCTGTCGATGAATGATTTTGCGCCTTCAACAGAGGAGGCGCCAGTGACGCGGCGTCCCCTGAACGTAGGCCCAATACTTCGGGTTCTCCTGGATGCAGGAGTCGATCTTCGCATCCACCTCCGGGTTGTTTCAGTCACCCCTTCGCAAGACAGTTTCACCCGTCCACTTGCCCGGCAGTGGCCTGAGGTGAAGCACCGAGCGAGGAGTGTTTCGGTGTGGCGGGCTCAACGGCACCAAGCGGGCTACAGGTTCCCGGTTTCGGATGACCTGAACTTCGTGGCCCGCGCTCAGCTCGTCCAAGAACTGGGGCAGGTGCTTGGCCAATTCGTCGGCTTGCGCGGTCTTCGTCATGCCAAGACATTACCAGCGCACGGGGGCCGCGTCGAGTCACCGGTGGTTCCAGAGCGGGAGCGTTTCTGGGACGGCCGGCGTGGTCGTGGTTCCAGTCTCCGCCAGTCGCTGCGTCAGCCCGGTCAATGGTCTGGAGAACATAGAAGTAACACTGCTTGCCGGAGGGCACGCGGACAAGGAACCCATCGCGCTGAATGGAGTCATAAATGCGCTTGGCGTAGGTCTGGAGCACGGCCTGCGCGCTTTGGAGGGGCGCGTTGTTGAGTGTCGGGCTGACCATGGGGCCAAAGATTGTTGGCTGCGTTTGCGTGAGCGCGCCCGCCGCGCCGGAGAGGAAGGTCGCGGAGAAGAGCTTGATCTCGGCCAGGTTATCGGACTTGAGGAGTTCTCCGCGCAAGCCGGCGCTGCCGTCGGTGAATCATAACCCTGAACGTGCAGTGGAGCGGTTTGCTTGACCGAATACTCCCGCACCTGCCCAAAGATCCTGAAGGCCGCCGCGGCTAACTCGCTGAATTGGGGACTGGCGGCCCGCTCTCGGATATGGCAAAGTCTGCCGTGTGCCGCGCAAGGTTCGTCAACTGGTTGCCGATCTGGAGCAGGCCGGGTTTGTTCTTGTTCCCGGCGGAAAAGGATCGCATCGGAAGTTTCGGCATCCCAAGTGCCCCGGCTCTGTGTTGCTCAGCGGCCAGAGCGGTGACGACGCAGAACATTACCAGGAAAAGCAGGTTCGCAATGCTATCCGTGAGGCAAGCAAATGAAAGCCCAAGATCAATATCTCAGGTTCGTCCGCTGGGAGGAAACTGACCAGCTTTACGTGGGTTACTGTCCCGATCTATTTCCGTGGGGCGGCGTCTGCCACGGAAAGACGGAGGAGGGAGCTTATCGCCAGCTTTGTGCGCTGGTGGCAGAAGAAGTGGATGAACTGCAACGAGAAGGTAAGGAGTTGCCCCCGCCGAGCACGCGTCCGATGCGCGAGGCTGTTCCGGCGTAGGGTTTATCTGGGCCGGTTGCCGACGCGCACGCGGAAACTCCCCGGCAAGTAGCGAATCGCCCGCTCGGACTTGTTTCGCAGGACGACGTGGAAGACCAGCGTGAAACCGAAGCCGTCAATGGCGGTAATCGGGCCCGGGAAACTGATGGTGGTAACGGGGTTGGTGGCAACCGGAACGCTGGTCACGGCGCGGTCGTCGAGCGTGACGCGCTCGATTGCCTTGGGCCGCTCGGCGAGCGCGACCGTTGCGCCCAGCAGCAACAAACTGAATGCGGATCTCGTATTCACGCGAATACGAATACCACCAATGCCTGCCGCAGAGGTCGGGTAAGGGAACGGCATTGCTGCCGCTCCCTCCCCTAAGAACCGGACGTGAAAGTTTCCCTTCATCCGGCTCAAGCCGTTGCCAAGCCCCGTGTGAGCGGAGCCGGTGTTCACGGGAGAGCCCCGTGTTGCCTTGACGATGCGTGCTTGCAGCCTTCTGACCTGACGCTCACATTGAGGCCAGTCGATCTGGTCCCAGGCGGTCGTCTTGCCGGAGGATGCACACACGGATGAAGCCGTGTTCATTTGCGATTTCCTCCTATGAAGGTTCTGCCCGCTATCTCGTCACGAACGACCCGCTGGAAGTCTGCCCGTTTGCACGGCGGAGTAATGTTGCAACTCCTATCCGTTCCATTACGGAACGGCTTTGGCTTTCTCCAGCATCCTCTGCCCGCCACCCCGTCGGTGTTCCTTGCGGACGCGCCTGCCTTCACTCGAAGGCGGGATGTCGGGTTTACGATGTTTGGTTGCGATGACATGAATGAGTCAGCCCCTGCCTCTACACCGGCAGCCGGTTTTGTCCGTGTGCTCCGCTTACACGGTTGGAGCACCTGGCTGCATTGCCTTTTGGCTTGAGCCTGTCAGCGTCTTTGGCTCGCTGTATCTTACGATGCCTTTGGCAGTTCACTTGTGTTGGGCATTTCATCCAGCCTTGTCTCTCCGACCGCATTGACGCTCGCAGTCGCGGCGACCACCTCACGGCGGTCGCGTCCTCTTGACGAGGGACAGACGTTGTCTCAGCAGCTTCCGACCCGACCGTTGCCAGTCGCGCCGGTGCCGATAGGCTACTGCGGACGGAACCGCAGGTTCGGCTTATGTTCTTACTTCTCATATCGAACCATCATAGCAACCACTTCATCTCGCACATGTAGCTGCTACACAAAATGCACGGGCAGTCCGTGGTAATGGAAAGGCGATGAACACGACGCTGGACGCAACAAAGCTCGCCAAACTCCACGAACTGGATTTGCTCTTGCCGCGCGAAATCCGCGGACAGGGCCATGTCCTGCCGCGCATCATCTCCGCCGTGCGGCGCGGCGAACTGGGCCTGGCCAAACCGGGACGCCCGCGCGGCAGCTTCGTGCTCCTTGGCCCGACGGGAGTAGGTAAA
>JAJYHY010000471.1 GCA_021784555.1 bacterium
GCCGGCGATGGCGGCATGGTTGCGTTTGATGAACATGGCCAAACTCTGAAATTCTGGGTGAAGTATAGAAGAGGGGGGAACAGGATGCAAGAAAAAAGTGAGAGAATTAGAGACAACTTAAGTGATGCAGGAAACCCCTGCGGTTATTGGTGATTCTAAAAAGGAACCCCGTTTTTAGGGGGGAAGATCAGTCTGAAGACGCGGTTGTCCGTCCGGGTTGGCCGTTAAGGGGCGAATGCCTCCAGAGATCGTCGGCGAATCTATTCCAGGCCGCGGGCGTGAACAACTTCTTTGGCGGCAGTACCAGCAGTCGCCAGAGGTCATCATCCATCGAACTTGACGCACGCCAGAGTTTGGCGTGGCCCACGCGATTCAGAGCGGCTTGAATCTGGAACTCGGTAACACTCACCGGTCGCAGCTCTGCCCATCTGCCTCGGGAGTCGCGCACGTGCCACCGCCAGGAAAAAGTGGCGAACACGGCCACCAGCAGTCCGGCGCCGATGACAACCGCCGCGCCCCAACGGACGGCTTTGGATTGGCGGGGAGGTTGACGAAAGATGGTTGCCTCGGGCAATTGCCCCACTAATTCCTCGGCACGGCCCGTCTCTCCCGCAAGAAACGCCGTCAGCGCGGCACGCGTGGCCGTACCCACGCATTGCTGCAGTGTTCTTTTGAGAGAAGGGGATGCCTGTGGCAAGCTTGCGAGATGGGTCTCGTCAATCCGCCCCAGCACGGCCTCAACCCGCCCGTCTCGGCCCAGGGTCAGGACAGAGTAGCCCCTCCAATAGAAAGGAAAGCGAAGGGGCCACACCAGTGTCGGCCGAACCGGCGCAAGCAGCAGGCGGATCCCCTCCGCGCTCCATCGATAATCCACCGCTAACCCGCGGTTGCCGAGGAATCGGGCGAAACGCCACAACTCCTCGCCAGCGAAGCACCGCTCAGCCATAGGACCAGCCAGGCGAGGAAGCATCCCTTGAGCGGCCCTGAGAAACAGACTGTAATCCAGCCGCGATGGCTTATGGTAAAAGGACAAGCCCACCAGTATCAAAAACCCACTTTGGAAATACAGGAACGTCCAAGCCGGCAGACCGAGAAGACCAATGCCGAGAGAACCCGCTACGATGACGGCTCCGCCACCCAGCTCATAGGCAAGGTAGCGAGTTCGGCTTAGCCGCAGCCATCGGCTAAGCCCCAGCCACCAGAGCAGGAACGCCAGCCCGATGATGCTCGCATAGACCCGGCCACCCAACAAATGGGCGGTGATGATAGCTACCACCGGGACCGCGAGTATGACGATCGGCACAATCCTCAACCGGCTACTGAGCATGCGTTGGTGGATTTGAACCCGAAATCCCTCCGAATCGCTGAAATTCTTTCGCTCGGTCCGCCCCAGCCAGTAGCCGAACCATAGGCCCGGAATCATGCTCAGCAGCATTGCGAATTGAAGCAGGAGCCATTGGAACGGCAGGAGCTGGGCTATGCTCGCCAGTACCTTGGAAACGCCGACGCCCCCTCCGAGCGCCGCCGCCTTGAGAGGTTGGCCTTCTACGAACGCCATCACAGCGGGGGCCAGCAGGCGGGCGGGACGCAGCCTGCCGAGGGACTCCCCGAGTTGGGCCTCCAGCCGTTCCCGCATCAGACCGCGAGCCCGATGCAGACGAGTCTTGAAGGCCGCCTCGGATATCCCGAGCAGGCTCGCGGCTTCGGCAACGCTCTTTCCCTGCAGGTAGAACAGCGCCAGGCATTCGCGGTGCTGTGCCGGTAAAGCGGCAAGGGTTTGCTGGAGGGTCTCAGCGCGGTCAGCATCTTCTCCTGGGGAGGGATCAGTAGCGCCTGTGCCGACACCCTCCGAAATGGAAAGGGCCAAGGCCCAACGCTGGCGTTTGCGCAACTCGCTCCGGCGCCGCAGTCCAAGATTAATGGCCACATTACGCGCGATGGCGGCGATCCAAGCAGCGAACTTTTCCCCGTGGTTTAGCAGGCGCAAACGCCGGTATCCCTTGATGAATGCCTCTTGCGTGGCCTCTTCGGCCAGGTCGGCGTCACCGAGCCGGCACCAGGCTATCGCATAGACTTTACGCTCATATCGCTCGACTAATTCCCGGTATCGCTCGATGTCACCGGTCTTGACTGCGTCCACGGCCTGCCCATCCAAATTCTCGAACATAAGGCTTTTCGATTTGACTCCGTCTCACACCACAAGACAAGCCAAACCGGCAAAGGTTACCCGGAATCGTCGAGCATGCTCCGGGCAGACGCGCGGCGCGGGCAAGCGGCCCAACAAGAACCGCGCCATTGACGCTCTTTTCTGTCCGCTCGAGGCTTGTTGGCGGGGATGTTAGGATAAAGAGTCGATGTTATGGACGATTGGCAGCTTATCCGCGAATACGCAACCAGCAACTCCGAGCCGGCGTTCCGGGAACTGGTCGCGCGCCACCTCAACCACGTTCACGCCACCGCGTGCCGCGAGGTGCGTGATTCACAACTGGCCGAAGAGGTCGCCCAGGCGGTGTTCATCCTTCTGGCCCGAAAAGCGGCCAGCCTGCCGCGCCGGACAATACTGGCCGGCTGGCTCTACCGAACCACGCGATTCATCGCCGCCCGCGCCGTGCGCGCCGAGCAACGGCGCAGCCGCCGCGAGCAGGAGGCCCTCCAAATGCAGCAGAATTCATCCTCTGACGATGGCTGGAAAAGACTGGCGCCGATGCTCGACGAGGCGATGGAACATCTTGGCGCCGTCGAACGCAACGCCATCGTCCTGCGTTTCTTCCTGGACAAACCGCTCCAGGAAGTCGGCAGCGAGTTGGGCCTGAGTGAAGAGGCGGCCCGAAAACGCGTCACCCGCTCCCTGGACAAGCTGCGCTGCTTCTTTGCCCGGCGCGGGTTTGCTATCACCACGACCGCCCTGGCCGCCGCTTTGGCGGAAAACAGCTCGAAAGCCGCTTCGCCGGGTCTGGACAGCGCTATAGTCTCGAAAGCACTCGGCCATTCAGCGGTCTCCGGGGCCAATCTGCCGCCCCTGGCCAAGCAGGCTGCGGAGGCCTGGAGATGGGGCCGCGTCAAAGGGGCGCTGACCCTGGCTGGAGGATTAGCGGCGGTGGCCGTCTGCCTGTTCCTGGCGGTTTCGTTGCTGAAGCCGGGGCACAGGAAGCCCCTTGCCGCCGCGCCAGGTGCGAGTGTCTTGGCCCAGGCCTCGAGCCCCTCGCCAGCCCCAGGTCTCCCGCCGGCCGCCGAATCCAGCAACCTTGAGGCCGCGCGCTACTTTGCTTTCCGGGCGGTTGATGCCGAAACCGGGCATGGCTTGGCTGCCGCGAGGGTCCTGGCGGTGTTCGTTCAAGACCCGCAACATTTCACCCTGCGCACCAACTTCGTGACAGACTCGGCAGGGCAGTGCGATTTACCCCTGACCTCCACCAATATCAGGATGCTGGCGGTCGGGGTGCTCGCTGAGGGCTACCAGGAACAATGCGTCGTCGAGGGAGGCTATGCGCCGATTCCTGCCGGTTACGTTCTGAAGGTTCCGCGCGGCTCGTGGATTGGAGGAACGGTCAGGAATGAAGCGGGCGAACCGGTGGGCGGGGCGAAGATCTGCGTGCAGTTTTACGGGACTGGTGATTCCAGCGCGCGGGAGTTTCAGCGCGAGCGCCCCGGTTTTCCAGCGGAAGACCTGGCTGTGGTCGCCACGGACAGCTCGGGGCGCTGGGCCTTTGGCAGCGCCCCGGCAACCAACGGCGCCTTTTGGATCGAGGTGTCTCATGCCGGTTATGCAAGGACGAGTTTTCACACCGATGCCGGCGAGTACTCCGTTGTCGGGCCACAAACCGTGAAACTGGCCGACCTGCACGCCCGAGAGGCTGTCCTGGTTCTCAAGAGCGGCCTGAGCCTGCGCGGCGTGGTGACGGACGAATCGGGTACGCCCCTGGCCGGAGCGAACGTGAGCTTTGGCGAGTTCTCAGACTCGCGAAATCCACAGGCCCAGACAGGCGATGACGGTTCCTTTACCCTGCGCAACCTTCATCCTGGCCAGGGCCATGTTACCGTCACCTGCGACAGCTTCGCGCCGGAACGGCTGCTCGTGAGCGTTTCGGCCAAGACCGCGCCCTTGCGCATCCAGCTCAAGACCGGCGCCTTCCTTCGGCTCCGGGTGGTCGATCAAGCGGGCAACGCCGTGGCTCACGCCGACGTGCGGCTCCAGGCCTGGCGCGGATACAATACCCTTGATTGGGGAGGTTTCACCGACGGCAACGGCCAGATCCAGTGGAACTCCGCCTCGCATGACCAACTGAACCTGTTCGTGGGCAAGGAAGGTTTCTTCTACTCGCGCAACAACCTCATTACCGCCGACGGCCAGGAGCATACGATCACCCTCCGTAGGCAACTCGTCGTGTCAGGCGACGTTGTCGATTTCCAGACCAAACAGCCCATCGCCAGCTTCAAGGTCATTCCCGCTCTGAACCAGGGCAATTGGGACCGCTCCTCCTTAGTCTATGGAACCAATGGCCATTACCAAATAACTCTCAGGGAGTTTGCAACACCGCTCTTGCTCCGCTTCGAGGCAGATGGTTACGAACCTGCGGTTTCGGACGACATCCCTCCGAACGTTACAAACTGGACGTGCAATTTCGAACTCAACCCGCTCAACCCCAGTGCCGCCGTCCAAGGCGTGGTCCTGCTCCCGGACGGAAGCCCGGCGGCCGGTGCGCAGGTCGCCCTCTGCACCCGCGAGAAGGGAGTCGCCCTCGCGCGGGGGCGGCTCGTCAGCGGTGGCGAGAGCATCGCCGGTGCTGGCGGCGGCAGCATCATCGTGAGTGCGGATAATCAGGGTCGCTTTGCTTTCCCTCCGCAGCCCGACCCGAGAAGCGTCATCGCGACCGCGGAACAAGGCTTTGGGCGGGCCGCAGTGAGCGGCGCAAACCGAACTCTCACGATTCAAATGCGGCCCTGGGGCCGGATTGAGGGTTCTCTGAAGCTGCGCAGTAAGAAGGATGCCGGCAGGGAGATAACTCTCTCAAGCCCAGCGCTGCTGTACGGCGCGAATGAGCTACAGCTCAATTATGCCTCTTTCTCGACCAAAACCGATGCTAACGGCAATTTCGCCTTCGACCAGGTCCCTCCCGGCGATTTCAACCTTTACGTCGTGCTTGGAGTGGGAATCCCGTTCAGTCATCAAACGCCCGTCCACACCCAGCCCGGCCAAACCCTCCAAGTCCGGATCGGCGGCACGGGTTGCCTCATTGAAGGCAGGCTTGCGTTTTCGAATCCCAGCAGAAAAGTGGATTGGTCAGAACAAACT
>JAJYHY010000472.1:0-2633 GCA_021784555.1 bacterium
CCGTGTATGCGCCGCGAGCGGTTTAAGTCCTTACCTGAGCTAGGCGGAGGACGTTAGCCCGGACTTATCCGGCCGACATCCATCCGGGGGCTCATGGTCCCGCATTCCTCGCAGCAGGGTGGACGCGGGTTGCTGAGAGATTCAGATGAACGCGAAAAATCACCGATGCAGCGGCGTAGCGATGTATTTTCAAGCCGAAGGGTTATTTACGCCGTCCGCGGAGTCTACGTCATGCGTCGGTCAGTCATGCTATTCATCCTAGGAATCCAACTTGGTGTACTCTCGTGGTGGATACTGAGCCTTCGATTCCAGATAGGGCTCGATTCTCTTCAGTACCAACGGGAGGCGACGGGGATTGTCCAAGACGGACTGGCACCCTGGATAGTCAGCCCACTGTCCTACGTAGGCATCTACCCGGGCAGCGACAGCTCCGGGGTGCCCTTTCTGGCTGCGAGCATCAGCATCCTATCCGGAATGACGATGCCCGCGACAGTCCTCGTGTATGACGCGGCTCTGATCGTGTCCTTCGGCCTAGGCTTGTTCCTAGTGACGCGGCAGGCTACGGGGCGGACCGACGTCGCCATCATTGCCATTCTCATGGGCAGCCTTGCGTTCGGATTCTTTACGGGCCTCTCGTGGAGTCTTGAAGAACGCTTATTCGACGTAGCACTCACGCCACTCTTCTTCCTCCTCATCTTCCCTGGCGAACAGCGTGGCAATTCGCTGAAGTCGCGACCTCGCTTTGTGGTGCTGGGCCTAGTCAGCCTAGTCATGCTCGTGTCCCACCTTGATTTCCTCTTGCTCATTCCATTTGTTATTCTCGTTCCGCTGGTATATCGAGTCGCCAAGAACCAGCTTGCGACCCGGAGGAGCAGACGAGCGTCTGTCTTTTTCTTCGCTGCCATCGTCGCTTCTCCGCTACTCCTCCTGGCGGCGCTGGATTGGGTCGGTGTACTCAGCGATCTTGGTCTTCAATACCAATTGGAGAGTTCGGCCCTGTTCACAGGGTCCTCTCCGCTGACATTCCTCCTTAACGCGTTCGTGTTCATTTCGACGAGAGTGGGCCCGGTCACCATGGTCCTCGCCGCTGCGGGGCTGCTATACCTGGCCTCGCGTCGGTATCTCATGTCCAATAGGATTGCCATGGGAGGGCTTCTTCTGGCGGGGTTCGTCGGGTTGCCCATTGTCCTATACTCAAAAGACTTGCTCATGCCCCTCTTTGTCATCCTCGGTTGCCTCGGACTGGGTGCCTTGATACCTCGGGAGAATCGAGCAAGGGCCCCAGCCCTTGCGCTCGCGGTCGCGGTGATTGCATCCGGTTGCATCGGGTTCAACCTCTGGAATGGGGCGCGTACGCAAAGGGCGGATGAGACTGTGTACTGGCCCGGTCCAGGCGTAACGCCGGAGGCGCAGAGCGCAAACAACTGGATTGGCGGCCATCAGGCAGCAGACGGCTGTGTTGTGGGTAACAACCCGCTCGCCGTGCAGGAGGTCGTTGTCAATCCGGGAGAACCACTTTGCGTTGGATTTCCCATCGATGTCATGCTCAATGCGGGCGTGTCCACCGCTCTTCCTTCCAACCGGATTCGAGTCGTCTTTATCGGGTTTTCCGACGTGAACCCTGGAAACTGGTTCGCCAGCCCCAGCCTTGAGAAGATCACGAACGACCTCAGCTCGGTCGCGTCACTCAATTTCGCCGAGGGAAGGGATATGCTCCTCCGATATAACGTGACGTTTGTCGTGGTCGACCTTGAGAAACCAAACGAGGTGCCGCTCTTCCTCTATGGGGGCTCACAGCAATCGCCTTTCTTCACCCAGCTCTGGGACAACTCGTACCCTCTGTACCGAACGACAACCTATGCGGTGTTTGACCTTTCGTAGCGCAATGTGTCCACCCCCGATTAGCCGCGGAGAGCCCACTGTGTCACCGAGAGCACCAGTGTGATCGACCCGGTCGCGTCAACTGCGGTCCCCGGACGGTCATCGGCCCGGTCTATGCCGTCATGCGGACCACGGACGACACGATAATCGGGCTGCCCGAGCGGTGGCAAACCGCCCCAGGTCCGAGGCCCGAGAACAGAATGACGGCCGGAGAACAAATCCGCCGGACTGTTGTGGACCCAACGGGGCATCAAGACTCGGTTGAAGACACTTCGCCCTTGGCACCGTCTGTACTGTCCGTACAGCAGAGCCTCAAGTCGAAACCATTAGAAGGCTTCCTGAACGTACCCATGTCGGGCACAGGTTGCACGCGGATCCGCCCCGCGAGGATTCAGGAGGCAGCCTTCCGCAGTGACCAAGCGGCTTTCAATCTATCCGCTTGAGGTGAAACAGTCATGAAAAGTTCGGATGAGCCGGGAGCGCATCGCGATTCTCGGCCCCCGCGTACCGTCATCTTCCTGCCCGAAGGGCCGCTTGATGATCCGGCGAGCCGAACCAGATGCTATTCCTTGGCCGGCAGATTCTCTCCGCGGAGGGGGGTCGTGCTCCTCGACTTCAAACAGCATGGAGATCGAGTCGTTCAGCTCCTGATGAATGCCCGCGCCCTCCTTACGCTATATCCAGTCGCCAAGCGAGCTCGGAATCGCGCGACGCTCTTCCTTCAAAGAGGTACGAAGTTCCGAATCCGCGTA
>JAJYHY010000472.1:2643-5248 GCA_021784555.1 bacterium
ACTCATGTGGAAGAGTGTGACAGCCTCGAAGCTCATCTTCGACTTCGATGACGCGCTTTACATCGACTTCCCCTGGTCGACTCGGCAGCTTTGTAGGCACGCGGACGTGGTTCTGGCGGCTAACAAGGTGCTTGCGAAATACGCACGCCAGTATTCCAATCACGTCTTCGTGGTGCCGACGTCGATCGACCTCAAGTTGTACCAACCGCCCGAGCGGGCGCCTGCAAACCGAGACGCTGCAGTCATCGGATGGATTGGAACACGCTGGAACCTAGGATACCTGAGAATGCTGGAAGCGCCTCTCAGCCGGCTGATTGCGTCCTTTGACTTCGTGCTGACTTTGATTACGGACCCGTCGAGTGCCGGAGAAGTCAGCCTACCACCAGAAATCCCTCTCCGAGTCGTTCCGTGGACGCTCGGCGACTTCGTCCAGAACCTCAGCACCTGCGACGTTGGGATCTGTCCTCTCCCGGACAACCCCTGGACACAAGGCAAGTCAAGTTACAAGGTGTTGGAGTATATGGCCCTCGGAATCCCTGCGGTGGCCAGCCCCGTTGGGGGAATCATCGACGCCATCGAGCCTGGAGCGGACGGTTACTTCGCGACGAGCGGGGACGATTGGTACATCCATCTGCGCGACCTCCTCGAGGATCCGAACCTGAGGAGGGAGATGGGAAGAGCGGGTCGGAGGAAGGTCGAGGCTCGCTTCTCCCTTGACGTCGCGGTGAGTGAAATCGAGAGGCACCTCGAGGAACTGGACCGATACTGAGGATATCGCATCAGAAATGGGAACGCGGCCGGTCGGAGCAAGCCTGAAGTTGGCCCCTGCGTGCAGTGAAAGACGACGGTGTCTTCAGGTCCAGGTACGTGAGACCCCGGGACCTCCGCCTCCGCTTCGCGCTCCAGGCGACCACGGCGATTGTCAGGCAAGAGTCGCAGAACGTGAACCGGTGCTGGGCAATTCCATCGATGCTCGGGAGTCGGGAGAGCAGCATCGGACTCGCGAGTGCGTCTCCGCAAAGCGTGTTGAGTACGGCCGGGATCACCGATAGTCGCGAGGAATCGGAAGAGGGCATTGATTCTAGTGGGGGCCGCATGCTTGGTATGTGAAGGAGTGACTCACGTTAGTCGTCTGAGCGAAGGCGATAGTCGCATTGCACTGTCGACGGCGGACGGATCGCACTCTCTCAACGACAAGGACTTGACCAGAGAACCGGATTCACCAGGGCGGTGTGTAGAAAAGGGAGCCGATACGGGCGAGCGCATCCGTCACTCTTCCGTTTGCAACTCCGATTCTTGCGCAAATCTTCCTGGTGCTCCAAACAGCCACGCCAACCCCCATCTGGGCGCAGGGCGGAAACCGTGTACTCCAAACGCCTGTTGTTGTGTGGATTGTAGTATTTCTAGGTCGATGCTTGTCGAGAAGCTTTCCCAGCGTCTTGTAGTATGCGCGCGTGCGTCTGCCGCCAGATTGATGGTGAACTCTCAAAGGCAGCACATACGTCAGGTAGCCTTGACCTTGTGCGGTCAAGCAGTAGTCGGACGCATAGAGATGCCAATCATCACACGTGCTCTCATCGAACCGGAACTTCGAGAACACCGTTCTCGGGACGGCAAAGAAGCATTCATCTACGGTCAGCGCGAGGACCGGTACCGATGGTGTGATTCGGCCGACCTTTTGGGGCGGGTTGCCGTGTGTCATGTTCGACATTACCTCGCCCAATTCCGCCGTGACGGCTGCCCCGGCGACTCCGGCAACGCCCATGCGTGGAAGGGTTTCCGCAGTTTCCAGGAGTTGCTCGAGAGCCGAGTTCGTTTCTAGCGAAACGTCTTGGTGCGTGAAGAGTAGGTAATCGCCTACGGCCTTCGAGGCGCCCGAGTTCAGCGCAGCCGACGCTGAGTGGAATTGGTGTTCGACGTTGTCGACGAGAACCAACTCGTACTCGGCTATTTGCCCTCTCAGACTCCGCAGTAGGCGTGCTTCCAGAATGGCCTTGTCGTCGTATACACAAATCACGGACAACCTCGGCACGAAGCCGATCCTCCCTACGTGATGGAGCTGCGGCGGGCCCGAACAACGCACTCCTCACCGAAGCTCCGGTCCTTTACCCATGCTAGGTTCATCGCTAATTCAAACCCTCTCGCGAGCGGCGATACCTTCCAAGAACTCGCCGGCCCGAACCTCTCGAGTTGATTCGTCTTGGTCCGAAGGCTTTCGAGTGCTACGAACTCGGAGATTTCAGGGGATGTCCAGGCTTCGATGTCGGTGAAACCGCTCCGCTGAGTAATCCTCGCAAGAATTTCCAGAGAGAAAAGGTACAAATGGCCCGGCGGCTCCAAACCCCGCCAGGACTTTCCGAATTCCCTGTGCCCGAAAGATTCCACGTTTGGGGTGATCATCACCAAGCTTCCCCCCTCCCTAAGCAGCTCGTGGCAGTCTATGAGCAATTCTAGCGGGTTCTTGACATGCTCTGTCACGTGGCTCATAAGGATTGCATCGTACGATCCCGCATTCAAGCGCAGGTCGTCAAGACGGCCCTCGTGCACGACTAGACCGCGCATCCTCCTAGCTTGTTCTGCTGCCTCGATGTCAACCTCCGGCCCT
>JAJYHY010000473.1 GCA_021784555.1 bacterium
TCTTCGTACTCTGCCAGACGCTCGTTATGGCGGCTGCGCAGTTGGGAGAGGGCCAAATACTGAATCGCCCTGTGTCGTCGCGCCAACTTTGCAAGCCGCTTTCTGATAGCCTCCGTCATAAATCAGCAGCTATTTATTAGCTTAAACCATGCCAGTTCTGGCAATCGCTTGCCAAAACTGCAAACCCCTTGCCGACAGTGATAGGCACTTGCCCAGGCTGGCATGGCCCCGCCAAATCCGCTCGGCGCGAAAAGCCGCCCTGCGCCCTACGCTTTCAGCGTGAAAGATGGAACGGCCAGATGGGTTTCGAACCGGCGGAGCATCCCGCAGGGTTCGAGGTCCCAGGCAATCGAGGGTCAGCCGATTTGAATGAAGGAAGCCGCCCCAGTCCGCCCGGTGCCACGCCGCCGAAACCTTGTCGGCCAAAACGTCGTCAAGTTTCGATGCCAGCGACGCTGGACCCAGGACGACCTGGTGGCCAAGCTCCAACTGCTGGGCTGCTGCATGACCCGGGATATTCTGGCCAATATCGAGACCCGGCGCTCCATCGTAACCGACACCCAGATGGTGTTCTTCGCGCATATCTTCCAAATCGAGATGGCGGATCTGTTCCCGGCCAGGGGCCGGCTCGATGGACAGGTCGTCGGGCTGGACCAAGCGGTCGCGACCCGCAAACGGCGTTGCGGGTACCGCCCGCGCCGCAAGAAATCCTCTTGAGGTGCTTCCTAAACAATCGGCACATTCATGGCCGCACGGCGCAACAATCTGGATTCGGACCGGCAACTGGACCTCTTTACATCCCCAAGGCCGACGCATGAGACCATTGACCCAATACGGCCGAATGGCCGAGAAACACTGGCGCGAGCACTGCCCCAAAATGGTTCGCGACCTGGAACGGAGGGGACTCCTCCACCAGATGCTGCTGGAGGCGGAGGAGAAGACCAAGGACGACCTGGCGGACTTGCGCCTGCAATTGATGAAACAGGGCCGGACGGCCCAGCAGGCCCACGCCCTGGCCTGGGAGATGGTGCGGGAACGCTATATCCTGCTCCCGCCCGAAACGTAGCCGGCGACGACCAGGCGGCGGCCCCGCCCTTCGCCCGTCGCCCGGAACCGTCGCGCAATCTCAACAACTACCGCATCACCGAGACCGACCGGCTGGGTGATGGCGGGCCAAAGCAGAAATTCGCTCAAAACCTCCAGGCCATCCAAATCGTCCGCGCCCTGGACGCCGAGCAGCGCCCGGCCACCCCGGACGAAAAGGCCGCCCTGGTCAAATATGTCGGCTGGGGCGCCATGCCCCAGGTCTTCGACTTTGGCAACGGCGAATGGAGTAATGAGCGCGAGCGATTGCGCAATGCCTTGTCCGAGGAGGCGTTTGCTTCCGCCCGGGCCACCACCCTCAACGCCCATTACACTTCCCCTGTCGTCATCCACGCCATGTTCCACGCCGCGCAACGGTTCGGCTTTGAGGGCGGCACGATCCTGGAACCGGCCTGCGGCGTCGGCCACTTCATCGGCCTCATGCCCGAACCCATCCTGCGCCGCTCGGCGGTTACCGGCATCGAGATTGATCCGTTGACCGCCCGCATCGCCAAAGCCCTGTACCCCGACTCGGACATCCGCGCCCAGCCCTTTGAACAGTCCAGACTGGCCGATTCCTTCTACGACCTGGCCATCTCCAACGTCCCGTTCGGCGATTACACCGTTCACGACCCGCGCTGGAACAGTTTCAAGCTGCCCATCCACGATTACTTCTTCGCCGCCACGCTGGAAAAGGTCAGGCCCGGTGGTCTCCTGATGTTCATCACCTCGCGCGGCACCCTGGACAAGCTCGATTCGACTCTGCGCGAGTTGCTCTCCACCCGCGCCGAACTCCTGGGCGCCATTCGCCTCCCCAACGACGCCTTCAAGAAGAACGCCGGCACCGAGGTCACCACGGACATCGTCATGCTCCGCCGGTTGCGCCCCGGCCAGATCCCCGCCGGTCCGGCGTGGAAGGCGGCCGTCCCCTACACCAACGGCTTCGGCGAAGAGTTCGCCATCAACGAGTACTTCGCCGCCCGGCCCGAAATGATGCTCGGCCAGATGCGCCTCACCGGGACCATGTACCGGGAGGGCGAACCGACCCTCGAACCGGACGGCCGCAGCCTGGCCGATGCCCTGGCCCAGGCGCTTGAGCGGCTTCCCCAGAACATCTATCAGGCGCAGCAACAGAGAGCGGAGATTCGCCATCCCGGGGAGGCCATTCCCGCGCCCGATTACGTCAAACCGAATGCCTTCTGCATTCATTACGGCCAAGTCTGTGTCGCCGAGGGACTCTATTTGCGCCCGCTCGACAAACTCCCGGCGGAGACCCTCTCCCGCATTCGCGGCCTCATCCGGGTGCGCGACGCCCTCCGCCTCTGCCTGAGTTCCCAAACCGATGACCGGCCCGACGACCGGGTGGCCGAGGCCCGTGAGCAACTCAACCTCGCCTATGGCCGGTTCGTCGCCCGGTTCGGCCCCATCAACGCCCGCGTCAATCAGCGCGCCTTCGACGGCGACCCGGACCTGCCCCTGCTCCTCTCCCTCGAACACTATGACGAGCAATCCTATTCCGCCGCCAAGGCCGCCATCTTCCGCGAGCGCACCATCCACCGCCGGCAGCCGGTCCAGTCCGCCGCCTCGCCCCAGGAGGCCCTGCTGGTCACCTTGAACGAAAAAGGCCGCGTCGATCTCGACCACATTGCCGCCTTGCTGGGCAAGCCCGCCGAGGAGTTCCTCCCCGACCTCAAGGGCCTGGTCTTTCTCAACCCCCAATCCAACCAGTGGGAAACCGACGACCAGTATCTGTCCGGCAACGTCCGCCAGAAGCTCGTCGCCGCCGACGCCGCCAGCCTCGCCGACCCCCGGTTCCTCGAAAATGTCCGCGCGCTCAAATCCGTTCAGCCCGAGGACCTGCCCGCCACCGAAATCGACGTGCGCCTGGGCGCCTCCTGGCTCCCGGCCCCGGACGTCGAGGAGTTCGTTCGCGGGTTGCTCAGTGTCGCTTCGGGGGTTGAGGTGAATCACGTTCCCCTGCTCGGTTCCTGGCAGGTTACCGGCGATTGGAACGTCCGGCATCAAACCGCCAACACCACCGACTGGGGCACGGACCGTTGCCCGGCCCTGGACCTCATCGAGGATGCGCTCAATCTCAAGACCCCCACCGTTTATGACCTGGACGCGAACAAGAAGCCGGTCCTCAATCCCCAGGAGACCGAGGCCGCCCGCGACAAGCAGCAGCGCATCAAGGAGCGGTTCAAGGAGTGGATCTGGAGCGATGACGCCCGCCGCGAGCGGCTTGTCCGCCTTTACAACGACACCTTCAATCATTCCCGCCTGCGCACCTTCAACGGCGAGCATCTCACCCTGCCCGGCGCCAGCTCCGCCATTCAACTCCAGCCCCATCAGAAGGCCGGCGTCTGGCGCATCCTCCAAACCCCCAACACCCTCCTGGCACACACTGTTGGAGCCGGGAAGACGTTTACAACTGTAGCCGCCGCCATGGAACTCAAACGCCTGGGCCTGGCCCGCAAACCCCTGTTCACCGTGCCCAACCATATGCTCGGCCAGTTCT
This sequence comes from bacterium, assembly GCA_021784555.1. Lineage (GTDB taxonomy): Bacteria > Verrucomicrobiota > Verrucomicrobiia > Limisphaerales > UBA8199 > JAJYHY01. The sequence goes on from JAJYHY010000473.1 coordinate 3,602, forward strand.
CAACCGAATTGCTCACGCTCTATCCAGCCGCCAGCATCCTGGCCGCCGGCAAACGCGATTTCGAAACCGCCAACCGCCGCAAGCTCTTCAGCCGGATTGCCACCGGCAATTGGGATGCCGTCATTGTCACCCACTCCGGCTTCGAGCGCATCCCCCTCTCCCTCGAAACCCGGCTCCACTTCTTCCAGGAACAGTTGGACGAGTTGGAACTGGTCCAGCGCCAGCACGCCGATACCGCCAATCGCCGCCTGGTCAAGGAACTGGAACGGGCCAAAAAGCGGCTCCAGGCCCGGCTCCAAACCTTGGCCGCCGACCACAAAAAGGACAACACCCTCACCTTCGAGGAATTGGGCGTGGACCACCTCACCGTGGACGAGGCGCACTTTTATAAGAACCTCTTCTACGTCTCCAAGATGACCCGCATCGCCGGCCTGCCCCAGACCGCCAGCGAACGCGCCTTCGACATGTTCCTCAAGGTCCGCCACATCCAGTCCCTCAACGGCGGCGGAGGGGTCGTCTTCGCCACCGGCACCCCCATCGCCAACAGCATGGCCGAGATGTTCACCATGCAGCGGTATCTCCAGCCCGATGAACTCAGGGCCCATAACCTCCACCACTTCGATTCCTGGGCCGCCACCTTCGGCGAACCGGTCACCGCCATGGAGCTTTCCCCCGATGGCGCCGGTTACCGCCTCCACACGAGATTCTGTCGATTCATCAACGTTCCGGAGTTGATGCGGCTCTTCGGCCAGGTGGCCGACGTGCAGACCGCCGAGATGCTCCAACTCCCCAGGCCCAGGCTCGAAAATGAAAAGCCGGCTATCCGCAACGCCCCTTGCACACCGGCGCTCAAGGAGTTTGTCGAGTGCCTGGCCCAACGCGCCGAGCGGCTGCGAACCGCCCGCGTCGATCCCACCGTCGATAACATGCTCAAGATCACTTCCGAGGGCCGCAAGGCCGCCCTGGACCTGCGCCTGATGCTCCCCGCCTCCCCCGACAATCCTCAGAGCAAGGTCAATCTGGCGGTCGAGAACATTCACCGCATCTGGCACACCACCCAGGCGGAGCGCCTCACCCAGCTTGTCTTTTGCGACCTTTCCACGCCCCAAGACCAGGGCTTCTCCGTCTATCGCGACGCCGCCTCCAAGCTGGAGCAGCTTGGCGTCCCCGCCGCCGAGATCGCCTTCATCCAGGATTACGACGCCGATGCCGCCAAGCTCGCCCTGTTCCGCGCCGTGCGCGCCGGCAAGGTTCGCATCCTCTTTGGCAGCACCCAAAAGATGGGCTCCGGCACCAACGTCCAGGAGCGCCTGATCGCCTTGCATCACCTCGACGCCCCCTGGCGCCCGGCCGATGTCGAGCAGCGCGAGGGGCGCATCTTGCGCCAGGGCAACCGCAACCCGGTGGTGCGGATCTACCGCTACGTCACCGAAGGCTCATTCGACGGCTACTTATGGCAGACCTTGGAGACTAAAGCCCGGTTCATCGCCCAGGTCATGAGCGGCGACTTGACCGTCCGCCGTCTCGAAGACCTCGACGCGGCGGCCCTGACCTATGCCGAAGTCAAGGCCATCGCCTCCGGCAACCCGCTGGTCATCGAAAAGGCCCGGGTGGACGCCGAACTGATGCGCCTGACCCGGCTCCG
>JAJYHY010000474.1 GCA_021784555.1 bacterium
ATCACAAAATCGAAAACGTGATGGGCTACTTGCCCGAACACCTGAAAGAGCAGACGAAGGCGGCGATGCAGGCAGCGTTTCGGCTGCCGGCCAAGGAAGGGATGGCGCGATTGGAGAAGCAGGCCGAGTGGCTGGAGCGGGAATATCCGAGCGCGGCGGCGAGCTTGCGCGAAGGCTTGGCGGAAATGTTCACCGTCAGCCGGCTGAGCTTGTCGCCGAGCCTTGCGCGCTGCCTGGTCTCAACCAACGTAATCGAAAGTCCGCACAGCGGCGTGCGTTTACGAACCCGAAAGGTCTGCCGCTGGCGCGATGGGAAAATGGTGCTGCGCTGGGCCGCCGCCGCGCTGCTGATGACCGAACAGAATTTTCGGAGGATGATGGGTTACCGGGACCTGTGGATGCTGGAAGCGGCTTTGGGAAGAAAGACGGCCGCGACTCAGGAAAAGGTGGCGTAAAATGCATTGAGCCGCCGCTCACCTCCAACGAACTCCGGGACACCTTCTAGCAGGATGCTGCAAAACTGGGTGTTTGGAAGTTTGAATGCTGATTAATTTGCGCGAAGGTCGAACGCCGCGGTTCTTGCGGCGAATCTCTCGAAAACAGGAGAACTTCGTGCGCGGGAATCCCAAAGTGCAGAACCCCATGTTTTTCGTTGCCAACACTGAGGAACGGCTGGCGAAGGATCATCCGCTGCGCGCCATCAAGCGGCGCGCCGACGAGGTGCTGAAAGCGATGCAGCGTGCGTTCGAGGACGCCTACCGCGAAACGGGGCGCCCCGGGATTCCCCCCGAAGCGCTGCTGAAGGCGCTGTTGCTGCAAGCGCTGTCTTCGATTCCCTCCGAGCGGCGTCGGGTGGACGCCCTCAACTGGAATCTGCTGTACCGCTGGTTTTGCGACTTGGACCCGGACCAGGCGGTGTGCGACGCCACGGCGTTTACGCACAACCGCGAGCGCTTCGAGCGGCACGGGCTGGTGCAAAAGTTTTTCGAGCGCGTGGTGGCCACGGCGCTGGTCGAGCAGTACGCTTCGAACGACCACTTCACCGTGGATGGGACGCTGATCCAGTCTTGGGCCTCGCTGAAAAGTTTTCGCCGCAAGGACGAGCCTGCGGACCGGCCCCCGACCGAAGGGGGCCGCAATCCTTCGGTGAATTTTCGCGGCCCGAAGCGCGCGAACGAAACGCACCGCTCGACGACCGATCCCGAAGCGCGGTTGGCGCGCAAGAGCGACGGCCAACCGGCGCTGCTTTGCCACAGTGGTCACGCCTGGATGGAGAACCGGCACGGGCTGTGCCTGGACATCGCCATCGCCGTGGCGGACGGGCACGCCGAGCGGGACACGGCGGAAAAACTGTTGCGGCGCTTTCGGCGACGACACGGCGTGAAACCGGAGACGGTGAGCGGGGACCGCGGATTCGAGGCGGGCGAGTTTCTGCGCACCCTGGAAGAAGACCTCGACGTCATGCCGCACGTGCCCATCACCGCCGAGCGGGTGACGAGTCCCGGTCCCGCCGGAGACGCGCGCCGTCGCATGCTGCGGCGCATGAAAACGAAAGGCTACGCGCTGAGCCAGCGAGCGCGGAAGAAGATCGAGCAGATGTTCGGCTGGATGAAACAGGCCGGCGGTCTGCGCAAGGTGCGGCACGTCGGCCGCTGGAAGATTCAGCAGGTGGCTTACTGGTGGGCCGCAGCGTTCAACCGGTTGCGCCTGGCCCACCGGGAGGCCGCTCGAGAGGCGGAAGGAAGAAGCGGACGCCGTGCGGAAACGCACAACCAACCGACGAGAAGGATCATATCCAGCTCCACAGCCTTGTCTTTTCGCACTCGATCGCATCCGCATCTCAAAAATCATCCGTTTTGCAGCATCCTGCTAGGACTTGGCATTAGCTTATAATTTCCCGAGAAATTTGTCGGGGAGAATTCTTCTGTTGCAGCCAAATAGACAACGCGTTATGCGTTTTGTACGAATCGAACATAACAGTGACCAAAGCTATTGAATCAGCAACAATTCTTCATGAAATTCACTGAACAACTATCGCATACGCCGCCGTCGCGCTGGACTGCCCAGAGGCCGACGCATCCTTGGCCATGGCGTTTCTGGACCTGACGGTCAGGCAAGCATGGGGGCGATTCTCGCCTATACCACAGGCATAATCGGAGATGATCTCAAGTTCCACATGGTCGTTTACTCCGACTATTACTTTTTTTGCTCGGAAAAAATGCTCGTAGGTCTACGCTTGGCTGCCTTGCCATTCACAGATTCCAAAACTACGAGTCTTCGTGATGTATCGTTCCTTTCCATTTCAATCCTTCGATGTCTCTGCAGCTCCTCATTTGCAAGTTTCATTTCCCCGATGCGGGCATAAGCCATACCCAGGACGTAGTGAGCTTCAGCGTTGTTGGGGTCTAAGAGTAGTGTCTCTCTTAACTGAGCAATGGCTTCCCGATCTTTTCCTTCTGACTCGAAGACCTTTGCTAGCAAGAAACGAGCACGCGGGTAATCTGGATCTAGCCTCACACTCTTTTGAAGCGCAATTCGAGCTTTCGCTAGCTTGTCGGGGTTGCCGCTCGACATCTTAAACAAGCCAGCGCCCACCAGGTACTCCCCTCTCCCATTAGAAGGCTCAAGCACTTCCAGTTTCTTTCCTAAATCCACCATGCCTTGCCAATCACGGGCGTTCTCTAACGCCGTTCCAAGAACTGCGTAAGCGGGGATAAAGTTCGGATTCGAACGAATCAGTTTCCCTAGTATGGAAATTGCGTAGTGGTGTCGCCCTTCGAGCTCCGCTGTTAGCCCGAGCGCCAAGACCATGGGGGCCGACCCGGGAAATCTGCTCGTTCCCGCTTCAAACGTAGTTTGTGCAGCATGGTACGCCTTGAAGATCAAGAAAAACTCGCCCAGATCCAATAAATAGTCTTCGTTGTCGGGATCAAGACTAACCGCCTGTTGCAAGTGATTCAGTGCCGGTTTCGCATCTCCCAACTTGAGCTCTGAAAACCCGATCAAATCATTCCATGATGCCGAATTTCGAAAGACGTCGGCCACTTCAAGTAGAAGCGTTCTTGCTTCTTTATACCTGTGCTCGTTGACCGATGCTTTAGCTTGCCCCGCTAAGGTCCTGGCGAGCGTTTGTCTCAGCTCCTTGATTTGCGGGTCGCTCGGCTGCATTCGATACGCACGGTCGACCACTCGATAAGCTTGAGAATACATGCTGAGGATGGTCAGGGCTTTGCCGAGGCCGAAGAGAACCGAGGGGTTCGCGGGTTTCAGTTCCGCTGCGTGTCGGAATGCATGCAACGCTTCGGAAGGTCGCCCCAGGGCTAGATAACTATCTCCCAGATTGTTCCACGCCTGCCACAAGTTGGGATCGAGGTCTACCAAACGCTCAAAGGTACTCGCGGCTCCGCTTAGATCGCCCAGTCGTGCTTCACAGAGTCCCAGGGTTTGAAGGCTAGCTTCCAAACGTGGACCTGGCACGGCCAACGTGCGGACATCCGCTCTCAGTTTCTGACAGTTATTCTCATGAGCCGCATTGGTGATGGCCCTAACCCGACCTTGTTCACCGGCGGCAGAGACCAGGGGTGAAGTCGAGAAAATCAAACAACCCAGAGTCATCAGCCGTCTGAGGACTTTACATTTCATATCCTAAACCAGAGCAGCAAGCCCCTCTCAGCGCTACTAAATGCATCAATATAGCAAGTCCCGAGACGAGTTGTTGCTCGCTGCATTCAGGGAGTTGATCAATTCTCTGGTGACATCAAAAGACTAATTCCTGAATAGAAACAACTCGATCCTCTTAGCCGGAAAAGTCGATGCACAAGTCCTTGCGGATAGACCATATTTCGTCGCAATGCCGGTTAAAATCTACAAGCTATTGCAAAACCCGTCTTAAGCCGCTGCCAGGGCACGGTTTCAACCGTGTCGCTCGCGCCCTGACGACCGCTGCAGGAGGTTTTGCAACAGCTTCTAATCATTTCGCACCACCTGCAGAATAATGTGCGATGAATACGATCCATTGTGATATATACATTGTTTCGCTTTTATCAATCTCGCGTCCTCGCCAAACCTGTTCCCTGTGTTCGGGTTGCGATCGTAATTCGGGAAATTGCTGCTTGAGATCTCGACTTGGATCCGGTGCCCTTTCTTAAAAACGTTGCTGGTAGACATGAGGCCGATCGTATATTCGTAAACTTGATCGGGGTTCACTAATTCTTGTTTAACAAACGAATTGCGGTAGCGCGCACGGATAATGCCGTCCTGTAAGATTTGAGCGTAGCCGTCGGGGTGGACATCATTGAGAATTGCTGTGAAGTCGGTGTCCCTTGCGGTAGTGGAAGCGTAAAGCTTGACCAAGATCCTTCCTGTTACCTCCACATCTCTGTCTAGCTCTGGAGTGGTGTAAACGAGCACGTCATGCCGCGTTTGAATCGCGCGCCGGTCCCGAGGTCCGTCGACATCCGGTGCTAAATAATCTTGCCAGGGCTCAACGTTCCCATAGGTCGGGACCGGATCGCTAGGGTCGTAGACAAACGTGTCCGACGGCTCTTCAACAGGCTTTACCACACTGAGATTCCCGTCCCCGAATCGGCTGTTGGCTCTTCCGGCGCTATGAAAGTAGTATTTGGTTTCCTCTGCCCGGGTCAGAGGCCACTCGAGTTCGCTCCGCCATTGATCTTCACCCATGACAAATATCTGGACTCTCGGTTCATCTAGAAAGCCATTTTTCATTCCCTTAAGCCAATAATCGAACCACCGTAGCTTGATAGGCTGCCTATCAACTGCTGCTTGTCGCCCAAAGTCTATGTCTCCGACCTTCCGGCCAAAGGTAAAGTGGCGCCATGGACCAACAATTAGGAAGTGCTTGTCTCGGAGTTCCGGAGGACCGTAGCGAACCATTTCCATGTAGTTGTTAATGGTATCCTGTTGAACTTGATCATACCAACCGCTGATATTGAGTGTCGGCACTTTCACGCGGGGGTACTTGCCGGGGGTCAACTCGCCAACACGGGGCCAATCTGCAACACTGAATCGCCAATAGTCATCATGGTCAGGGTGATCCATAAAATCCTGCCACACTTGGATTTTCTTGTTCAAGAATGTTGTATCCGAGGTTCGAAGCGGTAAATGGTTGTAGACTTGCTCCCAGTTGAGGAAGCCTGTCCGAAGTGTATCGTCATTGGTCCTGTTGCCACCTAGCATCGTAAGGAAGAGTAGACTATTGCCAAGTTGAAATGCTC
>JAJYHY010000475.1 GCA_021784555.1 bacterium
CGCCTGAACAGCTATCCATCCGCGTGATCCGCGCGCTCCGCAGCCTCTCTTCCGCACCTTTGTCCATGGTCTTCATCGGTTCACTCTCAGGCTTCACGTTTCAGGTCTGCGCTTTCATCCAGCATCCACCGGGGATTTCCGGTTTTAGATTTGCGATTTGCGATTGACCGACCGTCCATCATCCATCATCCATCATCCTTCTGCCCCCGCCGTCACCGGCACGTATGTAATCCCCTCATCGCTCAGTTCGAGCCCCTCCCTTGGCCCCGCCGTTTGCCGTTGCGCCGCGCCCTCGGCGCAGTCCCAGAGCATCTCCTCGAACAGGGCCTTGCGCGGGGCGCAGTAAAGCTCCGCCAGGTCCGACCAGCCTCCGTCGTCGCAGGCCATCTCGCCCTCCGGCCAGGCCTCGATCCGCTCCAACGCCTCGGCGGCCGTGCCCGGCGAGCCACGTTGGGAAGCGAGCCGGCGCCGCTCCTCGAGTTGGAAAACCGAGGCGTCCAGCCCGCCGCAGCGGTAACGCCAATCGCAGGTCTGGCACCGCTCCGGTTGCATCGCGTTAGAGAACGTCTCCGGCACCGCATCCAGCCGCTCCCAGTGCAGCGTCGGGGTCAGTCCTGCACCTTCTTCCGCCATTTTGCCTTCCCCTCCAGCGGAAAAAGTGAGGACTGACCCCGACGCCTGCAGCACGTTTCCAATTCGCCACCGCTCGATTCCAACGCCAAACTCGCCCGCATAAAGGTCCCCATTCGGCGTGACGGCTATCTCCGCCCCCGCCGACGCGGCGGAGCGAACCAATGTGACCTGGGAGTTCATCCTGGCCGCCGCCCAGGAAAGCGGCGAAACCAGCCGCACCGGAACCGCAGGGTTGCGGTAGAGCGCCAGCAGCGCCTGGGCGTAATCGCACGGTGCCGGGGCCTCCGCGCCCGCGATCGGGGAAAGGAAGGGAGCCGGGGCGATGTCGATGCTCGCCCCGCGCGTAAGCTCAAGCAAGGCCGGAACCATCTCCGGCGGCAGGGCGACGTTGATCTTCGTCGCCGGCAGGACGATGTGCGGCCATAAGCCGCCGTCGGCAACCTTGCCCAGATTCCAAAGCACCGCGCTCTCGGCGTGGATCTCTTCGAAAGCCACCACGTCCTGGCAGCCCGCGAGCAGCAGCGCCAGCCATGCTACCCTCACTCGAGGACGATCGTACACGAACTCCCAAGGGCGCGCGTCGATCTGGGCCAGATCCGAACGCAGCAGTACGTTGGCGAGAACGCCCCGGGCCTCGTAAAACCCCCCGCAGGCATCCCGCAGGACCTCGAGGTCCGCCCCGGAGGCGGCGGGCGAATCCCAACCTCTGAATTCGATGTCGATGGTCGCGCCCAGCCGCTGGCGGGCGGCCGCCGCCGTCAACGCCGCGAGCAGTCCCCCCCTCGATCGCACCCCGAGCAGAAGGACGCGCCGGTGGTCGCTGCGGTACGCCCCGACACGGCCGATTTCGGCCCGGCCGGATGCGAAAGCGATCCGCCCTGGTCTAAAATCGCCGTAGCCTGGCGGTCCCTCGGCCAGCACTGCGAGGAACCGAGATCGGACTGCGGGGTCTTCCAACGATGCTGGCGTCAGTTGGGGCAGTCGCATCTCGGACGCAAGCGCCCCCAGGTCAGGCCAGCGAACAGTCATGAACGGAGGCGCCGTGCGCGAAATGACGCAACGGCGCCCGCGCATCCGGGCCAGAACGTTGTCGAACGCCGGTGCGGCTCCGTCGCACCGCGAATGGAATTGGTTGAGCATGGCAAAACATTCAACTCTATCGCGCACCCGCCCGCGGCCGCGGCGGCGCTACGGGAAACCTCGCTCGGCGGCTGGCACCACGGTGTTCTGGCGAACCCACTGCCTCGCGACCGCGTCCTGGCGCCAGTCGAACAACTGCGCGGGCCTCTGGAGCGCGACGTGGCCGTCGCAGAACAGCACATTAAATCGGCCCCCGTGCCTTGCAAGGGTCGCGCGTACCCCGTACTCTATGCCGTTGGTGTAGTAGTCGGGGGCGCCAGCCAGGAGGCATGACGCGCCAGCGAACCACACCGGACTGAAATTAAACGATCCCGCAGTGCCGCCCGCTGGCGCACGACCGGCGACGATCGTCTGCGGCCTCCCGCTAAGGTTGGCGTCGCCGATCGCGACCATGGCGCTCGGGCTCACGATGTCGCTATCGATCACCGGGCGATAGCCGAGCAGCGGCCGAGCGTATGTGGCCACGGGGATGGAGATAACCATGTCCGCCGGATCGGAGCGCCTGATAAGGCCGCCCCCGTCGTCGTCAAAGCGCCACCCGGGTGTGGCGTTCGGGAACCCGCCCCCATTGTAGCCGTAGCTGCCCCAGGCATCGACGCCTATGTCGCCGTAAGTTGGCGCCAAGTGTGCATACGCCGGGCACACCGCCAACCCGCCATCGGGCTCCCATCGCGAACCGGGCAGGCTCCATGACGGCCACCTGGCCCGCGTGTAGGTCTCCAGTCGCTGGTACCAGTGGTTCGTCGCGGTCGCGAACCCCGGCGCAGGCGACAGCACATAGTCGATTGGGTAGCCCCGATGGTCATCGACGTACATGCGCAAGCCAAGTCCCCATTGGTGCAGGTTGCTCTGGCAGACGGCGGTATAGGCTGACTGCTTGGCGCGGTACAGGGCGGGGAGCAGCATCGCAGCCAAGAGGGCGATGATGGCTATGACCACCAGCAACTCGATCAACGTGAACGCCGGCCGCGTCGCCTTCACAACCTCCCATGCGTCGCGCCCGCCCGCTAGCGGAGGCCACGCGCCGCCGCCGCCGAGTGCTTCCCGCCCGAGCACTCCCACGGCCCGCGACGAGGACCCTCGTGCCCGCGGCGGCAGGACCGTGAAAGGTGGCGCGAGTACACCCATGCCACATTGCGCAGCACCGCACCGAAGGACCGGGACCGCCACAACCCCGCCATGGCGCAGCGTGGCATTGCCCCACTCCAGAGCATGGCACGCGTCGCGGGTGGCGCGCGGACCGTGCGTCCCGCGCCTAGGTGTATGACACGTTCGCCAAGACGTCACAGTAGTTAGCATTTCCGCAGGTGTTGACGGCCCCGGGGTCGCAGGAGTCGTTTTGGGTGCATTCGTCCATGTCGCAGTAGTTCGTCACGGAGCAGTGGTCGTCTGCTGAGCACTGGTTGACTCCGTTGCACTTGTCCACGTCGCATTGGTCCAGGTTGCTGCAGTCATCCGAAAGTTCGCACACGTTGCTCGGCGCGCCCGTGCAGTAGTCCCAGTTGTGGCAGGAGTCCGTCTGGCAATAGTTCCCTCCCGTCGTGCTCTCGCATTGGTTGGTGTCGCCGCAATAGTCGTAGTGCGTGCAAGTGTTGAGCTGGGCGTGGCAAGGGTCCGCCTGCTCACACCTGTTGCTCGTGGAGCAGATGTTTGTGCCTCCGCACCAGTCGTCGTTCCCGCACTGATTTGTGGAGTCGCAGGAGTCGGTGCCGGTCTGGCTCGAGCATTCCTCGCCAATGGAGCAGGTGTTCGAGCCGCAGGAGTTGACCATGGTGCATTCGTTTGCGTAGTTGCAGGAGTCTGGGCCGCATTTGTCCGTGTAGCAGGTGTTCGTACTGCACGAGTCAGAGCCGACGCACTGGTTGCTCACGCTGCATGTGTTGGTTACGGTGCAGGTATCGCTCGATCCCCCGCACACGTTGATTGAGCACGTGTTGGTCGTGCATTGGTCCCCGTTGCAGCCGTCGCTCTCCGTGCATGTGTCGTCGCCGCACCAGTCACTGTTGCAGGAATTTGTATTTACGCACGAATTGGGCGACGAATCGCATCTCGGGCAGCCTCCCCCCGAGCTGAGCGGAGGGGCGAGCGCGGGCGCGGCGGCAAGCACGACGCCGCCCGCGATCGTGGCCCTTGTCACCGTCCACAAAAAATCACGCCTGGTCACAGAGGCCGCCGTAGGGGCGCAGTTTCTGCCCGCAGGCTCTGCCGGGTTCTCATGGGTCTTCATAATTCATTTCGGCTCGATGTTGCTTACTCTGCTCTGACGAGGGCATGGCCGGCGTTATGGCGTCGCTGCCACGCCCCCCAAGTTTCTAAGAGTCATGTTATCACCTATGGCGCGGGCTGCCTAGTCGCCAGTATGGCTTAAGCCAAACAGGTGACGGGGCCAGGGGTTTTCCGGTCCCCGCCGGCGGCCTGGCCAGCGACGGCGGCGGGGCATTGGCGGCATTCCGGGGGTAGGCTGGCTCTGGGCCAGATGCCCAAACTGGGCACTTCGCCGAAGATGCGCACAATCAAGCCCGAGCGGTTGTGGACGCCCAGCTTGGCGAAGAGGTGGCGCATCTCGCTCTTGACCGTTTTGGCGGAGAGACCCAGGTCAGCCGCCATAGCGTCTCGTGTTGTCTGGTCGAAGACGCCGCGCGCCAGGCCGAGTTCCCTCCGCGTGAGGCGCAGGGAAGCCGCGATTTGCCCCCAGACGGCATGGCTGAGGATGGTGGCGGCAGGCGACGGCCGCCGGCGGCCGCCCTCGTCCTTCGGGGCATCAACGTCAGCAACCGCGGCCAAACCAAGCTCCGGGCAGGCTGGTGAGAGGCCCAGGCAGGGCGGAATTCCCGCGGCGAGCATCTCACCAAACAGGCACAGGGCGAGAGCCGGCGCGCTGTGGACGCGCAGTTTCTCGAATAGACGCCGCCGATGGGTGTGTTCCGTGTTGGCGCTGATGCCCGCCTGGGAAGCGATTGAAGTTTCGGTGCCGCCGCCCAGCACGGCCAGGGCGATTTCCGCCTGGCGGGTGGTGAGGGCAAGGTCCGCGGCCGCCCGGCGCAGGGCCTCCTTGCTGATTGACCGGCAAGGGAAAGGGTCGGCGCTGGCCGGCTGGGTTGGACCTTGGCGCACCGCTCCGCTTTGACCCTTTGCGGAGGGATTGGCTTCTGCGGTTCCGCGACTCGTGGCTTGCGGTCCGGCTGCCACGCTTCCGCTCCTCTTCGGGATGGTTGAGTGCGGGTTCACTGGCCCACCTCCAGGCAGCCGCAGGGGAGGTTGTAACCCTCGATGGTCTCGGCTGGATAGCCGCCGTGGTCCTCCACGCAAAGGCGCAGGGCGAGACGCCACTGGTGCAGGTTGCTCTGGCAGACCGCCGTCCAGGCCGGCTCCTTGGCCCGGTGCGGGGCTGGCAGCAGCATGGCGGCAAAAGCGCAATGATGGCGATGACCACCAGCAACTCG